>PGXU01000036.1 GCA_002839335.1 Spirochaetae bacterium HGW-Spirochaetae-4
GAGAAAGCAGCTGAAAGCACCAATCAAGTGGCAATTCACCACAAAGGATGCACGGGTGAAACTCAAATCACTGTATCCTATCGTGAGAAAGGAATCAGGGTATGCATCTCTTAATATTTAAATATCATTGGGACGATACACTAGGTTCTACCCTTGTCCATGATATGGAGAAAAGCCACGGCAAACTAGTGAAAGAGCTAAAATTGGAGAGCGAAGCCTATTCCTCTAAATCCCTCAAAGGCTTGGCAGACAAGGATAATCCTATGAACGAAATCAATCAGCGGTGTCGGCAGCTCAAATATTTTCTAAACTCTCATTCCGGTTTCGATAGGGGTAATCTTCCTGACTGCCTCAACCTCTTTTCTTTCATCGTCAATCCACCCGATGATCCGTACAAAAAGATTGAGCTTATCCTCAACAGGGTTTTTGAAAACCCTGTTTCGCTGAGTTATAGAGAGAAATACTCAAAATAGAGCTTCATTTACTAGTTCGACCAACTCTGTGCAAATGATGGTTTATAAACAATAAGTCCTCATACGGTATAGTCTATATTCGAATCTCCATCCCATTTTTGAAAATGAACCGCACATCTTCTTTACTATTGATCTCAGCATGATCGGCAAGTGAATGCCAAAGATCCTCGGAGAATTCGGTCACCACACCCTCCTGCTTCTTCAAACCCTTGAGAAACAGTTCCGTTTTGGTCTTGCGAGTTCTTCTGTCGCATATGGCTTCATCCAAGGTTGCCAGATTCTTATTAACCTCGGAATACTGCTTTGAAAGTTGATCAAACCGGCTCTGGTACGTTTGCTGGTCCATCACTGTGCTGGCATTCTCAGTATTAAGTTGTTCCATGAGCGATACATTCCCGAGACGTTCTGCTTTCGCCCTTTCCAGGTGCGCTTCTTCCGCGGCAGTGTCGAAGATTTCTTCGGTGAGCTTCCCAAAGTTTCCTATGATTTCATCCTTTGTGGAGATGACGATGTTGACTGCTTGTACGAACAGATCCTGTAGTGCATCCTCATACAAGTGTGGGGTGCTGCATTTGTGGTGCCGATCGGCATATTTTTCGTTGCACTGCCAAACCACCTTGCGATACTTGCTCTTGGAGTGCCACACCTTCGGCCCGAACAAACCACCGCAGACTCCGCATCGGATGCGTCCGGAAAAGACGTGGGTCCCATTCCTCGTCTCCACATGCTGGACGCGATACTCGACCTCTTTTTGCACCAGATCGAAGATCTCCGGTGTGATGATGGCCTCATGGTTTTTCTCCACATAGTATTGGGGAACTTCACCTTTGTTCACCATTGGCTTCTTGGTGAGGAAGTCTGCTATGTAGTACTTCTGTAGGAGCGCGTCACCCTTGTACTTCACATTGGTGAGGATATGCTTGACCGCCGATGCGTACCATGCGCTGTTTCCGGTACCTGTTTTGTGTCCTTCGCTTTCCAAGCGTTTGGCGATCCCATGGAACGTCAATCCTTGCAGGAACAGCGAGAAGATATACCGCACCAGCTTCGCCTGCTCGGGATTCACCACCAGATTCCCATCGGGACCTTTGTCGTAGCCGAGAAAGCGAGTGTAGCACACCGTGACTTGACCATCAGCGAATCGCTTCCGTCGACCCCATTTAGTGTTCTCTGAGATGGAGCGGGACTCTTCCTGGGCAAGGGAACTCATGATGGTGATAAGCAGTTCTCCCTTGCTGTCGAAGGTCTTTATCGATTCCTTCTCGAAGTAGACCTCCACCTTGTGTTCCTTGAGTTTGCGGATGGTCGAGAGGCTGTCCACGGTATTGCGCGCGAAGCGGCTGACGCTCTTGGTGACGATCAGGTCGATCTTACCCGCAAGCGCATCGGCGATCATCCGCTTGAACCCCTCGCGCCTATTCGTGCTGGTGCCACTGATGCCCTCGTCGGTATAGATGCCGACAAACTCCCACTCGGCATTCGCCTTGATCATTCTCGTGTAATAGTCCACCTGCGCCTCATACGATGCGTATTGGTCTTCGCTGTCTGTTGAAACACGGGCGTAGCCCGCGACCCGACGTTTGGGGGCAAACGCATGTGTTGCCTGCCCTGAGGAAAATTCCCGGACCGCCGGGATCACGCGTACCGCTCTCATGATTGTACCTCTCCGTTGCTATTTTCGTGTTGCTGTGCCAATGCACGTCGGTATGCCCACGCATCCCGCTTGGCGGTGTTCTTCCACGGTGTAGTGAGCACTTCGCTGGTTTTGAGATGGAACTCGAGGGTGTCGGCGAACGCCACGATATGATCGACATGGTTGTCGATCCAGGCCTCCTCGAACGGTCCATCCGAAGATGCACCTGCCAACGGACCGATAACCGAACAACATATCTGGCGCAGGGTATAGACCGGCAGGCTCTTCGATGGGCAAGCCTTCGCTCCCTGCTTCCTCTTGTGGGAACACTGGTAGTGGCCCTGTTGGAACGCCGTGAGCTCACCGGTTCGGGAGTAGGGGGTGAAGGTGAAGGTGCAGCCGCAATAGGCGCAGATGATCTTGCCGGTGAAGCACGTGGCGCGTCGCCACCTCACCGCTCCCGCCTGGCGCCGGCGCTCGCGTTCGGCTTCCACCTTCTGGTGCAACTGTTCGTCGATGATCACCGGGTGGGTCCCCTGCACCTCGAACCGGGGAAGCTGGCCGCGGTTCATCTGCTTGCGATGGGTGATGTGGTCGTCCACGAAGGTCCTCTGCAGGATGCTGAACCCGCGGTATTTTTCCTGATCGAGAAACCTCATTATCGAGGTTTTACCGAATGGGAGTCCTTTCCGATTGAAGACTCCCTGTTTTGCCAGGGCATCGGATATCTCGGTGAGCATCATCCCGTCGGCGAAAGCGCGGTACATGAACCGTATCGCCTCGGCTTCCTCCTCGATTATCTCGAAATGGTCCTCGGCCCACCGGTAGCCGTAGATGGTGTAGGCAAGGAAGCGTCCCTGGGAGAACCGTTTGCGGATACCCCATTTGACGTTCTCGCTTATAGAATAGCTTTCTTCCTGAGCATAGGAAGCGAGGATAGAGAGCATCAGTTCCCCGTCAGGAGAAAGGGAGTCCAGGTTCTCCCGCTCGAAGCGGACCGATATGTTGCGTTCCCTCAGGTGCCTCACGGTCTTCAGCAAATCGACGGTGTTGCGTGCGAAGCGGCTGATGGATTTGGTGAGGACGATATCGATCTTTCCTTTCTCGCAATCGGCGATAAGCCGCCTGAACTCGCTGCGGTGTTCCATCCCCGTACCGGATATCCCGGCATCCGCATACACCCCCGCATACTCCCAAGACGGGTTAGCTTGGATAATCGTGCTGTAGTGGCTGATCTGGGCTGCCAGCGAGTGCATCAATTTGTCCGAGTCGACCGAGACGCGTGCATAGGCGGCCACCCGCCTTTTCGTGGGAAGGGAAGTGATGCTGCGATCGATCTTGGTTATCTTTGGCATGGTCCTGAGTCCCCTCCTGTTGGATTATCCTTTGTTGAAAAACGGCTCATATCTTTCCCCTACAAGTAATTGATTGTATTGTATCAATCACTCGTATCGAGCCGATAGTCAACCAACCTCAGCCAACAATATCCCGATAGGAGGATGATACTTTTCAAGCAGCAAAGTCCTGGCTCTAGCGAACTCCCCTTCGGTCAACAGTCCCGTTCGCAGCAAAGCCACAGCGATGGACAAGGTGACCTGGTAGCCCAATTCCGAGGTGAACGAATCATTGCTCATCGGAGGGCTCCCGGTAGTAGCGCGCGTTGATATAGCACTGGTGGCTGCAGTATTTCCTCTTGTCGTTTCCATACACGGCGAATCGCTTGCCGCAGGTGGGACAGGTGAAGTGGTACAGGGCCTTCGAAGATCGGTCCACCAGGTACAGGTGGGTGTTCCACCACTTCTGGCTGCAAACCTTGGAGCAGAAGATGCGCCTCTTGCGCTTGGGGATTTGCTCGATCGGCACACCGCACTGCTTGCAGGTGCTATCGCGATTTGGCTCGATTGGTGCGATGAGGCCTTTCTTGGCTGCGCGCACGCAGTAGGTCTTCACTGTTCCTTCTTTCAGTGACAATGCATCAGCGATATGCCGATAGGTGCACCCGTGGCGGCGCATCTGGTGGATTTGGTTCTTCTCTGTTTCGGTCATGTATTCCTCCCTGACTTATGGCGGAAAACCGTACCCTCGATACGCAAAGCCCCTCGATTTCCGGATGGAAACGGGGCTCGTGGGTTTCTCGGAAGGTGATACCGCTTGAAGGCTTCTAGGTGCCTCGATACCTTCCGGATGCGAGTTGGGTTTTGACCGGAAAAAAGCGAAATATAATTTTAGATTCAGACGCCGAGAATGGCATGAAGGGTGAGGTGATTTGGATTGCTGGTATGGGGCATTCCTGCTTGGGGTCGGAAACCTGTACCCATTCTGTTTATTAAGATGGTGGACGATGCTTTCGACCAGTAGAGGCTGAAAGTAATAGATCACAGGTGAGGTTTTGAGGGTGTGTTTTAAGTCTATGAAGAGAAGAAGGAGTGTTGTGGAGCCTATAGTAGGAACAGGCGCAATCTAGGGGAAACCCTTGCCATGATACAATGGCGGTGATTTCCAGACAGTCTTCTCTTGTTTTCTTATAATTATCCGTATTGCTATGCTATCGGCTGCCGCATTATTTCTTTACGTGGACATCAAAGTCTCTAAGAATCGTTTCAGTATCCGTGAGGTTATCCATTACCATTTGTGTGTTTTGTTTTGTGCAAATGCCAATAAGTATCTCTGCAATCAACATTGCAGAAAAAACCGAATTGTGGAAATCGGAACTTTTGCATTCTGCTTTAAATAAAATGTCACTATAATCCGATAGAGGGGAAGTATAATCATCAGTAATTGCGACTATTGTTGATCCTCGTGTTTTCGCCAATTTGGCAACTTTCACAACATCGGTTACATATCGTGGCATACTGATTGTTATAAGTACATCACTTGATGTAATTCTGGTTATTCTTTCAAAGAATGAACCGTCTGCCGGATTGATTAACTCGCAGTTATTGAAAATTCGATTCAAATTAAAATATAGGAAGCTGGCAATACTGTAGCTTGTTCTCAACCCAAAAATATAAATTCGATGTGCTTTTTGCAATAATTTACCAGTCTTAAATACCAGTTCATTATTTAGATTGTTAAAAGTAGTGTCACAATTCTCCATCTGCTGTGTAACTATTTCCTTAATGAAATCATCTTTTCCATCAGAGCGTAGGTTGATTTCCAGCTTAGTGGATGGCGCCGTCCTATTTTTTAACTCATTTTGTAAGTTTCGTTGAAAATCGGCGTAACCGGAGAATCCAAGATGGATGCAAAACCTGACAATTGTAGTTGTACTGGTTTCAACCGAATTCGCGATTTGTCCAATAGTTGAGAAGGCTGCCTCCATTGCATTTAATATGATGTAGCTTGCAACCTTCTTCTGCGTTTTTGTGAACGATTTCATTGAATGGGAGATCTGTTCCAAAACATCATTTCTCATATGACAATCCTTTGATTCGTTGTACTTTGTAAAAAATATACCTTATATTCCGTTGTATGTATAGCAATTTCCATTTATGGTATGGCTGGAGCACATAGCTCAATTCGGCCTCAATTCTAGCTTTCATGCAGGTTTTAATATTTTTAAAATATTTCATTGACAACCGGAATGAGATGGATTATACATAAAATGTAAAAAGTAATAAATAAAAATATAAAAAGGTAATAAAAATTACAAATAACATTTTTGAAAAAACCTAGAACGTTAGGTTTAAAAATAAATCTTCATACATCGTATTTGGTAATGAAGAGGAAAAAAAGGAGAGAATAATGAAAAAGGTAGTGGTTTTGATTCTATTGGCATCACTAATTATGCCAATCTGGGCAACCGGGCAAACTGAAGCAGGTACAAGTCCTGCACAAGCGTGGCCGAAAGAGAATATCCAGGTTGTTGTCCCGTTTAATGCTGGTGGAGACACAGACTTCAATGCGAGAACGTATGCGAAGTACCTGACAAAAGAATTAGGTAAGAATGTGGTTGTTGTCAATACAAGTGGCAACGGAGGCGTTACCGGTTCAAGAAAAGTCCTTGAATCCCCTCCAGACGGATATACTGTTCTGTTCATCACAAGCGCAATACTTATGAACATGATCAGCGGTGCTGCCGATTACACACTTGAAGATTTCGAAGTAGCAAATATTGCAGGTATTCGGGCCGGCGATATAGTGACTATTAGAGGGGACATGGGTATAAAGACCTTTGGCGAGTTGGTTGATTATACGAAGAAAAACCCAGGTGAATTGAATCTTGGTATCACTACAGCAGCTCACAACCATGCTACTGCACTGTATTTGAAGAAGGCTGGACTTGATGTCAATCTTGTTGATGCTGGTGGAACCTCGGAACGTATGGCAGCACTCCTTGGAGGTCATCTGGATATTATAATGAATCCTCTCGGTGGTATCGCCGATTACCTCAAAACAGGAGAGTTGGTAGCAGTTGGGAATCCGATTGCGAATCGTCCGAAATATATTCCTGAAATTCCAACTATTGTTGAGCAGGGTTATCAGGCAGCAAATGACGGGTACTATATCTGGCTTTTCCCAAAAGGAACAAACAGTGAGATCATTGAGAAATTCAACGCGGCGATTGAAAAGATCTGTTTGACGAACCCTGAATACCAAGAGACCATCAGAGCCTCCTACTTTCAGGAGCCATACTTTGCCAACAGAGAAAAGGCCTTGAGGTTGTTGAACGACCAATATGAAGAAATGTCGGCTCTCAAAGAGTTTTTCTAAACGAGTTTGGATGCCTGCATGGGATTGTCTCGTGCAGGTGTCCTTTGAACTTGGTACATAATACAGAGCTAATAATTTTTATAGGATGAATTTTACAATGGAAGTGTAGGTATGACAAAAAGAATGCAGGATTCCATCTCTGGGATATTCCTATTTATGCTGGGTGCGATCGTTTATCTTTCCTCGCTGGGCATCAAGCGGAAGCCGGGGGTGAGTGTCATCGGATCAGATGTATTTCCGAAAGTAGCGGCGGTACTGCTGGTGATTCTCGGAGTGAGTCTCGCAGGGAAGAGCCTCCAGGCCGCGTTTATCGAGAAGAAAAGAAAATCTGAAGTAGAAATTTCTATGAATCCCTCAAGTGTAAATAATGAAGGTTATGTCCCCAATTGGAAAGCAGCTGTCGCTAGTATCTTTGTTCTGTTGGGGTATCTAATCCTTTTGGATATTCTTGGTTTTCTGATTATGACATTCCTTTATCTATTTATACAGATCTTAATCTTAACTAAAAAGCGGAAGGGACAATATCTAAAATTTGCAGTCATATCCATTGTTGCCGACTTATGTATATACGCAATTTTCATATTTGGGCTTTCAGTTTTTCTTCCTAATGGAATCTTTTAACAGAGGAAAATGTAATGGACTACGGAATTGTTGGTGGAATACTTGGTGTTTTGAACCCGTATATGATGCTATTGATTTTACTTGGCGTTGTCGTGGGAATAATTTTCGGTGCTATACCAGGATTGACCGCGGCCACTGCGCTTGCATTGTTCCTGCCAGTTACATTTGGCATGGAAGCTACGGCTGGGATAGTGCTGTTGATTGGCCTCTATATTGGCGGAATATCGGGGGGGTTGATTCCTGCGATCATACTAAGGATGCCGGGTACCCCTTCATCGATTGCAACAACTTATGATGGCTCTCCTATGGCGTTGCGTGGCGAAGCAGGGAAAGCCTTGGGAGTAGGTATTGTCAGTTCATTCATCGGTGGAATCTTCAGTACGGTAATGCTAATTTTCATTGCCCCTGCCATCGCGAAAGTAGCCTTGAGATTTGGACCGTGGGAATATTTTGCGATCGGTATCTTCTCATTGTCGATGATTTCCAGTTTGGTGAGCCAGTCAGTTGCCAAGGGCTTAGGAAGTGCGATAATCGGGCTGCTCATTTCGATGATCGGAGCCGGCCCAGTAGATTCGGTACAAAGGCTAACTTTTGGATTCCACTCCCTCGAAGCTGGTTTAGACTTGTTGCCGGTTATGGTTGGTCTTTTTGCGGTGTCTGAATTATTAAAGGCAGCTGAAAGCGTGGATCAGGAAGACCTGGAGGCAGTAAAGTTCAAGCTCAAGGGTTTTGGCTTTTCCCTCCGCGAGTTCTTTGGTACACAAAAATTTAATCTGACTCGATCCGCTCTTATCGGTTTAGGAATTGGCATCCTACCTGGGATGGGTGGTAGTACATCGAACCTGATTTCTTATCTGGCTGCCAAAAATCAAAGTAAGCATCCTGAGAAGTTTGGAACTGGAATTATCGATGGACTGGTTGCCTCAGAGACTGCGAATAATTCGACTATCGGAGGAGCGTTGATTCCTCTCATGACACTGGGCATACCAGGGGATGGAGTGACGGCGCTGTTGTTGGGAGCTTTCCTATTGCACGGGATCAGTCCCGGACCCTTATTGTTTGTCAATCAAGGGCCATTGGTCTACTCTGTATTTGGTGCAGTGTTAATTGCCAATCTGTTCATGTTGGTTCTGATGTACCTGGGGTTGCACCCCATAGCAAAGATATTGAAGACACCGAAATATCTACTTCTGCCAATTATTATGATCTTCTGTTCAGTAGGTGCTTACAGCGTGAATAACCGAATATTTGATATTGGGGTAATGCTCATACTGGGCGTTTTTGGATTCTATATCGAAAAATTGGGTTTTTCGTTAACTCCAATCGTTATGGGGTTTATCCTTGGGCCGATAGTTGAGCTCAACCTCCGCAGAGGTTTGATGGCGAGCAAGAATAGTATTTTACCGTTATTTGAGAGTCCAGTCGCGATGGTATTTCTTCTTATCGGACTAGCCTCCATGGGGATTCCAATCGTCAAATGGTGGGTAAAGAGACTTCGGCTGATAAAAAATACTGAGAACTAGGATGTAACATGAAAAACACTGAAATTATTGCGCTTGTCGGGCCTTTTAGCGAGGAACAACGATCTGAATTTGAGAAGCGATGCCCAGAAGGGTTTTCGATGCTGGAAATTAAGACAGAAGATGATTTCCATCTGTTGGGTCAGGTGGATTACGTTGTATTGCGAACTTATTCTATGCAGAAACAAGAAATCGAATTATGTCCTCGACTCAAACTCATTCAACGGTGGGGAGTTGGGTATGACACTGTCGATGTTGAGGCTGCAGGTCAGGCGGGAATCCCCGTAATGATAACTCAAGGAATAAACGCTGTTCCTGTCGCAGAGTTCACAGTTGGCCTGATACTCGCAGTTTACCGGAATCTAATCGTTCAACATAAAAATGTTGAATCAGGTCGCTGGCGACAGGAAGAATTGTTTAAAAGATCTTATATCATCAGAGGAAAAAAGGTGGGGCTCGTTGGACTCGGCTCAATCGGGAGTATCGTAGCAAAAATCCTGCAGGGAATGGGGGCAACAATTTTTTATTATGATCAATTCCGAATTGGTCTGACAAGGGAGAAAGATCTGGATATCACATATGTTAGCTTGCAAGAATTGTTCGAAACGAGTGACATCATAAGTCTCCATGTTCCGCTTACCAAGGCTACTTTTGGATTGATCAATGCCGATTTGATAAATAGGATGAAGCCGAATTCCGTCATAATAAATACTGCGAGAGGAGAAATTATTGACGAAAACGCCCTTTATTTTGCACTAAGCAATGGTAAAATACTTGGAGCAGGTCTTGATGTCTTTACGGATGAGCCAGTTGTCACGAACAACCCGTTGGTAGCTTTGGAAAATGTTGTCTTATCGGCCCATTGCGCAGGAAATACCGTAGATAATAATTTAAATATGGTTAACAGATGTATCGAGAACATACTGAGGGTGCGATCGGGGAATTTGGATACTCCAGATCTCGTGAATAAAAAATACTTAAAATCAAATAGGAGTGCGTAAAAAAATGACTAATCCTGGATTTCGAATCTATTTAAAAGTAAATCGGCCTGATAAGAATTTGGTGAACCGGTTCGAAGGAATACCCGTCGCAAATATTGCGGATAACATGGGTAGGATATCTTGTGTCGACACGGCCATCAAACCATTCAACGACTATAAGATGGTTGGTCCTGCGATAACAATAAAAGCACCTCTCGGAGATAATCTTATGTTCCATAAAGCTATGGAGATTGCACAAGAAGGGGATATTATTGTCGTGGACGGTGAAGGTTGCATGAATCACTCCATCTGTGGGGAGATCATGATGCGTTATGCAAAGAAAAAGGGAATCAAAGGTTTTATCATAGATGGATGTTTCAGAGACCTTGAGGCAGTAGAAACCATGGAATTTGGAGTATATGCTCGGGGAGTGCAACCAAAAGGTCCCTATAAGAATGGTCCTGGAGAGATAAATGTACCAATTAATATTGGTGGACAGGTTGTGTTCCCAGGAGATTTGGTCTGCTGTGATTCCGACGGTATTGTTGTCATTCGTCCTAAAGACATCGAGCACGTATTGTTGAAAGCCGAGAAGCACAATGAAATGGAAAAGAAGAAATTTGCAGACATCGATGAGGGGGTATTGAATAAATCCTGGATAGATAAAGTATTAATTGAAAAGAAATGCGAGATTATTGATGATTATTATAATTGCTAAAGGAGTTGAAGAATGAAGAAGGATGAGTTGAAGAAATCGGTAGTTGATTATTTTTTGTCCGACCAGTGGATAAAGTTCATGCAGATCATGAATACAAAGGATGAAAAAATCAACCATATTCATATCTATGTTGACACCAACCTGAATCCCTGGGTCATAGAACAATTGTTGATCGGATACTTTGAGAAGATTGGGCACCCGATAGAAAGGAAGATTGAGATTTTTACTTCTGGCCAAATACTTGGATCGGGAACAATCCATGGAGTCGAGCCTAAAGGTCTCCCTCATTTCGACATGGTATTTCGATATGAAGAAAGTGTTGGAATTAGGCCTACTGCAGGCAGACGAGAAAATGTGGAATATTGGGGCGATAAATATATGGAATCATTTCATGCAAAATTCCCATTTAAAACGGAGCTTACAGAAGCTGATAAGGAGGAGATTGAAGATTATTTCAGGTCACAAGCATGGGAGGATTATTGCCGACTAAACGAAAGTGACGAGATAGTCCATATTCATGCTAACGTGGAAACATCTATCCATCCGCTTGTAATTAGACAGTACGCATTACAGGAAATGAAGAAAAGAGGGTGGGAAATCGAGTATGCAGTACCAGTTGCATTCAGTTTGCGGGGGCAGATGCAAGGCAAAGTGGTTTTCGCAGGACATAAACCTGAAAAGATGTTTGATATCGCATGGATGTATAATCCTATTGTAACTCTGATTCCGAGCACAAAATATTGGCTCACAACTGAGAATCCAACATATGATGCTAGAAGTATGAAAGAAGTTCCAAGTATGTTGCAACGGAATCATTATGAAATGTTTTCAATTGCGGAAATGGAATCAATTATTTCGCAAATCAGGATTTGAGAGGTTGTGATGGAAATAAATCATTTCAGTAGCGGAGTGGCCCGACAGGGCAGGACAATTGCAATTCGAATATTTCCAGATCTCGATGTTTTGGAGACTATTGAAGAAGTCTGCAGAGATTATGGGATCCAATATGCCCAAATTACAACTTGTATCGGTAGCCTAAGAAGGATTTCAATGAATTTCGTAAGCACTCCCATTCCAAAGAAAGACGCGACTTCAGGCTCCGGCTACACATCACAAATGGAAATGGATGGTGCCTTCAGTGTACTGTCCGGTCAGGGTTTGGTTTCACCTGCAATTGAACAAGGAAAGCTGAATACTCATCTACATTTTGTGATAAGTGGGCAGCATGACGCGGTTTATGGTGGACATGTGGAGCATGGAACAAGAACCTTGACAACACTCGATTTGTTCTTAACGGAATTGCATGGTATGCGGATTGTAAGAAAGAAAGATCCGGTTACTGGTGCTGTTGTAACAAGCTTTTCACAAGATGACGAGTAGACAGTAGGTGATTTGATCTTGCCACGTTCATATATTTAAAAATTATTTTACGGAGATATTGTATGAAAGTATTCATTACTCAAAATATTGAAAAGGAAGCAACTGATTTATTAGCAAAACATTTTGAAGTTGTTTCATCAGGAGTGGATCGTCCTCTTACGAGAGCAGAATTTCTTGAGGGTATCAGTGATGCAGATGCAGTGATTCTTGTTTGGCACACAGAGCAAATGGATAGAGAAGCATTCGACGTTGCCAAGAATCTCAGAATTGTCGCCAGAAGGGGAGTTGGATATGACAACATCGATGTCTCAGAGGCTACAAAGAGAAATATTTATGTCACAGTCACTCCCGTAAATACTGACACGATCGCTGATTTGAATTTTGCACAAATAATTAATGCCGCCCGACGAATTCCTCAGGCTGATGCATATGTCCGGAAGGGCGAATGGACTGAAGGCGGAACAAAGGTCGCACATCTTTTTATGGGATATGATGTACATCATAAGACCATCGGGATAATTGGGTTTGGTCGAATTGGCAAGAATGTAGCACGTAGAGCAAATGGCTTCAGCATGAAAGTATTATACTACGATGTCCAGCCACAGCCGGAGGCTGAGAAAGAGTTGAATGCTGAATGGGTTCCCTTGGAAAGGTTGTTCCGGGAGTCAGACTTCATCTCAGTGAATTGTGCTCTTACTGAACAAACTCGACATCTGATAAATAGGGAAGCAATCCTGAAAATGAAAAGTCATGCTGTAATTGTTGTAACCGCTCGGGGAGGGATTATTGATGAACAGGCGCTTTATGAAGCGCTTCGAGATGGCCGATTAGGTGGGGCCGGCTTGGATGTGTTTGAGCCTGAGCCAATTAGAATGGATAATCCGCTACTCTCCCTACCAAATGTTGTATTCACACCACATCTTGGTACAAGTGTATACGAATCACGCGTAAAGATGGTGGTTACAGCAGCCGAGGATATTATTTGCGTATTGTCGGGCGATAAGCCAAAATATGCTTTAAACTCATTCTAGTTATTGAGTAATCAGCATAAATACTGGACAACAACGAAAGGTGCGAGTTATCGCACCTTTCGTTGTCACGCTCTGCGCACTTTTGAATCTGTGATCATAAAACACCATCGTTTCGGACTGAATTGCACCGGTCAAGGTGGTGGGGGGTATAATCTCAGCTGAAGAATTAGCAGATTCCCCTCAATTAATATGACCAGCATTTTGTTTATCCCATAGAAACCGGTGGGTCGCCCTAATTCGCCGAACTACGAGAAGTAGCCGCCGATGCGATATGAGCGCACGCTTTCTACCTCGCAAGTACTGCATGACTTGTCCTCAGCCTAGAATCCCATCCAATATGACCAAGCCTTCCCAGCTTGTGATACATGTTCCGGCAAGGTTCCGACCAAGCTGTGTCCCCCCCCCCTTAAAAAAAACGTGTTTTTCTTGATGAGCACGAGCAGCATGCCTTTACCTTGCCCTACCGGAAAGAAAAGGTGATCACGATGGGAGACGATGCAATAGACTCGAGTAAGCAGTATAATTTCACATAGTGAAAAATATAGTTCGAAAAATGGAATTAAAAGTTCAAAAAATAAAATTTAAATTGACAATATGAATATTAGGTGTGAGAATTTGACGTGCAAGGAGAAAACTTTATTATGTTGAAAAGACATAAAAGAAACAGTCAAGCATACCTTTGGATGTTGCCAGCGTTTGTGATTGTTTCATTTTCTACGGTGTACCCATTAATCTTTTCCATAGACTATAGCCTATGGCAATCAAAACGATTTACCAAAATATCTTTCAATTGGTTTAACAATTACATCACATTATTTCAGGATTCACGATTTTGGGATTCACTTGCAAGAACCCTATACTTTGCGGCCTTGGGAGTCATTATCACTACGGTTCTTGGCTTCATTTTAGCACTGCTACTGCGCGAAGGAACTCGTACCAATACCATTTACAGAACTATAATACTTATCCCATGGGTAACAAATGAAATTGCATTTTCACTGATGTGGGCATGGGTGCTCAACCCACAAACAAGTCCACTATATTATTTAAGCACACAGTATGGATTAATCTTGCCTAATTTTCTAAATGATCCCAAATATGCTTTAACCACATTAGCAATAATCAATGGATTGAGAGCGGTAGGATTTTCTTTGGTTATGATGTTGGCGGCTTTTGCCATGATTCCTAAAGAAATTGAACAGGCCGCGGAGGTTGATGGTTGCTATGGATTGAAAAATATATGGCACATTTACATTCCCATGATTAAACCTGTGGGAATGATAGTAATTATTGTATTGACAATAAGTTATTTTAATATTATTGGATTGGTCCTCTTCATAACAGGTGGAGGGCCAATACGCTCTACCGAACTTCTGAGCGTGAGATTATATAGGGAAGGATTCACCTACTTCAACATTTCGCTCGCTTCCACAATGACCACAATCGTATTGTCAATAAATCTTGTTCTTGCTTGGATATATAAGAGAATGATGAATGCAGAAACCCCATATTGAAGTGTTTTTACAAGGAAGGATCATATGAAACTTAAAATGAATGATAAATATAACGTTTTAAATTTTTATAGCGTTCCTCGGAAACTGATAAGGAATACAAATAAACACATGTTTATTCTCCTTTACCTTGCCTTGACCCTGTTCCCCTTCATTTGGGCGCTTAGTACATCATTCAAACCACAATCGGAGATATTTGCACTTCCCCCGACCTATGTCCCAAAAGGTTTCACATTTGAGAATTATTATAGGATCCTTATAGTTGGTGAATTCTGGAGATATGCATTGAATAGTATCTTCATTGCTTCAACCTCGGTCCTTATATCGTTGCTGGTATCGCTTTTTGTAGGATACGCGACCTCACGGTATAAATTCATCGGAAAAGAATTCATCATGTTTTTCATGTTGGGGGGAATGGCAATTGGAAGATTTGCAAATGTAATACCGCTCTACTTTTTTTCAACTAGGGTTGGTCTGTTTGATACGTATTTCATAATCATCCTCTCAAGTTCAGCATTGGTTGTTCCCTTGCTCTCTTGGTTAATGCAAGGTTATTTCAGATCAATTCCGTATGAGTTGGATGAAGCTGCAAAAATTGATGGTTGCAAATCTTGGGATATTTTTTGGAAGATCCTTCTTCCGTCAATGAAGCCTGCAATTGTGGCTGGAGCCGTTATTGCCACAGTTAACGCTTGGAATGAGTTTATTCTGGCGATGACGCTAACTCGTTCCCCCCATCTGAGGGTATTGCCGGTTGCAATTAATTTTTTCAAAACTGAACTGGGCGTCCAATGGGGTGAGCTGACAGCGGCCTCGATTTTCGCAACTTTGCCGATTGTAATTTTTGTTATCCCTTTACAGAGATATTTTATTCAAGGTCTAACGTCAGGGACACTTGGGTCAAGTTAGTTTTATAAGCATTCATAGAATGCTTTTAGGTTTGTAAAAGAAAGGGGGCTATTTATGAAAGAAAGAAGATATGCACTAATAATTGTACTTATCGTTTTGGTATTATCTTCGATGGTTCCAGTATTTTCTGGTGGACAACAGGAGCCAGTTCAGGAAGAGAAAGAGATTGAACTCCTCACCTTTTTCACCCCAGATGGTACAGGAACCCGTCAGGTCGGTTTTAAAAAAATCGTTGATAAGTTCACTGAAGAGACAGGGATAAAGGTTAGGTACACGGTGGTGCCATGGAACCAAGTGAATACCCAACTGATATTATCGGAGCTTTCTGGGAATTCTCCTGATATTTCATTTGTTGAAGGTGAAAAATTTGCACTTCATATGGCGGAAGATACCTTGCGGCCTTTAACGAGCTATATCAAAAGGGATATGTCCAGCTCTGATATCGAAGATCATCTGAATTGGAACTTTGGGGTACACTCCGATGGCGAGAAGTATGTTTTTCCAATCTCATACTTAGCCATGGCACTCTTTATTAGAACTGACCTGTTGGAGGCTAAAGGTTTGAGCGTACCTGCAACGTGGGATGAATTGATCGCTGTTGCGAAAGCAATCAACACTCCGACTACTCCTGGTTTGATGTTCCCTGCTTCTCCAGCTCAGGCTACTCAGCTGAATTGGTTCCAACCGATTGTAGAAAATTTTGGTGGGAAAATAATCGGTGAGGATGGGAGAGCAATTTTTAACAGTCCAGGTGGGGTAAAAGCCTTTCAATTATTGAGATCTGCAATTCATGATCACAAAATCACCCCTGTTGACGCGGGATCGATCACTTATGATGAAGTTACCGATATGTTTGCAGCCGGGAGAATAGGTATGATTTTCGAAGGATCCCATCGATACCTCACAATCGCAAGCAGGCTGGGGAAAGATAAAATCACACTCGCACCAATTCCTGGAAAAGATAAATCCAGTCCTTCGCCGACGACTGTCGTAGGATGGACATTGGGAATTCCACGGGGATCAAAACACCCCGAAGAGGCATGGGAATTTATCAAATATTTCAACCGCACAGAGAATGCTCTTGAATATGCAAAGATTTCTGGGGAGATCCCATTCCTGAAATCTGTTTCTGAAGATAAATTTTTTGTGGAAGATGCGAGTGAGCATATAGAATTCTTCGTCGATTATATAAACAAACATGGCATTTCTATCGCCTCACCAGCTACTGCTGAAGAACTTGTGGTGACATTGGCGGAAGCTATCCAGCGGGTTGTTCTCGAACCGAGCACAGATATTCAAGTTATTCTTGACGCTGCGGTCAAGGAGTACAACCAGATGGTTGGTCTTGATTGATTAGATAAGGATAGGTCGAAGAGTGCCTGGGGTAACCCAGGTGCTCGATTTAAATTCCTCTATTAGGAAATATTCAATATGAAGTCAAGAAGATATTTTGATGTAGTTGTAGCAGGTGCGGGAACTGCGGGTGCTATTGCAGCCATCGCCTCCGCACGGTCAGGCGCCAGGACACTCCTGGTTGAGCAATATGGTTATATTGGAGGGCTGTTTTCTACAGGAATGACACTCCTTGGAGCTTCTGATGGGGAAGGCTTTAAGGCTCTTGGAGGAATTGGAGATGAGGTTTTTAAGAGGTTGATAGAGTATGATGCAGGTACTATCACTGCAGTCGATACTTTATACGGGTCTGTAAAGACTCATGATCCCGAACTTGCAAAATTGGTTTTGCTTGAAATGGCAAGGGCCTCGGGAGTAGAGTTTTTATTACATACTTTTATTGTTGACGTCATCCAAGATGGCCGTGAAATTACAGGTCTCCTAGTGGCTAACAAAGGAGGGCTTGAAATTGTCGGGGGAAAATTCTTTGTCGACTGTACGGGGGACGCAGATATTGTTCGATTGGGCAACGGAGAATTCACTGTTGGTAGGGAAACAGATTCATTAACCCAACCGGTGACCACTATTTTCCGGGTAGGCGGAGTTGATCTGAATGAGATTTGGAAGTACCTGAGAGAGAATCCAGATGAACTTGACGTCCCAGAGACATTCTCTGGAACTTCACAGACACTGGAATATTTACAGAAGACTCCCGGCGTTCATTTTGATACGTTTAAAAAGATAATATTGGAAGCTAGGAATGCCGGGGAGTACGACATTCAGAGGGATGGTATCGGTATCTCCACTTTGCCAGGACGAAACGAAGTTACTGTAAATATGACACGGATCCACAGTGTCGACGGATTAGACCCCGATGCACTTTCCAGGGCCGAAGTCGAGTTACAGGGACAGGTGCTGAAAGCAATAGAATTTCTGAAAAATAAAATTCCTGGTTTCAAGAATTCCCGAATAATCTCAATCCCCCACCAGGTTGGGATTCGTGAGACTCTCCATGTGAAAGGGGATTATAAGCTCACTCCTGACGATATTATGAATGGGCAAGATTTCCCAGACCAGGTCGGAAGAGGAGCCTATCCATTAGATGTGCATGATATCCATGTGGATAGCGAGGTGTTAGGCAGGAAGGTCTCTGGTGGTGGTGTGACCCTATTAAAAATCAATAGGTCATATGGTATACCCGCGAGGTGCCTGGTCCCAGTTAGTTTTGACAATGTTACCGTTGCAGGGCGATCGATTTCAGCTACACATGAGGCAGCCGGATCAATCAGGGGGCAGTCGGTGTGTTTGGTGACTGGACATGCGGCAGGAACTTATGCCGCTTTGGCGTCTTTGAAAAATTGTTCCATTAGGGATTTGAATATTTCGAGACTTCAACAGGTATTGGAATCACAAGGTGCAATTCTTCAACGGAATTAATGAAATTTTTGAACGAATAAAATACTGGAGGAAATATGAATAATAAATTGCATTCGATTAAGGAAATTTTACTGATGGGGCCAGGCCCATCCTTGCCTTATCCAGAAGTATACGATGCACTAGGAACCCCAACGCTGGGACATCTTGATCCGAAATTTATAGAAATCATGGACGATATCAAGGCGATGTTGAAGGTGGTTTTTAATACCGAATCAGACGTGATCATCCCCGTTTCTGGGACAGGTTCTTGTGGTATGGAAGCTGCACTTGTCAATTTGATCGAGCCTGGTGATTCTGTGTTGGTCCTGGAGAATGGAGTTTTTGGTCAAAGACAGTATGAGATTGCCTCACGCCTTCATGCGGATGTAGATATTTTATCATTCCCATGGGGGACTGCAGTAGTTCCTGATGAGGTCGAAAAAGCCTTGAGCAAAAAGAAGTATAAGATTGTATCAATGGTCCACGCAGAAACATCAACCGGGGTATGCAATCCGGCAGGGGCAATTGGCGAATTAACCCATTCGCATGGATGTTGCTATATTCTCGATACGGTTACAAGTCTAGGGGGGATACCTGTTGAAATTGACAAATGGCATGTCGATGCGTCTTATAGTGGAACCCAAAAGTGCTTGGCTTGTCCGCCAGGATTGTCACCGCTTGTTCTTAGCAGCAAGGCAATGGAGATAATTCGCTCACGAAAGACAAAAATTCCAAATTGGTATTTGGACATGAATCTGATCACCCAATATTGGGGAGGCAAACAGAGAGCATATCACCACACCGCTCCGATCAATATGTTGTATGGATTGTATCAATCATTATTATTGGTTACCGAGGAAACTTTAGCAGCTGTTTATAAGAGACATCTGGATGCGCATAAGTTTCTTGTTGATGAGCTTAAAGAACTCGGGCTAGATATGGTTGTGGAAGAAGCTTATCGATTGCCAATGCTCAATTCTATTTGGATTCCAAGTGGTGTTGACGACAAATCAATCAGATCAAGATTATTGAATGAGTTCTTCATTGAAATTGGAGCTGGTTTGGGGAAGTTTTCGGGTAAAGTGTGGAGAATTGGATTGATGGGAAATACTGCACGTAAAGAAAACGTGTCCAAATTGATTCGTGCTTTACATGAAGTACTCAAATGAATCACAATCATGTATTATCAACTCTAGAGGGAAAATATGCCGGGAACTTCCGTAAAGAAAAATCAGTCCATTGCAAAAGCCTTTAAAATAATTGAATTAATGTCAGACCTTCGAAGGCAAGTTAGGCTGCAAGAATTGTCTGAATACCTAAGGATTCCTCCCAGTACGGTACTCCGGTATCTTTCCAGTCTGTTGGATCTGGGCTACATCAGTCAAGAAAAAGATACTGGAAGGTATTTTCTGACATTGAAGATTGCGAATATTGGAAGCAAGGTCAAGGCATATTTCCCTTACCGAGAAGTATTGAAACCATATCTATCTTGGATTTCAACTGAATTGGACGAGGCCTCATCGCTTTGTGTCGAAGAAGATATGAATGTGATTTATATTGAGACCAAAGAGGGGCCGTCCTTAATGTTGCAGGCATTGCAGCGGATTGGACGTATTGCTCCTATGTACAATACGGGTACAGGCAAGAACCTCCTACTAAATTATTCACGAGAAGAGATAAATCAATATTTTTCTGAAAGGAAATTTGTCCAATTTACAGAAAATACTATCACAACTACTGAGGAGTTATTGAAGGAGCTCGAGAAGGTAAGAACACAGGGATATGCATTCGATAATGAAGAATGTGAAATTGGTGTTTGTTGCATTGCCGGTCCGGTAAGGGATTTCTCAGGGAAAATTGTAGCTTCATTAAGCGTGTCGATGCCCACTCAACGAATCCAATTAAAAAGGGACCGTGCAATTGCAACAATTCAAAAATACTGTAGCGAGGCATCTAGAGTGCTGGGTTGGCGAGGCTGATGATCCGCTATAAGATTTTCGTAGATGGTTACACCACCATAAATCCTTACTCAGTCTTCCAGTATGCCCATAACACGTATTCATTGTTGAAATTATTACAACCCCTTCAGAAAACCGGTAATTGTGGTTCGTACTTCTTGATGAGTAGATTTTCAACCCTGGGGATTTTTCCTGACAAACTGGTTTGACCCGAATTTGTTGAACGAGATAGTGTAGTTCCCTTAATCCTCTGGCAAGTATTTTATCGTCGTGTTATGACTACCGCTTGCAGGTCTTCCCGGTCGGAGGTGCAGCAATTTTCTGGTCGGACTCTCCCTTTTCAACAACATTCCCATAAAATTCTCAAACTCATGTGGGTTTCAGTGATTATTCTTTGACCTAGAAAATTGCCTAAATCCTGTCATCGTATGTAGCTCCTTCCCCTGGGATTCTATGAATATGGGATCAGAAATCTCCCTATACGACTTTTTACTTTTCACCAGCCAAGAGGGGTATTGCGCTACGCAAATTATAGATAATTCCAATTATTCCTATTCGTTCCTATAACTATCAGATTCAATACCCTGACAGCGTGTGGTAAATGTCCCGGCAAGGCCCCGACCAACCTATAATCCCCCAAGATCACCACAACGCCGATGATGGCAACCTATTCCAAGCCTCTCATGCCTCATCCAAGATCGGCCAAACCACATCGTCGGGAAATCCTTGCTGTTGAGGAACCTCCCTGAGTGCCTGAATGTATTGGGCAAGCATGATAATATCGTCGGTTTGGGGGAGTCCGAGGATTTGCTCATCCTGATACCGCCTCACCCGCCATTCGACGTCTTCGATCATCATGTCACGAATTCGTCTTATTTCCTGGGGGAGCCACTGCAGGTACATGGAATAGTATTCCTCATACGTGAGTTCCCTCGCATCACCATAGGGGACCCCGATATACACTCTCCCGTCTGTAATCCAGTAACGTTCCTTTTCTATTTCAGACATTGAAAAAACCACTCCTTTATGTGTAGGAAAACGGCAAGCCGCCTTGTTCCGCCGACCTGAACTCCAATGAGATTATCGAGGTTGTCCTGTCACTGGAACTGCTGGCATAGAAAGATTTTGAATAGAGTTGGATTCTGTCTCCAGCCTCAAAAGAAATGTTTTCGGTGTATGTCTCTGCGGTAAGGGAGGTTGTTTTTCTTTCAACCCCCACGGCAACGTCATTTTTGTATATCCTTGCCCATGCCCGGTTGCTGTAATAACCTGAAACCCGCAATGTCATCACTGCAGTGAGTGTTCCAGATTTCTTCATTTTGTATTCCCACATTTTCGTCCAAACGTTACTTCGTCCGGATAAGGGTGTCACACTCATCTCACCCCAAACAGTTGTCGGTGTCCAAACAATAGTGGCAGATGGTGGTGCATTTCCTCCGGGAATACGCAATATTGGGTATGACCCTGCTGTTCTCGAGCCTTCCGAACCTGTCGCTGTGATATTGGCGAACGTCGGACTATCAGTTGTCCTTAGATTCTGCCCAACCGTAAAATCCCCATCACCCGTATTTATGGTGGCGCATGCCAATGCCCCACTGAAGGTCCCGGTATTGGCGGACACGGCACCGCCGAGGTACAGGTTGAGGAACCTGATCGCCGCCGACCCTATGTCCTTCCCCACACCATTGGGAAGGATGGTGGAGGTGAGTATCGCCTCGGTCTGGCCCTCGATGGCTATGGATGAGGCGTGTCCCGTATAGACACACCCAGCCGAGCCCTCGCCGCCGAACGAATAGATATACTTGAATGTCCCATCCGTGAGCTGGTATGCGATCGCATCGGATGACCTTGTGATCTTGGATACCGTATGCGCAGTCCCGTCTATCGTCACCGTGCCGGAGCAGTTCTGCTGGAAGTCCAGCGCGAGGACGTCGTGCTGGGGATCGCCGATGATGGCCGAGCCGCTTATGTACCCGGTGTTCGCCCCTGCGGAGATCCAGGTCGAACCGCCGAAGCTGAGGGACACCGACCGTGTTGCGCCATAGAATCCCTTCCTCAACAGCTTTGTGACGTTGCCTGCGAGCCTGAAGTACGTTCCGGTTCCCGCCGGGGTGTACCATTTGGTCGTCCAGGTGCAGGTCTTGCTGCCGAACACGGCCCACGCCCCGTTGGTGCCACGGAACTCGAGGTAATCCCCTGCGGCCACCTCCAGAGTGCCGGAGATGCCGCTGCTGTCGGTGCTTATGACTAGAACTCCATTCCTGTAGGCACGGAACCGTGTCCAGTCGCCGGAGAAGCTCCCCGAAAAGACCAGGTGGGTGACACCTTCTGGAACCGTATAGCTGTAGACCAGCTCGTTGCCATCAGGCCCGGTGACACCCTTGGAGCTGGTATTCTGGTGAACCAGCGCACGGCCATTCTCAACCTTCGTAACAGCATTGATCTCAACTCCATCAAGAGTTCCCGAAGCTGTTTGGAAGGTCTCCCCAACAGTGGCCGCAAGCCATGCATACAACTCGGCGGCATTCCACAAGTCCGGCTCGAACGTCTTGGTCAACGAGCCGGAGCTCGTGCCCTTCTGCGTCTTGAACATCGGGGTGTCGATGCTGGATGTCCCGGCGACCGAACCTTCGGAGATGTTCACCTTGCCGACCATGGACACCTGCCCGCTCGCCGGGTCGATCTGGAAGACCGTCTTGCCGTCGTACAGGGCCCTGACGATCGGGGAATTGTTGTCCTCGCCATTGGTGGCCTCGAACAAGAATCCGCTCTGCTCGTTTCCCCCACCGACTTTCAGGTGGTTTGTCCGAACCGCGTCCGCGACGAGCTCGAGTGCGACGATGCCCTTGAACACCCGGGCGATCCCCAACGCGTCGGCCATCCGCTTGAAATCGTCCTCGGAGACATCCGTGACCGCCGAGAGGATCTCCATGAACCTCGATTTGACATAGAAGTCCGTGTTGGTCGGGACGACCGGCTCGGCCATCCCGACGTTCCCCCCGTATACCTCGAACTCGCCGATAACAAGGGAGGCGCTGCTTATGGCCACCTCGATGCCGGAGTCGAAGTCCCTCCAGCAGATGGCGGTGGACGAGCCGTCGGAGACGGTGCCGAGACGCAGGAAATGGACCGCCACCGATTGCGCGTCCTGGACATCGATAACGATCAGGCCCCTGCCTTCGGCAACCAGTGCCCTGGACGCCGAGGGGACCGCAAGGGGGACCTTGTTCACATGGATCGTGCCGGCACCGAGGGCGAGGGTGCCCAGGGATGCGAAGAGGCTGGGCGCCATGGCCCCGGCGTCCCGACCCGGCTCCCCGTCGGCCCCGGCTGGTCCTGGTTCCCCGGCGCTTCCCTTCGCTCCTGTGATACGCACCGCTGCACTCCAGTCGGAATAGGAGCCGTCTGCATGGGCCGTACGCTCCTGGCGCCAGAGGTAGTATCCCATCTGGGACGGGGGGACGGTGGGGGACCACCCGGTTGAGGGTGGCACCGTCTCGGAGGTGTTGGAGGCGTACCGGGCCTCGATCGAGGACCCGTCGTGGATACCGGTGATGGAAAGCTGTCCGATCGCGATAGGCATGGGGCCCTCCCTAGCTGACGGTGCAGACGAAGGTGGACTTCACATCCACATCGCCTGTCCCCACCGGGATGCTCTTTCCCGTCTTCGATGCCGTCGCGTCGGCGAAGGACCGCGTACTGCCGTCCTTGTTCAACACGGTCCAGGTATAGGTGTACGCTGTTCCCCCCGAGTCGACCTCGCCTCCGTTCTGGAAGAGCTTGGCCTTGAGCGTGGAGGTGCCGATGCCGTTCTTGAACACCTCGCCCCCGGTGGACTCGATGACCACCTGGATGGGATCGTTGAAGTCCAGCACGGTGGCCGGATCTGAGGTGTACGAGTCGCCCGCCACCGTGTCGCTGATCTTCACGCGGAATTGCTGCAGGCTGGCCACCATCGAGGGGGTCACCACATGCGTCGCGCCGGTGGCCCCTCCGATCGCTGTCCAAATACCCGCAACCAGGCGCTCCCACACGTAGGTGAGGTTGGTGGTGTCCTTGGCCGCGCCGCGGTACAGGTGGGCGCCGAGGGTGATCGAGGCGGGAAGGGCGTTCTTGAAGGCCAGGCCCGGGTCGGCGGTGATCTCGGCGATCGCGATGTTGTTCCCCTCGGTCACCTTCTGGATCGTCACCGAGTTCTTGTAGGTCAGATCCAGGCCGGTAGCCGGATCGCGGTAGACGATGGTGCAGATGTACTCGACGCTGAACACCGCTGCCGAGAACGGCTGGGATGAGACCGTGAGCGCCTTGGGGAAGGCCGCCCCCATGCTCTCCCCCGCGCTGAGGTTGTTCTCGCCCGTCTGGTTGTTCGCCTTGCGCTTCCAGGCCACCGCCTGCACATTGGTGCCGCTTGCCATGATGTCGGTGCCGCTTGCCATGATGTCGGTGCCGCTGCCCGCGACGAACAGGCTGGGGGTGAGCACCAGTGGGGTGGATACGAAATTGGGGGTGTAGCTCTCGTTGTTGCCGTCGTAGCGGACATTTTTGGTGTGGTTGCCCGAGATGTAGCCGGTGAGCGTCACCCCGTCGTTGAAGTCCATGATCGTGATCTGTCCGACCGATACTGCCATAGTTAGATCCTCCTGAGCAGGGTGCAGAAGAAGTTGCTTCTCCCCACCGCGTCTTGTTGTGTGATGGTCAGGCTCTTCGAGCCTGCCGAGTAATGCATCGAGTTCCATATCCCGTCTGCGTGCGCATCTAAGCTGCTCCGACTCCAGCGGAAATCCGAGTCCGTAAAGTTGTCGGTGACCTCGACGCCCCCCTTGAAGACCCGCGCCACCATGGTCGTGCTGAACGGTTGGCCCATGCGGAAGGTGGTGCCGCCCTCGCTGACCACCTGCACCTGGTAGGCGTCCTCGCCGGGCGGGCCCGCCTCTCCGGCCGTATCGCCGCTTCCGCCTGCGATGGTCTCTAGGTGGGCGGCGACCCCCAGGTCGAAGGCCGAGATGCCCACCGCCTGGTACTGGAAGACGGGGCTCTCGTCGGTGAAGGTACGTGCGGTGACCATGACCGCGACATCCAGGCCGCTGAAGGCGTTGTCGACGAGGCGGACGACCGAACCCGGGGGAATATCGCGCTCGGAGAAGAAGGTGTACCGGCAGTTCGAGTGGCGGTGGTACTGGCCCAGCAGGTTCGCGTGCGCCTGGGCGAGGGACCGGTCGTGCACGAACTCGAGCTCATCGGTGAGCAAATTGTCCGAGCTTTCGCCCTCGAATGCCGTCGCGGCGGTCCTGACGATATTCGTGTCCCGGATGTGGATGATGGAGGCATAGGCATCCAGGCGCGTGACGTGGTAGGGGAGGCTGCCGCCGTTGTGCACCTGGATACGCAGGTACGGGCCTCCGGCTGCGGTTATGCTGGCGGTGACCGAGCCGCTTTCGGATGCGAAATCCATGCGCACGTCCGAAACGGCGATGATCCCGTTGCTTCCCACGATTGCACCCTCGCCCGAGGCGTTGCAAGCTTCGATGAGGGCGGCTTTGCGGAGGCTGTCAGCCTGGGCCTCTTCCCATCCGCTTTCGGTATGGATTTCGGTACCGTCGAAGTGCGCACCCGGATCCAACTTCATGTAGCAATACGGATGCCCCTCGCCGCGTCCGGTGGTGTTGCGGTACACCAGGTAGTCGCTCGCCGTCCCCAGGCGCGTGAAGCTTACCCGGGCGCTCTTGTACTGGCGGATCCTCTTGGACAGCGTGATGGCGTTGCCCCCCACCACGGCCAGGTCGTCCCGGTCCAGCACGGGAAGGTCCTCGGTGGATGTGCAGTCCACCTTGAACAGGCGCAGTTCACCGAGGGGATCGAAGCAATACACATGGCCCAGCTCGTAGACCAGCCGGTCGAGGATGTCGCGGCAGCTGCGGGTGCTTTCCACCGTCGAGGTGACGATGTGGGGGATGAAGATGCACGAGGCGGACACGGTGATGCCGGCCGCGGCGCATATCGATGCGATGGCCGCCGAGGCGCTGCAGTTGAACAGGTGCTTCCCACCAGGGATGAATGCCTTGCCGAGCAGGCGCGTGCCGGTGTCCTCCAACGTGATCGCGAGCGCCTTCTTGCCGCTGTGGGTGACCGTCCAGGTGAAGTTGGTCGACAGGTAACCGGTGAACAGTGTCGCACTTCCATCGCGAAGGACCGCCTTGATATCGCCCTCGGTGGCGACGATGTCTTCGATCGCCGCGCAGTTGCCGTGGAGTAGCAGGTCCACCTGGTTCGAGGCGCTCTTGAGACCGGAGAGCAATTGCTGGTGGAAGGCGACCGTCCGCCGTACGATGTGCTCCTGGCCGATTGTCTGTACAGAGGGGTGAGCCGCCTGGAGGTCCCCGCCCAGGAAGGACAGTGTGAGGGAGGGATCGGTGATTGTTGCCATCTAGGTGGTCACTCCATAGTAGTCCAGCTGTTCGAACTCGCCTCGGATCATCTGGGCGAAGGCTCGCATGCCCCCGGTTCCCACCACCGGAGAGTTCTGGTAGATGTTGATGGTGACCTGCGTCGCTCCCTGGTAGGATGCGCTGCCCACCGCGGTGGCGGTGGAGACCGCGTCGGTGGCCACGCTGCCCTGGTCGGCGATCGCATCGATGTTCGCCAGGCGGTCGGCGAGGCCGCTGAAGGCGTCGCTCGAGAAGGAACCGGGGCTGGATGCATAGCTCTTTTTCCTGAACGGATGGACCAGGTTGTACGCCGCGGTGGCGATGACGGACCCGAGGTGTTGGACCCAGCTTCCCAGCCAGCTGAAGAGGTCCGCGATGTACTCCACGGGGCTCATCAGGACAGTGAATGCCTTGGCCACCAGGATCAGGATGGGCGAGAGCGCCTGCATCACGCCACTGAGCACCATGAAGATCGGCCCCATTGCCTGCAGCACCGGGGACAATACGGCCATGACGATGTTGGCCACCAGGGCGAAGGAGGTGTACAGCGCATCCAATAGCGGCAAGAAGAGGCTCGCGAGGATCTGGCCTATCCACGAGAAGGTGTCCACCAGCGGTTGGAATACTGCCGTGAGCGCGGGTTCCATCACCGAGACGAAGCCCTCGAGGATGGTAAGCAGGATGCCCAGGGGGGAGAGGGTGTTGAAGATGATGTCGATGAGGGGCTGCAAGGTGGCGACGATGGCCTCCACGCCTCCCAGCAGCTCGTCGGCGACCATGCCCATGATGCCCCCGGCGACAGAGCCGAAGACGCTGCCCAACAGCTTGGATAGGCCGTCGGAGAGCATCGATGCGATCTGCGCTCCCATACGGGTATCACTCTTCTTCGTGTTCTCGGCTGTCTCGGCAGACGAGGCCGCGGTGCCCGCGCCGCTTGCGGCGATAGAGGAGAGCAGCTTGCTCTGGTTGGCCGCATCGGCCTTCTGGGCGATCGCTTCCAGCTCGGGTGCGACGATCTCGTCCAGGGCGCTCTTGAAATCGAGTCCGATGTCGCCGTAGATCGACTCGAGCATGCCGGCTGTGTTGAGCGCGACCGTGGATGCCATGCCGATGGCCTCGGTGACCGCGTTGGCCAATAGCGGTCCCACCTTCTCGAAGCTTTGGTCGGCCTGTTGCTTGTAGGACGCGGCCTCGTCCTTCTTCCCGTCCGCACCCATGTCGAGAGAGGCCAGACGGTCGCCCAAACCGAAGAGCTTGCCCACCCAGGTGCCCTGGATCTTGCTTCCCGCCTTGTCGATGGCATTCTGGATCGCCCCCAGGATCGCGCCTTCGATATGCAGCGCGATGTAGGATATCCAGGAGACGATGCCGAGGACCACGTTGCCAAGCATCTTGGGGATGCTCTCGAATATGCCCCTGAGCATCGCGCTGGTGACGATGCCGATGTTCTCGACGGTAGTGGTGACGATGGCCTTGATCGAGTCCCACTCGAAGGTACGCTTGAGAAGTTCCCACACGGTGGCCAGGCCCAGCTTGAAGGCGGCGGGAAAGTTCTTGATGACCGCCCCGACGTAGTTGACGATGTTCATCAGGTTCGTCTTGATGCCGCTGAAGGCCGCATCGAGATTGCCCAGCCACGGGCCGAAGTTGTAGTCGATGATGCCGCCCACCTGTTGTTTGATATCGCCCCAGGTGTTCTTCATGTTCGTCAGGTGCTGGGCGGTATCCCCGTCGGCCATCATAGCCGAGTAGGAGCCGAGCTTGCCGATGACCACATCGATGGCCGCACCTTGCTCCAGCTCCTCTTTGGTGATATTGCCCAGGTCGATGCCCAAGCGCTTGAGCTGGGTGGTCGTGCCCGTGTAGGTATTGAGCAGCGTGGTCATGGATGAGTTCAGGTCCCGTCCGGTCACGTTCGACAGGTACACCGCAGCCTCGGAGATGCTTTCGATCTCGTCGGCACCCTTGCCCAGCGCCGCGAGCTGGGCGACCATCGCCTCGATGTCGTCCTTGCCCGAGAGGGTCTGGGAGCTGAGGCGTTCGACCACGGATGTGACCTTCTCGTACGATGCGCTGTCGCCAAGTGCGAGTGCGAGCTGCTTGTAGGACCGCTCGGCTGCTGAGAACTCGGAGAATGTTGAGCTCACCGCGCTTCCCAGAGCCTTCACCGAAGCGATGATCGCGGTGGCGGCGAGGGCACCTTTGAGCGCCCCACCCAGTTTGCTGGCGGCACCCTTGAGGCTTCCGAGGTCTGCTGCGGCCGACTTGACCGCGCCACCGATGTCGTTCTGGCCCTTGATGATGACTTTCGCTTGTGCTGCCATGAGTGTGGTCCCCTTATGAAATGGAAAGGGCGCCCCATGGACGCCCTGTGATTAGTGTTTCTGTGTCATTTTCTTCGCCTGCTCCGTCAGGTGCCGCCGGTAGTTGAGTTGGATGAGCTTGAGGATCTGCATGCTCATGTACGGCTGGTCCATGAGCGAGCCCGAAAACGGCAGGTGCCTGAAGTCCCCGCTCTCAGAGTCGCAACAGGGCAGGAATACATCGGTTATGTAGAAGAGCCAGTGGGCGTACTCGGCATAGAGCTCGGCGCTGCGCCGTCCGTTGAAGACCTCTGCGCAGAGGGACGCGATCTGCCGCCGTTCGCGTCCGCACGGGAAAAAAAAGCGGCGTGCGTATAGGCGTCGACGACCTTCACCGTCAGATCCAGCGACTCGAACACCAAGGAGGCCACCTCCCGGTTGTCCATCTTCTTCTTCGCATCCGCATCCTCGTAGAAGTTGTGGTCCGTCAAAATCGAGGGAAGCAGGTCGCGCAGCAACGTGAGCGTCTGGTTCTCCCCCTGCTCGGAGGCCTCCTTGAGGCGCAGCATCTCCAGGGTGGGCAGCTCCTTGAGCACGATGTATGCCTCGTCGTCCGCCTCCAGTCCCACCAGTGTTCCCACTTCGATGCGCACCTTCTGTATGCACGCGTCATAATGTCTTGTCTTGATGAACATGTCTGTTATCCTCCGTAGGGTGTCGAAATCTTGTCGGTGATCACGATGGTGATGGGCTCTTCGGTGCCCACGCTGAGCGCCTCGCCCGCGACGGTAGAGCTGAGTATGCCCGTTCCCCCGACATTCGCATCCACCTCGCTGATCGCCACATGCGAGAGGGTGATGGTAATGCTGTGCCCTGCACCAGGGGATGAGAAGGTCAGCTGGACAGAAGCGTTCTCCTCGCTGGTCAGATACTCACCTCTGAGCGTTTCCACTTCGGCGCTGTAGGGGATTTCGAAGTTGATGGTGACGCTGCGTTTGCCATGCTGCGGTTGTCCTGCATACAAACCTGAGGCATAGGTGCGTGGGGAGCTTTCGAGCGCATTGTCGATCTTCAGTGATGCGCTGGTGATGTCGTACGTTGTTCCGTTGACCGTGAAGGTCGCATTGGTGCACCGGTACGAGGGGATGGAGAAGCTCTTCAGTGCCTCTTCAATGGTTCCGTTCTCTTCAGTGGTCCCCTTGATGTCTATGCTGCCC
>PGXU01000037.1 GCA_002839335.1 Spirochaetae bacterium HGW-Spirochaetae-4
ATTGTTTGACAGCTCCTGACCCGACAATTCTTTTCAGTTTATAGATTAGGGCAGGCGTTGCATATTCATGTTTGTACTACATTTTGTACAACGCCAGTATAGCGTTAAATTGTATCCTATTCGTTAAAAGGTTTGTCAATTAATATCGCTGGTTTTTTTTGAGCCCTCGGGAGTAAATACCCAATTGGGTTGTCTCAACCCAACGCAAACAGCAGAAAGATATAATAATACTGAAATATTATCAGTGTATAATTTGCTGGTTAAGTATGCTAATCAAATTGTTTCGCCCTTTGGGCTTTACTCAGGTATTCTATGTACACTTTCTCAGCCTCTTTATATTCGCCGCGATTTAAAAAGTCTCGTAGTTTCTTGTGTGTGTTTTCTTCAATTTCTAATTTATTCAAAATATATAAGTGTCGTTTTAATTTAATTGTAGATAAGGTTTTTCTTAAATGTCCAATTTTTCTATAATATTTCTTCTCAATATATTTATGATAAGGAGGGGAAAAAAGAGTTTTAAATCTTGTGGTTCTCGTTGACCAAATTAACAATTTTTTTAGCAATTCAATATTTTCAATTTCAACTTGGAAATACTCCGCTATTGATTCATATATACCTTTCGATCCATGTGTTCGTTCTCCAAAGACATACTTTCCTGTTTTTACCGAGCTTTCATATGAAATGAAATATGGTAGCAGGAATTTAGTAATATAGTCTTCAATCGATGAGGAATTACTTAGTTGAAGATCCATATCAATAAAAGATGCTAAGCATAAGGTCCTTTTATTTCTATATTTTTCAATTTCTTCATTCTCCGGATGGGGGTTAACGAATTTATGAGTAGTATTATTAAATATATTGTCTATGTCATAAACAATAGGGAGCTCGTTTGGATATGATTTTGAAAACTTTATACCAAGTCTTGGGGCTGAGTTTACTTTTATTTCTTCATATTCGATATCAACATAAAATCTTCCTTCCCAAACCAAATAACTGCCGTTTTCAAGAATTATATTCATCTCAGGATAGTGAATTTTTATATACTTGCAGCTTTCCTGTACTAAACTCCCCATGGTTTTACGCCTGATCTTAATTGTTGTCTATATCTTTCAGCATTCTCCTCGTCTTTTTTTAATGGAAATCTCTCGCCAAAAACTTCGCGTAGAATTACTGAACCTCTATGATTTGAAGTATTGGACAGCGCAATATTAAGATCATCTCGGAATTGTTTTACCATTTCAATAATCTCGTCCTTTTTATCTTCTGAATAATTTTCCCAAAGATCTTCAAAAGGGGAGACTGGTTTTTCAACTTTTCTAGATATAAGAATTTCATCATAAATGTTTGCTACCGTGTCGTATAGAACTAAATCCTCCCGTTCTCTCTCATTTTTAAAGCAATTCACTGTTAAAATTGTAATTTCTATGCTAGTCATTTCAGTTTTAGTAAAATCTCTCCAAGCTTTAATAAAACGAACCATTTTACTAAGCTTTACATCGTTTCGATTTTCATAGAACCAATTACGAAATTCTTTAGAGTCGCTATTTATCCATTCATTACATTCTGTTTGTGCTAAAAATGCTTTATTATTTTTCATAATGTACACTGGCAAATCTAAGTGATAAAAGTTTCTATATAAAACTCTTACACAACTTGTTTTGGATATGCATTCATCTTGTGTGTGCCCTTCTAAAGCATCAATAATTCTTTTATGAGCTTTCCTAGGGGTAATCCAATCTTCTTCATTCTCTGATTGGTCTTGCAAATATACCCCATAATCCATATCAACTTCCTCATCCTCAATTGGATTAAGAGCTGTATTTATTACAAATGAACCTTGGGTTGTGAATATTGGGGCTGTAATTTCTAAATCATTTTTAAAATAATTAATAATTTTCTTCTTAATTGCATTCCTGCTTATTCTCATTGATGCTTTTTTTGATTCTGTTAACTTTATTTTTTCATCAAAAGTTTTAAATTCAGCTTGAAAATCCACCATTTTATTCCCCCTTATAATTTAAAGAATTCGATTATGTTGCCCTTTACTAAATGAAAATCATTAATTGCTTGAGTTTCTATTTTCTTTAATTTTGAATCGCTGGAACTTGTTAATGATAGGTTCTTAAGATCAGAAGGTATGGCACCTGATGCAATTCTTAGATAATTATGTAGTTTCAGCGCGTGGTTTCTCTGAATCATTTTCATTTGCAGGTCAATACCATTTGAAGAGACCTTCATAGGTAATGTGACTAATTTCGTCCTCCATGAGAATAAAGAGGAAATATTCAACTTTTCATTAATATAACTTGAGATTTGATTTGATAATGGATTCCCGATAGATAAAATTGAAACGCTCTCGAAATCAGATCCTTCTGTTAGAAAGTTTGTGTTTGCTTCAATTAGCCCCACCATACTTGGATTGTTTTGCCAAATCCCTCCATCAACTACGGATCGATAATGGCTAAACTTGTAGGTAGGGAAAAATATAGGAGCAGAGCTTGTCGCAAGTGCGATATCTACCAATAACTCATTTTCGTCTCGTTTTAGGTGTGGAGCATTTTTTGTTTTATATACTATCGGGTGACATTGGACTGTATCAACCGCAGTTATGCAAACGGGAGTTTTCATATCAGCCATTGTTTTTTTACCAAAATGTTCTTCTAGAATATTTTTTAAAGGCTTTTGACTATACATTGATCGTATAAACAAACTATTTATGATTCTAAATAAATTTAAATAATCATTTGGAAATATAATTTTGCTCTTTTCTCTATAAAACTCTATTATTTCTTCTACAGAGTGTTCTGAGGCAAGACTTAATGCAATAAGTCCTCCCGTAGAGGTTCCAGTTATTAGATTAAAACTATTAATTATTGGAGCATTACCTAATATTTCTGTTTCTATAAGCTTTAATATGGTCGCTGGATATAAGCCTAACGCTCCTCCACCATCTATCGAAAGGACTCTGAATGTTTTTGACATATTCCTTTTCCCTTTATTAATTAATATGAGTATAATACCCAATGATTAAAAAATATAGGATGAATATTCATCCATTTTTTCCCTCGGTTAAATTAATTTTAAATCATATAAGCTCATTCTTTGATTTCCACAATACGAATTATATCGACCATCTAAAATATCGGTACCAGGGAGGAAATCCTCGTTGTCCACACAACCAGGCGAGATTCGATGATTGCAATTCGTTTTCGGGAAACTGGGTACCAGGTAGCGTTTCCAACTTATCTATATTGGAGAAATGATATGGTAACGTTTTAGTTTTATATGGTTACGTTCTAGTTTACACTTTTCGGAACGATGGAGCACGCTTTGGAGACACTTTTCCATCGATTGCCACCGTTGTGGTTTGCAACCATCTCCAGCGATATGTTCCTCCACAAATTGGATCCGGTCAACTGTTTTCTTCTAGGCCCCTTTCCTTCGGGGCCAACACCGGATAGGTCCCCATTGGATTGCGATGCTTGAATTCACCCGGGGAGAGGAATCCCAGGCGCTCCTTCGGTCGCGTCGTGTTGTAGAACTCGATGAACTCCACGACCGCCTGGATGATCTCCAGTTTGGGAATCTCACGGTTCTTGACGTTGCTCTTGCCGAACCGGCAGTAGAGGCATTCGGTCTTGATGATCCCGTTCAGCGATTCAATCGCGGCGTTGTCGTAGCAAATTCCTGTCTTCCCTAGGCTCATGCGAATCCCAAGGTGTTCCAACAGTCCCCGATAGGCATAGGACATGTGGGAGGAGCCACCGTCACTGTGGAGGATTGCGCCGATGAGATCCTTGGCCTTTCCAGCCAGGGAGAGGACGGTATCGGTGCACAGTTGGGAGTCGGCCGAGTCGGAAATGGCGTACGCAAGGAGCTCCCCGTTGAACAGGTCCTCGATCGAATTGAGATACATCGTCTGCTCGAGGCAGGGAAGATAGGTGATGTCCTCCACCAATCGTCAGGATTGGTTCTACCAATCACTGAATTTTGAAACACCGAACATGCGGTATGAATCCTTCCAGGAAGGATATGCTGCAGCTTCTTGAATCCACCCAAAAATTTTTAGATTTGGACTTGATTTTGGGGGCGTATCAAACTTTGTGTTACTAATAGATACGTATAGACGAAATCGTATCGTTAAAACCAATAGAGCTTAGCCGGGGACAGTGAGTCGTAATATCTTTGCTTCTACCCCTAAAGTCGGCATGCTGAAAAATCTTACAGGTAGCACCGTAATGTAAGAGAATAGATGATATATTATCATTCAATCCTAATGAGCTTGTGTGTTCGATTGAAGCAGTTAGAAAACTGGATACACCCTCATAATTGATATCTTTATATACAGTTATTCCTTTAGTGGGTTGAAATACTTTTATCGAGGAAAGAGAATCATGGAATCCATACTTGGATGTTTTTGGAATATTGCCATTGACAAGTAAAGCCCTGCCTTGATAATCCGCATGCTGGTATGCAATAAAAGCAATAGGGCCATTTATCTTGATAGAAGAGACCTTATCGTTCATATTGTATTCACTTAAATGTGGCACATCAGTGTTAGCGGCAAAATAGACCCAAGACCCTCTGTATAATGAATGTTTGTACAAGACAATGCCATCTTCATTGGGAGGTGCTATTACCGCATTATCTCTGGGATATACTTTTGAATAAGGAACACCGACTCCCCCCATCGGGGCACGTACCTCTACGACTACTCCATTACCATTATCGTGCCCCGCAATCGTGGGGGTAAGTTTTCCATATATTGCTTCAAGAACTGCTTTGATCACATTAGCAATTGGGAAATTGCTAATAATTTCATTTACGACCATATCAGCGAATGCATTTACCGCATTTGCAGTCGGCACTTCCGAATGGGTGAAAGAGGTTTTGATTAGAATGTATGGCCCCACCCCATATCTTGAATGCTCAACATAAAAACCGCACGAGACTGTCATATTGACCTCCAGTGATAATCATGTTGTTGTGGGATATATTTTGTTCTTCTATCGTGAATTATAATATGATGGCTGAACTTGTCAAGAATAAAAATATTTATTTATCGAAATACACGTACTTTAGCTTACCACATTACTCTATATTTACGTGAATCGCGCAATAAGAGAGCAGACAATTGCTTCCGGCTTTTATTGCCCTTATCTAGCCATCGGATGCCCAATAAAAAAGTAAATCTTTTCGATTCATAAGCCCACATGTATTCATCCTCCGTATGCTCTGCCATTTCTTTTTGTTTTATCCCCCCATGTAAAACATTACACAGCCAAGTGAGGGCAGATCAGATCCTCCAGGTCTTCGGAGCCTAGGCTAACAAAGTCAAGCAAGCCTTCAAGATCCAGCCCGATATCGGTATCAGATAGAAAATCCGCGTTGTCCACACAAACAGGCGAAATTCGGTGATTGCAATGGGTTTTCGGGAAATTGGGCACCTGGTAGCGTTTCCATTAATATTCTTAGAAAGTGCCATTTTATATTTGACAAAGAACTACTCTGATAAATATTTTACATATTAAATGGATAATTTATGATGTTTATGACAATAAAAATACTAACAAACGTAAATATGGTGTATAATTATAAGTTAGGTTGATTTTCAATAGGAGGAGAATGGAAAAATGGATACAGTGAATGTTATAATCAATCAAAATTCGAATGATAAGTCTTATTTTGACGGAGGGTTGTTGTCATTGATCGGATGGAACCTACTGGGTCTAATTATCACAGTCATTACACTTGGAATTTGTTATCCATGGGCGCTATGCATGGTTTATGGTTGGGAAACTAATCATACAGTAATAAACGGACAAAGATTGAAATTTCACGGCACGGCAGTTGGTCTGTTTGGCAACTGGATAAAATGGCTGTTTTTGACAATCATTACAATTGGTATTTATGCTTTCTGGTTAAATATTGCACTTAAGAAATGGAAAGTAAAAAATACATCTTTCCTCAATTGACTCCGAACATACGCAGGAGCAGTGATTTCGCCGGTCAGTTCTACCCACTAGACCGGGGAATCACTTGGGTTGAAATCATCAATCTCCTTGCTTCAACGATTCTCGATCTCCAAAACAATCCGCTCGAGCTCACGCGCAAACAACTCGTCTCCGTTGGGAAAGAACGGTGGCAGCTGTTGGCCCAGCTCCACCATCATAAGTCCTTGGACTCTGGTGGCAATAGTGAACGCCAGATAGAGGATATCGGGATGCACATGGTGTATCGCATCGCTCCACGCTTGCAGGGCAGCAAGCAATCCCGGTGACGCTATTGGTTGTACAGGTTGCTGCAGATCTCCACAGGCACGGGCATCATCGATAGTACGGATCAAGGCGGTAAGGGAAGCACCGGCTATCTGCATCGTCTGTTCCCACGGAGCCTCATAATCATTGATCGGTTCACCGAAAATCAAGCGGAATGCGGCAGGTTGCTCCAGTGCCCACCTGCGGTAGGTCAATCCCAGTTCACGCAACCGTGTTTGCCAGGGCAACGCTTCCAATCGCTGTGCCGTCGCATCCAATGCAAGTCTCAACGAATCGAATGCATCCAGGATCAAAGCAGTCACCAACTCCTGTTTGCTGGGGAAGTACCGGTACAAAGCTGGCGCAGAGAGCCCCAGGGAAGAGGCGATACCACGCAGGGACAATGCGGAGGCACCGTTGGCATGAATTTGGGCCCACGCGGCCTGCTTGATCTCTTCCTTCGTCATCTGCTGCAGACGTTCGCGTCTACCTATGGTCGACTTCTTCTCATGCATGTCAATGCTCCTCGTATGTAACCTTGAGGTCCGAAAACAGCTGCAATGCGGTATCCAGACCTTCCAGCCCTTCTGTAATCTGTCCATCGAGCCCGGCAGGATCGCCTTGGCCCACTGGCTGGAATTCCATTTCCACCGGACCTTGCCCAATGGTGATATCCGCCCGATAGATGACCGACGGTTGTCCATTTACCCCGAGCTTCTTGGGGAACATGGCATTGTAATCATAACTCCTGTTGGTCTCCAACACCACACGATACGTTCCCGGAGCAAGATTGTCTGAAATTCGGACTGATTCCTGGACTCCTGATTGTGATGTGGCCGCTGAAACATCGTCCACCTCGGTCTCGTGCAGATGATTCCAGACAGGAAGCGCTTCGGGACGTCCAGACTTCGGCGCAGCACGCCAAGCTTTCTCGGCACCCCTGCGGGTTACGAACAAGGTTTCCAAGTATTCACCATCTGCTGTCTCCAGCCATACGGCAACCTGTGGTTCCACATCGTAGCCAAAGATGAACCATCCTCCCCTTCCCGTGTAGTACGGCCCTGGCGTCAATTGTATTTCAAGTGAGCGGGAAGCTTGCAGCGAAGACGAGAAGATGGGCAAGACCAGTGCGGAACATACCAGAAGGCATGCGATGCAAAGTTGTATCCGTAGTGATTTCATAGGTACTCCATAAGCCCCAATGGGCACGTCATAAAATTTACAGTAATTACTATAATTAACACTGTTAACAAACATTTACACCGTTACACATTTTTTGTCAAGTTGCTTGCATAGCAAAACAAAACAAACATGAAGAAAATTTATTTTGGGAAGAAATGGAAGGTACACACTCTTCAAGCGGGCATCTGTCGATAGTTGCGTAGGGATGGGAGCGAGTTGGCGCAGCCTTCCCTTTTCCCTCGGTGTCGCCTGATCGACCATAAATTCAAGTCCAAATCTTCAAACCACACATCTAATAGGCTGCAACATAAGGTTTGGATCGTTGCACAGCGATTCTTCGAAAACTATTACTGTCATGATAAAAAATCTCATGAATTCATACCATCGACAAAATATATCAAGTTGAGCTATTTACTACATTTCATTTTATATTTGTATTTGATTTTATTAATTATTGATATTATAATATACCAATAAGTTGAATTTGGAAATATCGGGAAAATCAAATGAAAATTAAAAGCATATCCATCGGCGGGTTCAAGAATCTGAAAAAAACAAGGATTGAGGTTGATCGTATAACCGCACTAGTCTCACCGAACAATTATGGGAAGTCCAATTTCCTTCAAGGAATTGACTTTGCCTTATATTTCTTGAGTGCAGGAGAAAAAAGCCGGAGGAAGCTGACCACTTGGCAGAAAGGAATTCCATTGAATCCTATTTCTGCGAATGATCCGTTTTTCTTCGAGATTGAGTTCCATGACCCTTCACTCGAAGAATACCAATATGTCCAATACGGGTTCTCGTTCACATGGCTACGTGACGATGCCACAGGACAACGAATTGTTGACGAGTGGCTGGAGATGCGAGTGAGCGAGAGTGTCAAATATACACGATACCTGAAGAGGGATGAGGGACACTACCGGAAATCCAAAAGTACCAATGCGTTCAGGAATATTACACTCGGTGATTTCCAATTAGCGATCGACACGCTGTCTTCAATCGATGACATCGCCTATACCGCTGTGCTCAAACAAATCAAACATCTCTCATTCAAGACATGCTCATCCTTGGATATGGATAGGCACTATCAGTCTGTCCCTTTTGAAGTGGGAGAACCCACTCCCTCCCTCTTGTACACAAGTGATATCCCGAGACTGCTCAATGTACTCAAGGAAACGAACCCGGATAGATATGAACTGTTCAAGGAGGCCATAACAACCTTATTTCCCGAGATAACCAATGTTGAAGTGGTGAAGGCTAAATTCGATCCCCATCTAGAGCATATCAAAATGTTTTCCATGAAAGATGGAGCAATGGTTGCAAGCGATGATCCGGAGATACCTCCTTTTACGTGGAAAAACGAAATCCATAAGATTTTTGTAACAAACAGGCACATGAATCAACCTATGGATATCACCATGCTGTCTGCAGGAACCAAACGACTGTTCTGGATCATGACTATCCTTTTCAGTAGCAACTCGGATACCCATATGATTGGCATAGAGGAATTGGAAACCAGCATCCATCCGAGACTCTTGAAGCAAACCTTGGAGATTCTCAACGAATACCTTGGAGACATAACCCTTCTCATCACGAGCCACTCGCCGTATCTTGTCCAATACCTTAAGCTGGAAAGGATTTACATTGGAGTTCCAGATGAGACAGGGGTCGCATCTTTTGATAACATCACCGAGAGCAGGGCTAAGGCATTGATCAACGCCTCCCATACGCTTGGCCTCTCTGTGGGTGAGTACCTGTTTGACTTGATGTCAGGCGATATCAAATCTTCATACATTCTCAAAAAATACGTCAAGGGTTGAATAGGTATGAAACACCATTCCTATTCCAGTGGAGTTGCGTTCATCTTCGAAGGAGAGACAGAACAGATTTTCTATGAAAGACTACTCAGCCATTTCAGTGGAAAACATCCGGAATTCTCATACACCAATACATTTGACGATGTAGTAAATGACTTCATTTCCGTCTCAACTTCAGCAGATAATTCCGTGATAATTAGAATGAATTCCGTGAAAACAATCACTCAGGTAACACATTCCGCAGATTGGTTCAACTACAATTGTAAAAAGGTTTATCCCGGTGTCAAATGGACAATTTTCCTGTGCTATGACACCGACTCCCATCTTGCAGATATTTCAAAATTCCATGAAGGTGATTGGCTCACTTTACGAAGAAAACTAACAGGTAGAAACATCGAAATTATTGACCTTGCTGCACGTGCAATGATCGAGGATCTTCTTCTCTATGATATGAAAGGAATCTGCACCTACTTGGGAGCTACTCAGCAAATCATTCCTCGAAAAGGAAGTGGCAAGAATACTTTAAAGCAGTTTTTCCGTGAATATGGCAAGACATATCATGAAGGGGAACGAGCCTTGGATTTGATATGGTGTTTGGATATAGATCGGATCATTCAATGTAGCGAGATTCAATTGAATTTGGTTGGGGAGCGTTGTTTTCCACTCTCCTGAGAAAGATAGCAATCATTTCAGCAACCATGTCCCATAATCATATATTTCCACTTAGCCAATAGACGCGAAGGGAGACAATCGGTACCAAAAAAAATCCACATTGGGATACTAAAACGTACTCGGATCTGTTGTGGTAAACCCATTGTAACAGAGGTCCATGGGACTTCTGTATCTTTTTCCCCTTTCTGCGTACATTTCATTTTACTGCGCGCGTCTGGTGACTGTATAATGGATTAGCTCGTACACTAAAGGATCCTATCAATGTTTCTTCATAAAAAGCAAATCAGTAAACAATTCCGTATAATCCTTCTTATCCTGATCATAGGTATTTTTGTCGGATGCAGCGCCCAAAAAAAGAATCCCTCTCAAATAGAAGAAGATGATGGGATTATTGTAGGTTTTTCGCAGATCGGTGCTGAAAGCGCCTGGAGAACATGTAACACCCGCTCGGTTCAGGATGCTGCAGCTGAACGGGGGGTTCAGCTGGTGTATGACAATGCTGAACAGAAACAGGAGAATCAGATAAAAGCATTGCGATCCTTTATCGCCTATCAAGTCGATGTAATAGTATTTGTACCGATAGTTAAGGATGGCTGGGACAATGTACTGCAAGAAGCCCGGGATGCCGGGATTCCAGTTCTGGTCACCGACCGGAAAATTGATGTTGAAGACCAATCTTTATATGCAGGATTTATAGGTACCGACAGCCTGAAGGAAGGCAGGAATGCTGGATTGTTCGTATTGGATAAATTTAAAGACAGCCGTGGGCCTTTCGACAAAACCGAAGAACATATCAATATCGTGGAATTATACGGGACAGAAGGCTCTTCGGTAGCACTAGGTCGGGCTGAAGGCTTTAGGGAAGTTCTGGATCCGCATCCGGAGTTCCAAATAATATACAGTAAATCAGGTGATTTTCTCCGCTCAAGGGGATACGAATTGGCTGTTGAATTTCTCGAGATGCATGAAGATATCGACGTTATCTATTCCCACAACGATGGCATGACGCTTGGAGTTATCGAGGCAATGGAAGAAAGGGGACTGGTCCCTGGTACCGACATTGTTATTATCACTATTGATGCACAGCAGGCAGCAATCGATGCGTTGCGCGACGGCAAGGTAAATTGTGTCATCGAGTGCAACCCTAAAACCGGTCCTGAAATTATCAAGCTTGCTGAAAGGCTGGCAGCTGGAGAAACGATACCACGACTGCAATATGTACATGAAGAAGTGTTCTATGAAACCGATGACCTTTCACTCATAGAGCCCCGTGGGTATTAGTATGAAGAATAGGATATCCGTAGTTGATAAGATTTTCTCAGTGTTTAAAAGTAGAAGCATAAAAGAGCGGATAAAGATTTCCTACGTGATCATAATCCTCCTGATGATAACACCTCCGGTTATTACCGTTTTTTCGTTTGTTGTCCAAATGGTTCGCTATGACCTTATTATCACCAATGTCAGCAAGGCAAACCGTCTCAACCAGACAGTAAAGGAGGATATCTCCAACGAGATATGGGATATCGTAGCTGGAAACAAGAAATTCGATGAAGGTAACCAGTATGACATAATCAACGGGATCAATGAGAGCCTGGCAGATATCATGAGAACGACTGAAGAACGAGAGAATCGACAGATGCTTGAGGTTGCCGGTCGTGCGGTCGATACACTGAAACGCAATGTGGACAGGCTGGGAAGCCAGATGGCAAACCATGCTCCGGTGAGTGAGAATGAAGAAAGCCTTGATGAAATCAGAGGGGTATCTGCCCTTATCTCGGACATCCTCCAGGATTTTATAGTACGTGTGATAGAATCGGCAACGATAACAAACGAGCATCATAAGCGCATTACTTTTGTACTCACTGTCATCCAGGTTTTTACTGTATTTTTTGTTACTATCTTCGCTATTTTTACGCAGCGCTCAGTGACCACAAGTATCAATAATCCAATAAAAAAACTTGAGAACCTGTCAAAAAGAATTGCTGAGGGGGATTTCACTGCCAGAGTAAAACTTCCTCAGGTAAGCGAGCTTGATGGTCTGACAGACAACCTGAACATCATGGCAGTCAAGATCCAAGCATTGATCGCAGAGAATGTCAGGGAACAACAAAACCTTCAGAAATCGGAGATGAAAGCCCTTCAGGCTCAGATCACACCGCATTTTCTCTATAACACATTCGATACGATAGTCTGGCTTGCCGAAGAAAAGAGAAATGATCAGGTTATTGACATAACACGCGCCTTCTCAAGTTTTTTCAGACTATCTCTCAACAAGGGTAAGGACTTTTTGTCGGTCAGCAAGGAATTTGAACATGTCAAAAGCTATCTGACCATTCAGAAAATCAGATACAGGGATATCTTGGATTATGAAATTGAATACGAGAGCGAGATGGCAGACTGTCAAATTTTGAAACTAGTGCTCCAGCCGCTCGTTGAAAACGCATTGTACCATGGAATAAAGAACAAAAGGGGTCGCGGATTGATATCGGTAAAGGGGTGGCGTGAAAACGAGCGCCTGTGTTTTTCCGTGGAAGACAATGGAATCGGAATGACGGAAGAGAAACTTGCGAACATCATCCAGCAGATCAGTGGTTCGGCCGACCCCGAGGATCTGAACAATGTCTATGGGCTGTATAATGTTAACAAGAGGCTTGAACTGTATTATGATGCAAGCACGAAGCTGGAAATAACGAGTCGGTATAAATTGGGCACTACCGTGTATTTCAGTGTTCCAGAGGTTGGGTTCGATGTATAAGGTTTTTATTGCGGAAGATGAGATAGTAGTACGTGAAGGGTTGCGAAACAGCATACAGTCGGGAACAGGCCCTTTTGTCCTCGCAGGTGAAGCTTCAGACGGTGAGATGGCCCTGTCTATTATGAAGGATGTGAAACCGGACATACTGATTACCGATATAAAAATGCCGTTTGTTGATGGACTCTGCCTTTCCAGAATCATCAAAAAGATACTTCCCTGGATAAAAATAATAATAATCTCAGGTCATGACGAATTCCAGTACGCGCAAGAAGCCATATCAATCGGTGTTGACGAATACATGCTCAAGCCTATTTCCGCCTCAGATATGCTGTCGACACTCAACAAACTGGTAGATACGATTGAACAGGAGAAAATGCATCTTTCAAGTATAGAAAATCTGAAACAGCAAGCCCAGTCCAATTCGGACCTGATTAGGGAACGCTGGCTATGCGACCTGGTAACCGGAATTGTAAAAACGGAAGATGCGCTTGAGAAAGGTGATGATATGGGGATAGATCTCATCGCCCATGGTTACCTTGTGGCAATCATCAAGCTTTCCACCTCTCCTGAAAACTATTCGGAACTTATTACCGCCAAGCTCCATATAAACAGCCTCGTCGACAATCAGGAAGAGGTGGTGTGTTTTTCACAAAGCAGGGATTCTATCATCTTGTTGTTGATGCAGCTTGAATCCGAATCGATCGAAGAAACTGCTTATACCTTGGGACAAGCAATCAAATATGAGATTGAACGCAACACCGGTTGCATGGTAGCTATTGGAATAGGCTCTTTGGTCGAGCGAATCGGGAACCTGTCCCAATCATATGCCGATGCGGAAAAAGCCGTGAAATTCTCCGTCAAGACTGGTCAGAAACTGATTATCGGAACACATGACCTGAACTCCTTCTCCGAAATTGATTTTTTGAAATTGGACGGAAGTTCCATATCGGAGCGGCTGAAATATGTGAAGAAATCAGGTATCGATGAGATCATCTCCCAGTATATTGCCATGATAGGAGATCACCCTTTTCAATTCACACTCACAGGCTATTACCTTCTATATGATCTTATGGTGGCACTATCAAAGATAATCGATGAGCTGGGAGGTGTTGTTCAGGAGGTTATGCCCTGGTTGTCACATAAAACGCAACTTACAGAGATAGCGAGCTCAAAAGAGACCTTCTGTGACGGGGTGAAATTAATCCTGGATACATTCATAGACTTCAGGGAATCAAAATCAGAGGGAAAATATTATACAATGATCCAGAAAGCGAAGCAGTATATAGACCTTCATTTTTCCGACCAAGATATTTCCCTGCACTCAGTGGCCTCGGTCGTAAACGTTAGTCCGAACCATTTCAGTACCATCTTTTCCCAGGAAACCGGTGAAACCTTCATTGAATATCTTACACGGGTCCGTATCAACAGATCGAAGGACCTGCTGCTGACGACACCTCTTAGAAGCGCGGACATAGCTTATGATGTAGGATTTGGAGATCCTCACTATTTCAGTTATATCTTCAAGAAACATACAGGTACTTCCCCCCGGGAATTTAGAACCGGAGGGAAGTGCCTCAATTGAAGCAATAGTCTCCCTGAAGTCTCTTCACGACTCCCCTTGGCCCACGGTCTGTTCCTTGCCTGACAGTCGCAGCCAAGGCGGTAGGGCTATACCGAATCTCCTCCTGTCACGTAGCGACATGATGACGCTTTGCAGCACTATGAAGAAATACAGCAGGAGACCGCTTACCATCGCTTGGAAATTCGATTGAACGCCCGCCGCTCGGATCAGTTCGTTGATCACCAGAAGAGTCAATGTACCTATTGGCGCCCCAAGCAAGTTACCCACCCCGCCGTTGAGCAGTGTACCACCTATGATAGCCGAGGCGATTGCCTTCATTTCGGCTCCTGCCGCATTTCCGACATTGCCGGCTCCTGTTGTCATTATGTACACAAACCCTGCGATACCGGCTGTCAATCCACTTAACACATAGGTGATGAAGATCGTTCTCTTTACGTTGATACCGAGCATCATAGCACTATGACTATTGCCACCGACGGCGTAGACATTGCGCCCAAAACGCGACCACTTCATCAAGGATGCAAGGATGACAAGAAGGACCACAACAATTACAGTACCAAGTTTTATTTCACTCGGAATGAAAACACCCAGCCTGTTTCTCGTACCAAGCCATGCGATCACTATATCAAAATCCCTCAAACCCACGAATGCAGGCATAGTTACATTGATCGGATCCTTATGGAGTGTCGTCAATAGTCCCTGTGCCAAGAACAACCCCGACAACGTAATAATAAACGGTTGGATCTCAAGATAGGCTATAAGATATCCTTGCAGGATTCCGAATGCGACACCTATGCCCAGTGCGACAAGGACGGCACCCCCAATGCTCCCCATCTTGGATTCCAGAAAGACAGCACAGGCCATTGTCACCAACCCGCATACCGCACCTATAGAGATATCGATACCACCCCCGATCATGACGATGCACAAACCAAGTGTCATGATGATGAGTGGAGCATTTAGGTTGAACAAGTCAAAAAACGTCTGGAACTGCATAAAACTGTTTGGAAAACTGATGATTGCAAACAGATACATCACGACAAATATGACCGCAGCTATGAGAAATAGAATATTCGAGTTCGAGAGTCTTGCTTTTGGTTTGAACACGTTCACAGATGCCATCCTATTCCTCCTTCTTCTCGGCTATATTCGTGGTGGAAAGGGCATTTTCCTTGGGTTGGCTTATAGAAAGTCTCCAAGACCGGAACCTGTCCAAAGCTTTCTTCATGAAAACCCTGACTACGGGCGATGAAAGCACCATGAGAATGATAATGAAGACCGCCTTGAAGACCTTGATGGTTGCAGGTTCTATCTCCAGCCTAAGCAGAGTCCTGTTCAGCATCTCTATGGTATACGCACCGATTATGGCACCGGTAATGCTGAATTTTCCACCGATCAGCGAGTTTCCGCCTATTGCCACAGCCAGAATCGCATCCATCATAATAAGTTTGAGCAAGTTGACGCTGTCGTGACGCCCGGCCTTGTTCACTGCGATGAAACCTGCAACCGCTGTACAGATTCCCATGATCAGGAAGGTTAGAAATATAATTTTCTTCGGATTGATACCATTCAGACGTGCGGCATTCGGATTGATTCCAACAGTCTCCACATAGAGCCTGAGATTCGTAGTCTTGAACAGTACTGCAACGAGAGCGATGAAAACAACCGTTAGGATTATTGGAGTCTGAATCGGTACTCCCGGAATTACCGTGCCTATTTGATTCGATATGTCGTTGGCCAGAATGGGAGACAATTTTCCGTCAATCATAAAGGCTATAGACCTGCCCCCCGTAAACAGTATGAGAGATGCGACCATTGGCTGAACCTTGAATACCGAAACCAGCGTACCGTTGAATGCGCCAAGAAGCAAACCTATAACGCAACTCAAGAGGAAACCCACCACTATGGTAAGCAGTGTGACCTCACCGGCCTGCAGGACATACTGGACAAATACGGCGGAAGTAATGGTAGCACTTACCCCAATGCTGATATCCTGTCCCCGTGAAGCTGCAGTTACCAGAGTCATACCTATGGAAAGGATGACCAACTCGGAAGCCCCAAACAAGATATTCGGTATATTCCCGTAGAATGCACCGTTTACCATGGTAATGCGGAAATAATCGGCACCCTTTATCAGGTTGATGATAATGAGCAGCGTCATGACCGAGACGGGAAGAACCAGGTGGGAAAAGTGCTTTATCAATTTAGGCATGGGTTCTTTCCTCCCTGTGCTATCACGTTCATTACCTCGGTTTCCGTCAATTCGGTTCCCTTGAGTTCCCCTACGATCTCGCGGTCTTTCATGACTATCAAACGGGAACAGGTTCGAATCATCTCGTCAATTTCCGAAGAGATGAATGTCAGGCTCATCCCATTATTGGCGAGCTTGATCACAAGTTTCTGAATCTCGACCTTGGTTCCAACATCAATTCCACGGGTTGGTTCATCCAGAATCAGGAACTCCGGGTTGGTGAGTAGCCAGCGGGCCAGAATGACTTTCTGCTGGTTGCCTCCAGAAAGAGATTTGATTGGCGTGTCGGGAGTAGGAGTCTTGATATTCAACTTCTTGATATACTCTTCGGCGAATGTCTCCGCCTGTTTCAATGAAAAAGGTTTGAAAAAGCCTTTCATGACCTGCAGTGTCAGAATAATATTGTCGCGTACCGACAAGTCATCTATTATTCCATCGCCTTTACGGTCCTCCGGCAAATAGCCTATTCCTTGCTTTATGGCGTGTAGTGGTGTTTTGATCTTCACCGACTTGCCCTTCATCCTAACTTCACCACCAGTCACCTTGTCCGCAGCAAAAATAGCACGGGCACTTTCACTGCGTCCGGAGCCGAGCAGACCGGCAAACCCGTTGACCTCACCTCGTTGGATGACAAAGTTGAAGGGTCTTACCCCCGCAGCACTCGAAAGCCCTATTCCTTCAAAGACAGGAATGGACGTGTCGGATACGATCGGCTCATGTTTTTGTATTTTCGTGATATCCTCTAGCACATTACCCAGCATCTTCGAGATCAGTTCGATTTGGGAAAGAGAGGTTGTTTCATATTCGCCGACCAGCTTTCCATTGCGAAGCACAGTAATCCTGTCACTGATTTCGAATACCTGTTCGAGAAAGTGGGTTATAAAGATGATTCCCACGCCCCGGGCTTTCAGCTCACGCATGAGTTTAAAGAGTTTATGTACCTCGTCTTCGTCAAGAGAGGACGTCGGCTCGTCCAGTATGAGAATCTTGCAGTCCATATCGACTGCACGGGCAATCGCAATCATCTGCTGTACCGCAAGCGAACAGCTTGTAAGTTCCTGGACTGGGCTTGCCGGAATACCGAGGGAATCAAGCAATTGTGCCGCCTTTTCGTTCATCTGCTTCCAATTGACGACTAGGCTGTGGCTACGGCCGATAAACATATTCTCAGCCACAGTCAAATTGGGACACAGCATTATTTCCTGATAGACCGTACCTATTCCTTTGTTCTGAGCTTCTTCCGGTGCCTTGAAATGGATGGACTCTCCCTGCAAGGTAATCAAGCCGGCATCTTTTCCGTAGACCCCGGTAATGACTTTTATCAGTGTGGACTTGCCAGCACCGTTTTCGCCCATGAGAGCATGGATCTCACCCTTTCGGAGCTTGAAGTCCACGCTATCCAGAGCTTTGACCCCAGGAAATGATTTGCTGATATCCTTCATTTCGAGTATGGTTTCCGACAACAATCAAAGATCTCCTTTTACCGATACGAGACAAGCCAAGTGCGGTGCGGTATGCGGAATCAAATCCGCGCACCGCACTGCACACATACTAGTGTTGTGATTGTAAATTCTTACAAATACCTACCTTGTGATTACACCTTTGCCAGGATCCGCATTGATTCCCCATTTCGCGATGAGTTCATCGGAAATCGTTTCAGTAGTCAAGAGCAGTTCTTCCTGGTAGACAACTCCGCTAGGCATCTTTCCACTCTTGATCCATTTTGAGATCTCAGCTGCCTGACGTGGATTGCATTGCATGTCGGCATCCCAGTAACCAGCCTGCACATTCCTCAGTGCAAATCGGTTGAAGTCAAATCCAATGATCTTAACCTTGCCGCCCTTGCCATGACTGATTCCAGCTGCCTGGAGTGCCTGAACAGCACCTTGTGCCATACCGTCGTTTTGTGCGTAGATTACGTTGAAATCCTTACCTGCGGCAATTGCTGCTTCAACAACTTTACGGGCTTCTTCAAGACTCCAGCTATCTCCACCTGTTCCATCGGCAACTATGTTGAGTTTCCCTGCCTTTGCGGCATCGAGCACGGCTGCACTACGGCCTATCTCAGCTGCGGAACCCATCTGCCCGCGAATAAGGATCAGATTGATCTTGTCAAGACCAAGGCTCAACACCCATTCCACTGCCTTCTCACCTTCATACGCCATATCCGAGAGAATTGCTGCCTGATAATTGGATTCGTTCGTATCAATAGCACGGTCAAAGAGAATAACCTGTATACCTGCATCCTTCGCGGATTTCAAGGTGTCGTCCCATCCAGAAGCGTTTGCTGCCGAGATCAAAAGGTAATCCACTCCGTCTCGGATATACCCTTTCGCTGCAGCGATCTGCTCACTGTTGTCGAGTGTGTTGGTCTGTTTTGCATCATAACCGTTGGCTACTGAGAACACATTGTTCATGTCTTCAACATTAGCCTGCCGATATCCGGATTCTTCCGGTGGCAGATTAACGATACCCACCTTGATCAAACCAGACTCTTTCTGACCAGCGGCAAACAGAACGCCCGATCCCAGTATAACCAGTATCATCAAAACACCTAGAGCTTTTTTCATGTTCTCCTCCTTTTAGGGAATCATAAAAATTTGGATAGTTGTGTAGCGGCAACGCCGCATCTATACAGAGAATCCTAAGATCAGCTATTTCAGAAGTACATGAAGTATCCTATCGAGTTTGGTATGATATTTTACACTTTCAAGCCAAATCCTGAGGAAGGAGAAAAAAGGATGGATATTTTATGAAAAACTTTCAATTTTTTCCGAGACAATCGGGAACCAGGCAAAAAATCCACATGGGGATCCTAAAACGGACTCGGATCAAACACACTTCTCAAGCTGCCCCCAGCCAATAGGCGCGTGGGGATGGAAGGCGAGCTGACGCTGCCTTCCCTTTTCCCTCGATATCGTCTGGAGAGCTCGAGCAAAGACGATTGGATGAATAAGTATTACCTGCAAACCGTTATTACTGCCGCCTGCGCGTGCAATGGTTGAAGATCCAAACCAGGTTCAGTCGTTGGGTTCGTCCTTCTCAAGACCCTCGATCAATGGAATCTGCAATGGGGGTAGACCTGCTTTCTGGAGAGCTTCCGCGACGGTCTGCCTGAAGTACGGGTGTACGACTCGTGGAACCACCTGTTCAAAGAGTTCTTTCTTCACCTGCTCCGGAACCTTGGTCTTCTTCTTGCTTCTGAATACTATCTTATACTCAACTTTCAATTCGAAGAACAAACCGCCCTTCTCATGATCATCCCCAGAATCTTGCTTGTTGGATGCGGAGAATTCCATCGGATACGTTACGATAACGTCACCCGACTTCTGTAGCAACGTGATCTTGTCGGTGACCGGGGAAAAGGAATAGAGCAATTTCGACTTTTCGCTCATCTTCTCCTCAAGAAATACATATTCGAGTTTTGGGACGGAGAGGGAAAAGATGTCTGCATCTTGTGCATATTCAACAATTGTCATCATGCAACCTCATCGGGTACCGGTCTTCCGGCTCTTGCGAACTTTGCCAATCAATACAGGACCGGCGCTCGGTCGTGTGTTGGTGGCCAACGGAGTCCATCTGCCAACCGCACTGGGCATATCGAAGGCTATTCTGCCCTCACCTGTCATCACAGGTATGGGGGAAACCTTACCCAACAACTGGTCGATGGTCCTTTGTTGACTTTTCAGTATGCCGTTTTCTTGGGAGAGCATCTCAGTGACGAGATGATTCAAACTCACTCCATGTTTTTCTGCGGTTTCGGACAATTCGCGGTGGAGCTTCGGGGATATCCGTACCATGAACTTACCGCTGTACGTTTTTACGTCCTCTTCTTCCGGCTCCGGAACCACACAACCGTCGTCCAAGCAGGATTGGATCCAGTCGGCTTTCGCGTCCTCGATCATCGCATATGCTTCCCCAATGCTTTCACCTACAGACATGCATCCTGGCAATTCCTTGACCTTGATAAAATAAGAACCGTCTGATTCCCTTCTCGTCTCGATCGTATATGGAAGCTTAAGATAATCTTCCAGCGATTTCATCGTATTTCTCCTTCAATCCGAACATCTTTATCACCTGTACAATATAACAACGCTTCACTGGCTTCTGGACAGGCACTGTAATCCTTTCTCCCGTCACGGAATGGACGAAAACCACATGGGAACCTCTTCCCCCATTCCTCTCAACACACCCAAGACCAAGCAGCACGTACCGAAGTTCGTCATAGGCAATGTCATTCGGCTGGGACAATAGTTTTTGTATCTTCTTCTCCAACTTGGACAATCATCCCCTCCGGATTTCTACTCAAGTAATACCACATATGATACCACTTGGCAATAAAAATGATAGAATTACTTACACACTCTTCAAACGGCCACCAGCCGATAGGTGCGTGGGGATGGGAGGCGAGCTGGATGGTAACATATTGCATACAAAATGCAAAAACGGTACCTGGTACTTGCCTTGGCAGATGAAACATTGCAATCAAACCGTCAGACAGGCATCTTGCCCTTGCGCACAGTCAGCGGTTCGGGTATCATGGAGACCAGTAAAATTCTTTTGCATGAAGAAATTACCGAGCAAAACCCATCCAAACAATTAATCATTCTCTTCGTGCAACGGGCGTAACGTGAATGTCCTGCGCAGTGCCGACTTGAAATCGGAACTCACCAATGACTACCAATCCACCACATCCCATATCATCCCAGTGGGAAGAAACGACAGGACATCATCAAAATAAAAGCGTTGTTCAGCGGGATCCATCGAAGGTCCGGCATCTCGCAACAAACACGGAGACGCGTGGTGCATGACCTGAACCTGCCATCTATCCAAGGTTTTCCCCACCCCTACCACCACGTATCGGAAACCTTCCGAACAGACCGACGCATTGAGGTACCTATTGAAAAAGAACGCGACCTACCGATTGTTGAATGGAGCACTCCCACTATTCAAGTCACGAACACTCCTGTTCTTCCGCCAGAAATATGAAACCGAAGAACCGCTGCAATCGGAATTGTTCACCCCGGAACAGATGGAGAACCATGGGAAGATCCTTGCCCATACACATGCGGTACACGTTTCCCGCCTGCATCGGGACAGACTCCTCAAGCGACTGGACGAGAATGAGGCGGTGCTTGAGGATGTGCGGAACCTGCTGAACGATACGGTGGGGGCGAACAGGAAGATAGTGCCTGCCGGAGATTGGTTGCTTGACAATTATTATCTGATCGAGAATATCATCCATACCACCAGACGCGACCTTCCCAACGACTACAACAGGGAACTCCCCCGACTGCAAAACAGTACACCGGTGGGCTTACCTCGCGTCTATGCCATCGCCATAGAGCGCATCTCGCACGGAGATGGCCATGTCGATGCCGAAACCCTGCCGGAATTCATCAATGCCTACCAAACAATCGCACGATTGACACTGGGAGAGCTGTGGGCAATCCCCATCATGCTCCGCCTGGCCCTGGTTGAGAACCTACGAAGGATAGCGATTCGGATCTCGAAGGAAATCCATGCCAAGAACCAGGCAACCACCTGGGCTGACCGGATATTGGCTCTGGCCAAGACAGATCCCAAAAGCCTGCTGGTGCTGGTCGCTGACATGGCCCGCTCGAAACCTCTGCTCAACAGCTCCTTTGTCGCGGAACTCTCGCGACGACTCTACGGCAAGGGTGCCCGATTCAGCATGCCATTGACCTGGATCGAGGAACAACTCGCAGAGCAAGGATCGACCACTGAAACCCTTGTCCAATCGGAAATGCAACAACAGGCAGCCGATCAGGTCTCTATCAGCAATACAATCGGAAGTCTCCGTGCCCTCGACGCGAACGACTGGAAGGGTTTTGTCGAGAATACCAGTCTTGTGGAACAGGTATTGCGTACCGACCCATCCGGACAGTATGCCAAGATGGACTTTTCCACTCGCGACGAATACCGCCATATGGTTGAGAAGCTTGCCAAACGCAGTGGCCTGGATGAACAGGATATCGCGCACCTGGCGATAGGATTGGCACAGCGGCATCAAAAAGATACCGGAACCGACAAACGCCCGGCACATGTGGGCTATTACCTGTTGGACACGGGATTGTCCGAGCTGAAACAAACGATACATGGGACATCCAAAGCCTATGGGATAACGCGTCCCATCGGATTCCATGGCAAGATGGCCATGTATGCCGGATCAATCGGAATCCTATCGGTCCTCGTCGCCTACGCGCTTCTGGTTGGTGCCCGGCTTGGTGGATTGTCTGAATGGAAATTGATACCCATCGGCCTATTGGCCTGTATCGGAACCGGTGGTTTCGCATCCGCAATCGTAAATTGGATCGTGACCCTGGTGGTTCCAAGCAATCCCCTTCCGCGAATGGACTATTCGCGTGGCATCCCCCTCAAATCTCGCACACTTGTCGTTGTTCCCGCCATGCTCTCCAGCAAGCGTACCATTGAACATCTTGTCGAAGACCTGGAAGTACGGTTTTTGGCGAACCGTGACAGCAACCTGTTCTTCGGATTGCTATCCGATTTCCTCGATGCCAAGGAGGAAATCCTTGCATCGGATGGCGAACTCACCTCGTACGCCCAACAGAAGATCCGGGAACTCAACGATGTGTACGGGAACGCTGACAGCTCCCCCTTCTTCCTGTTCCACCGGGGACGAAAGTGGAATACCTCGGAGCGGATGTGGATCGGCTATGAACGCAAACGGGGCAAGTTGGCGGATCTGAATGCCCTCATCCTCACAGGGAAAGCAGAGCCGTTCGCCCATATCGTCGGCAGCCTGTCCCAACTCAAATCGGTGAAATATGTCATTACCCTGGACACGGACACCTCCCTGCCACGCGACTGTGCCAGGGAACTCGCGGGGACCATGGCCCATCCACTCAATCGTCCGCAATACAATCTGAAACGGACCCGTATCGTCGCCGGCCACGCTCTTTTGCAGCCCCGGGTGACCACCAGCTTGTCGGGAGTATCGCGATCGATCTATTCCCGGCTCATCGGGAGCGAACCTGGACTCGACCCCTATACCCGTGCTGTCTCCGACGTGTACCAGGACCTCTTCTCCGAAGGTTCGTTCATAGGCAAGGGGATCTACGACGTCGGGGCGTTCGAATGTGTCTTGCAGGGAAGGTTCCCCGAGAATTTCATCCTCAGCCACGACTTGCTGGAAGGGTGTTATGCGCGGTCCGGCTTGGTCAGCGACATCCAGCTGTTCGAAGATATCCCGGCAACCTACCGTGCGGATGTGGACCGCCGCCAACGATGGATCCGGGGCGACTGGCAATCGATCCGGTGGCTATTTCCCCTCGTACCGACCAACAAGGGCAAGCGGCAGAAGAACATCCTGTCCTCCCTGTCCAAATGGAAGATCCTGGACAATATCCGCCGCAGCATCACCTCGACCGTCCTCTTGACGCTGCTGGTTTTCGGTTGGATCACATTGTCCAATCCCTTGGCCTGGACCCTCGTGATTTCCGCCTTGCTGCTGATTCCACCGTTGGCCATATCGTTCGTCGCGTTCTTCCAAAGACCCCGGGACATGCCCCGTGGAGCCCATATCGCCTCCACGATGCGCTCGTTGTCCCAACAACTGTTCGCGGTTATCTTGACCGTGGCTTGTTTGCCACACGATGCCTATTTCAGTCTTCATGCGATCTTGAGGACCTGCTGGAGAATGGTCTTCTCCCACCGGCATCTTCTCCAGTGGCATCCATCGGAAGCCAACAGGCACGACACCTACCAGACCCTGGCCTCCTCGATCCGCTTCATGTGGATAGCTCCCGCCTTGGCCTTGTCCCTGGCATCTGGCCTGATGCTTCTGGCACCAGCCTCGTTGCTTGCCGCCTCCCCTATTCTCCTGCTCTGGCTTTGTGCTCCGGCGATCGTTTGGAAAATCAGCCGACCAATCGCACGTCAGAATGAGGTTTTGACAGAAGACCAGGACCGCTATCTGCGGAGACTCGCCCGCAAGACCTGGTCATTTTTCGAAACATTTGTGACAGCACAGGACAATTGGCTTCCTCCCGACAATTTCCAGGAAATACCGGTGGCTAAAATCGCCCACCGGACCTCCCCCACAAATATCGGCCTCGCGCTTCTGGCCAATCTGGGAGCCCGGGACATGGGGTACATTTCCGATGGTCTGCTGCTCGAACGGACAAACCTTACCATCCAATCGATGGAATCGATGGAAACCTACAAGAAGCATTTCTACAATTGGTATGACACTACCACCCTGCAACCCCTTGCCCCCCGGTATGTCTCGACCGTCGACAGCGGCAACCTCGTCGCCCACCTGCTGACCCTGCATGCCGGCCTGTTGGCGTTGGCAGATGAGAAATTCCCACAGGCCAGGATATGGAACGGTCTTGAGGATACAAGCATGAACCTCGCCGACATGCTTGGTCAGGATCGACCTGCCGCGTTCCTCACCTTCCAGAATGAACTCGATGCTGTCATGAAGACGTCTCGAAATTCCGTATACGAGGTATGGAAGGACCTTGAACGACTCGTCGCAACGGCAAAGGAAGTCCGTGCAGCATTGGAGGAACAGGAAAACCCCATGGTGACCTGGTGGGCAGACATGCTCATACAGCAATGCCACGACTCGCTCGATGAATACGCCTTGCTTATGCCGTGGTTGCCGCAGGCCTCGCTATTCGGGAACGAACCGGGATTTCAGGAAGCATGCGGGTTCTCAAGTCTGCGCGAATTGTTTGGCCTTGAAAGCGACATGATCCGGACACCCGAGGGAAGATCGCCGCAATTTGTCGAGCTGCTCTCCGAAGGCCATACACATGCACAAGAACGTATTTCAACGATCAACAGGATCGCCCTGCAAGTTGAGAATTTCTCCCATATGGAGTTTTCGTTCCTATACAACAAGAAACGGAACCTGTTCACTGTTGGATTTACAGTCGATCGTCGCCGGAAGGATTCCGGGCATTACGACCTGCTGGCCTCGGAGGCAAGGCTCACCAGCTTCATCGCGATCGCACAGGAGGAAATCCCCAAGGAGAACTGGTTCTCCCTTGGCCGGCTCATCGCCAAATCCGGTACCGAGACCCTGCTCTACTCATGGAGCGGTTCGATGTTCGAGTACCTCATGCCCCTGATTGTGATGCCTTCCTATAAGGAAACCCTTCTCGGACAGACCTGCGAAGCCGCGGTACGGAGACAAATCGAGTATGGAGATCTACTCGATATCCCCTGGGGAATCTCCGAGTCCGGCTACAACGCCTTCGATGTCTCCGTCAATTACCAGTACCGGGCATTTGGTGTTCCCGGGCTGGGTTTGCGGCGGGAAGTACTCAACGATCTGGTGGTGGCTCCCTACGCGACGGCGCTCTCCCTGCTGGTGGCCCCACAAAAGGCATGCCTCAATCTTCAGCGTCTATCCAGTGGCGGGTTCGAGGGAGCCTATGGCATGTACGAGGCGATCGATTATACGAAATCACGATTGTTGGCCGGCCAGCCGTATGCGATCGTACAATCCTTCATGGCCCATCACCAGGCAATGAGCTTCCTGTCAATCGTATCGCAGTCGCTGGACAGCCCGATGCAGAAGCGGTTCGAATCGATTCCGATGGTACGGGCGACAAACTTGTTGCTTGAGGAGCGGAGCCCACGACCGACATTCTTGTATTCACAGGCGATCGACATGCCCGAAAAACGGATTATCACCAAAGCGGTGAAGATACAGTCCCGTTATTTCAGCACCTACCAAACCCGGATACCCGAAGTCCACCTGCTTTCAAGCGAGACGTACCATGTGATGGTCACCAATGCGGGGGGAGGCTATAGCCGATGGAACAAGCTTGCCCTCACCCGCTGGCACGAGGATACCACACGCGACAACTGGGGGACCTTCGTCTATATCCGCAACAAGAAGACCAACGGGTATTGGTCGAACACGTTTCAACCGACATTGAGGAATCCTGAGAAATATGAGGTTGTGTTCTCCGAGGGGCGCGCGGAATTCAGCCGACGGGACGATGATTTCGATACGTTTACGGAGATCGCGGTTTCGCCTGAGGACCCCATAGAACTGCGGAGGCTTACCATAACCAACCGGTCCATGTTCAAACAGACCATCGAAGTCACAAGCTATGCGGAAGTCGTGATTGCCAGTGCCGAATCCGATGCTGCGCATCCAAGCTTCAGCAACCTGTTCGTACAGACCGAAATTGTCGGAAAACTGCAGGCCATCCTGTGTTCACGTCGTCCCCGATCGCTTGAAGAACAAGTTCCCTGCATGTTCCATCTCATGCGGGTACACGACGCGAAGGTCCTCGCACTCTCCTATGAAACGGACAGGATGCGATTTATCGGACGAGGGAACACGGTGGTCTCGCCGGTGGCGATGCAAATCCCCGGGCCCCTCTCCGGAACACAAGGCTCGGTATTGGACCCTATCGTGTCTATCCGGCAAGAAATACTGTTGGAACCCGACACCTCCGTATCCATCGACGTGGTCACAGGAATAAGCGACACCAAGGAATCCGCACTGTCGCTTGCCGAGAAATATCAGGGGAAGGCCTTTACCAACCGTGTCTTCGAGCTATCCCAGACCCACAGCCAGGTTGCCCTCAAGCAGATACACAGCACACCGAAAGCCGCCCTCTTCTATGAGCAGATCGCCAGTTCGATCCTCTACGCCAATGCCCTGTTCCGTTCCGATACCGCTTCCATCATCGCCAACCATCGGGGACAATCGGGTTTGTGGGGATACTCCATATCGGGTGACTTGCCGATCGTGTTGTTCACGATAAGCGATACCGCCAATATCGGTATGGTGCAGCAATTGGTACAGGCGCATGCCTATTGGCATCAAAAAGGCCTTGAAGTCGACCTGGTGCTTGTGCATGAGGAATTCGAGGGATATCGCCAGGAACTCAAGGAACAAATCCTTGCCATGGTCACCACCATCGGAGGCAAGCAGGTGGTCGATCAACCGGGAGGCATCTTCATCCGGTCATCCGAACAACTGTCGTTCGAGGATCGACGCTTGCTCAAAGCCGTCGCCCGATTGGTATTGAACGATACCAGCGGCCCGCTGGAGAACCAGGTTGTCGGCCAACGCAGCAAGAAGAATCCGGTCCCCAAGTTGCGACCCATGCGGGGAGTCATGAGAAACCGCAACAGTTCCGCATCATCCCCTCCCCTGGACCTCCAATTCTCCAATGGTCTGGGAGGCTACGCCAACGACGGCAGAGAATATGTCATCACCACCGGAAAAGGCCGCACAACTCCGGCCCCCTGGTCCAATGTACTGGCAAACCCCCATTTCGGGACGGTCGTCACCGAGTCCGGGACATCCTATACCTGGATGGGAAATGCCCACGAATTCCGTTTGACACCTTGGTACAACGATCCGGTGAGCGACACGAGCGGCGAAGCCCTCTATATACGGGACGAGGAGAGTGGGTACTATTGGTCACCTACCCCGCTTCCCAGCAAAGGAAACGAACCGTACACAAGCCGGCATGGCTTCGGGTACAGCACCTTCGAGCATACGGAATCGGGAATTCACTCGAACCTCTCCGTGTTCGTCGCCCTCGAGGCCTCCGTCAAGTTCATGGTCCTCACCTTGCGAAATATCTCGGAACGACCGCGCAGGCTTTCGGCAACCAGCTATGTGGAACTGGTCCTTGGCACCCAAAGGGAGAAATCCGCAATGCATGTGGTTACCGAAATCCACCGTGATTCGGAGGCTATCCTTGCACAGAATTGGAATAACGCGGATTTTGCCGGCACGATCGTGTTTCTGGATGCCACCGGGAGCAACCACACCGTAACAGGGGACCGCACCGAATTCATCGGACGGAACGGAACACTCGCAAATCCTGAAGCCATGACACGCATCGGCCTGTCCGGGACCACCGGCGCGGCATATGATCCCTGTGCCGCAATCCAAGTGCCTGTGACACTGGAGAAGGGACAAGAGGTTGTGCTCGTATTCAAGTTGGGGGCGGCAAGCACCACGGAGGAAGCCAACAGCCTGATACACCGCTACAGCACCATAGATTCAGCGAATCAGGCTCTTGCAGAGGTTGAATCATATTGGCGACAGACGTTATCGGTCATGCGGATCGAGACCCAGGACCGTGCGCTCGATACGTTGACCAACGGTTGGCTTGCGTACCAGGTCCTTTCCAGCCGATTGTGGGGTCGCAGCGGGTTCTACCAATCCGGGGGAGCTTTCGGCTATCGCGACCAACTGCAGGATGTCATGGCCCTGGTATATGCCGAACCTGCCCTTGTGCGCGCCCATATCCTACTCTGTGCCGCACACCAATTCATTGAAGGCGATGTGCAACATTGGTGGCATCCACCCACGGGACGGGGCGTACGGACCCATTGTTCCGATGATTACCTCTGGCTTCCGCTCGCCACCTGCCGGTACATCTCGATTACCGGCGATACGGGCATCCTCGATGAAACGATGCACTTTATCGAAGGGCCGCCGGTCAAGCCGGGCGAGGAATCCACCTATGACAAGCCGCACCAGAGCAACGAATCCGCGAGCCTGTACGACCATTGCGTTCGCGCGATCATGCATAGTTCCCCCAGGGGCGAGCGAGGGTTGCCCCTCATGGGCTCCGGAGACTGGAACGACGGGATGAACCTGGTCGGCAAAGAGGGAAAGGGAGAGAGTGTCTGGTTGGGGTTCTTCCTCTATACCGTGCTTATGCAATTCGGCGATATCGCGACCCAGCGCGACGACCGGGCGTTTGCCTCCCGATGCCGCAACGAGGCTGAGGCATTGCAGGTACATCTGGAAGAGAACGCATGGGATGGTTCGTGGTACTTCAGGGCTTGGTTCGACAATGGCCAACCGCTTGGGTCCGCCGATAATGCCGAATGCAGGATCGATTCGGTGACGCAGAGTTGGTCTGTCCTTTCGGGGGCCGGAGAATCGGAGCGTTCCCGTCAGGCGATGGATTCGATGTATGAATTCCTGGTGAAGCACGAATCTGGTGTGATACAGCTATTGGATCCACCCTTCGACACCTCCACTTTGGAACCCGGATATATCAAGGGGTACGTGCCTGGTGTCCGGGAAAACGGTGGGCAGTACACCCATGCGGCAATTTGGGCAGCTATGGCCTTCGCACGATTGGGTGATGCACGCAGGGCTTGGGAACTGTGCTCCATGATCAATCCGATCGAACACTCCTCCACCCCCGCCTCGATCGCCGTATACCAGGCCGATCCGTATGTATTGGCTGCCGATGTCTATTCTGGCGCTCCACATGCTGGTCGCGGCGGTTGGACATGGTATACCGGTTCGGCAAGTTGGATGTATCGGCTCATAGTGGAATCGCTTCTCGGGTTCGACCTCACCGCCACCACCTTGCGGATGCATCCCCTGCTACCTCCCGGGTGGAATGATTTCAAGATCCATTACCGATTCCATGAAACGATGTACCATATCGCGGTTGCCCAAATTCCTGCTGGCGAAACCGGATGCGTGTATGTCGATGGTGTGGAGCAACCGGATAATGCTATCCTTCTAGTCGATGACCATGTGGAGCACGCTATCGAGTGGCATATTGCCAGGAAGGCTGAAATACTACCGGTGCATCAGCGATGAACGCGACATATCCGCCTGCCACATCCAGGGAAGACGGAGGGGAATCAGCATACAATGAAT
>PGXU01000038.1 GCA_002839335.1 Spirochaetae bacterium HGW-Spirochaetae-4
ATGGGTGCAGGGAAGTCTACGGGTATAGGATCGGCCGATTCGCCTACCTGACCGACTGCAAGACCATTCCAGAATCCAGCTTGCCGTTGCTTTCCGGGCTCGATGTGTTGGTTATCGATGGACTTCGGTACAAGACTCACCCAACCCATATGTCGATCGACGAAGCTATCGCAAATGCCCGGACAATCGACGCCGGTACCACCTATATTACCCATCTGAACCATCGGGTGGATCACGTGGAGCTCGATGCGTATCTCCCTGAAGATATGCATCCTGCCTACGACGGGCTGAGGATATCCTTCAGTACCGTCGAACGAGGAGAAGCCCATGTCCGAAAGTAAACCGACCCTCTATATCATAGACGGGTACGGCCTGATCTATCGTTCCTATTTCGCCTTTATAAACCGCCCGCTTCGGGACATGGAGGGCAACAATGTCTCCGCGTTGTTTGGATTCTTCAACACCCTTCTCATGTTGGTGCGCGAATACAAGCCAGATTATTTAGTCGTGGCCATGGATACAGCGGCTCCGACCTTCCGCCATGAACTCTATACTCCCTACAAGGCAAATCGGGATGCCGCACCGGAAGATCTCCATTCACAGGTCCCTCGGATCCAAGAGATATTGGAGGCGGCGAATATTCCCCGTATCGGACTCGACGGGTGGGAAGCCGACGATGTAATAGCATCGTTGACCACCTGTGCCTCGAAGCTGGGGGTGCACAGTGTCATGGTTACCGGCGACAAGGATCTTCTCCAGCTGGTTACACCGGAGATCTCAGCCTTGCGTCCTCCACGCAAGGGGGAGAAGCAGTACCGCATGGTAGGACCAGATGGAGTGCTCGAGGATTTCGGGATTCGTGCCGACCAGATCATCGACTACCTTTCCCTTATCGGAGATAGCTCGGACAATGTTCCCGGTGTTGCGGGAATCGGACCCAAGGGCGCGTTGAAACTGCTGCAGGAGTTTGGGGATCTCGACACTATCTATGCACATGTGGACCAATTGTCGGCAGGCGTAGCCAAGAAATTGGTCGAATCGAAGGAAATGGCGTTTCTGAGCAGGACACTGGTCACATTGAAACATGATGTGGTCGATATTACCGACTTCCACACCGACCGGTTCCGCATGGATTCTGTCGACTGGGAAAAGGCGATACCGCTGTTCGAGAAAGCCCAGGCAAAGTCCCTGATCACAGCAATCGGTGCTAAGCCGAACAGGCGTACCGCGACAACACCTGTCGAGATTTCTCCCATGCCAGAAAAGAAGGTGCCTTCGCAGGATTGGTCCCGAAAAGGTACCTACCATGCGATTACTTCAGTCGGGGAACTGGACAGGTTGCTGCGGGAAATGGCGCAAGGAGGCCGTATGGCCTTCGATTTCGAGACGACCAGTGTCGATGAAATGATTGCTCGACCGGTCGGATTCTCTTTCACGAACCGTCCCTTCGAAGCCTGGTATGTGCCCCTGGTCGCAGAAGGAAAGCAGGTCGTTCCCGAGGCCGAAGCCAAGGCGTTGCTACGGCGATGCATCATGGAGGACCGGACTGAAATAGTCGGCCAGAATCTCAAGTACGACTTCAAGGTGCTTTCGCGGTGGGGTATACCCGAGGCAGTGCTGCATTTCGATACTATGATTGCATCCTGGCTACTTGATGCCGCCAGCGGTATTTATAATATGGATTATTTGGCTGAAAGGTATCTTTCAGGCTATCAAACGGTAAAATATGAAGAGGTTGTTGCCAAGGGCGACAGTTTCGGCGATGTTCCGTTGGATGATGCGCTTCGATATGCTGCCGAGGATTCAGATATTACCTGGCGATTGTATGAAGTGTTTTCCCAGGAACTCGAAGAACGGGGCATGAAAAAGTTGTTCGAGACCGTCGAGATGCCGTTGGTCAGGATCCTGTGCGATATGGAGCTTACCGGCATTCGCCTGGAGAGAAGCAAACTGGAAACCTTCGATACGGAAGTGGTCGATCGTATCGCAACCATTGAACGGGAAATCTACGGGGAAGTCGGTCACGAGTTCAACATCAACTCGACCAAGCAGTTGCAGGAAGTACTATTCCAGGAGCGTGGATTGCCTACGGTCAAGAAGAATAAGACAGGGTTTTCGACCGCGACGGATACGTTGGAGCAATTGGCTTCCTTGGATATCGTTCCCCGTTTGATTTTACAGAATCGGGGCTTGGTGAAATTGAAGAACACCTATATCGATACCTTGCCGACCATGATCCATGCAGAGACGGGACGTGTGCATACGTCGTACACACAGACGGGAACGGCTACCGGCCGATTGTCGAGCAGGAACCCGAACCTGCAGAATATTCCCATCCGCAACGACGACGGAAGACGGATACGGGATGCCTTCGTTCCCGGGGAAGGGAATCTGTTCCTTTCAGCCGACTATTCACAAATCGAACTGGTTGTCCTTGCCCATCTTGCGGACGATCCCGGACTGAAGGAAGCTTTCCTGCACGGGGAGGATATCCATACCCATACCGCGGCCATGATTTTCAATGTGCATCCGGACCTGGTCATGTCGGAGCAGAGGCGCATCGCCAAGACCATCAATTTCGGAGTCATGTACGGAATGTCGGCATTCAGGTTGTCCAACGAATTGCAGATATCCCGCAAGGATGCGCAGACGTTCATAGACAACTACTTCACCCGGTTTGCCGGGGTAAGCGCCTTCATGCAGCGCGTACGCGAGGAAGCGGAAAAGACCGGTAAAGTCGCCACGATTCTAGGACGTGAACGTGCCGTACCGGAAATTTCGAGTCGCAACAAGATGGAAAAGGCAGGAGCCGATCGGATAGTGGTGAATACCGTGATACAGGGATCGGCGGCAGATATCATGAAAATGGCGATGATCAATGTCGTTGGAGCCATGAAAGCACAGAAAATGCAGAGCAAGTTGCTTCTACAAGTCCACGATGAATTGATCTTTGAAGTTCCGAATAAGGAAGTGACTACGATGCAGCTGTTGGTGAAACGGGAAATGGAGCAAGCGTACCAGCTTTCGATTCCGTTGCGGGTGAGCATGGAAGTCGGAACTTCCTGGGGAGAGATGCATTGAGGGTAATCGGATTGACCGGTAAATATTGCGCCGGCAAAAATCATGTTGCCTCGTGTTTCGAACACCGTGGGATTCCTGTGCTCGATGTCGACAAGTTGGGACATGAAGCGATCAAGTTTTCCCACGATACACTCCTGGAGTGTTTCGGAACAGGTATTGTAGGCCAGTCCGGCGAGATCGACCGCAAGCGCCTCGGTGCCATAGTCTTTTCAGATTCCGCACAACTGTCTAGGCTTGAAGCGATCGTGCACCCCAAGATGGTCGAGACATGTATCCGCCTCCTGGAGGATTATCGGATGCAGGGGTACGGATGTGTAGTCTTGAATGCAGCCTTGTTGCATCGGATGAAACTGGATGTGTTGTGCGATGCCATCTGTTATGTCAGCTCCCCTGTGTGTCTTCGGTTTGTTCGGGGCATCCGACGGGATGGCGTGGCAATCCATTCGTTCCTTCGCATCGAGCGTTCACAGAAGGATATTGCGGTGAAGGATTTGCGTGGGGCCGCGACTATCCATGTTTTGCGTAATTGGGGGAGAAGTACATTTATTCATCGACAAGTAGATGCATTTTGCGATACTATGGGCTTATAGGAAACAGCGGGTTATGAGAAAAACAGGAATTTACATACTATTGGGTATCACTATCTCGCTGGGTGTCTTTGTGTTTGCCGGGATAGTGTATTTCCGTCCTGCAGTGCAACAGGCACGTCTCGATGCGGAACAAGTTGTAGTGGCAGCACCAAGAAAGCAGCCCACCGTTGTTCCCGAAGCGCCTGCCGTTCCCCCAGCGGTTGAAAAACCCGGGGCATCGGAAATCAGTCCCCCGCCGGAACCTGTTGTGGAAACCGAGGTTCCCGAGACCTTGCCACCGGTGGAAATGCCAGAGGTGGTGCCGCAAGAGCCAAAATCCGAACAGCCCAAACCGAGAGTCCCATCAGCCCCGGTAATGAGTATGACTGTCGCTGCATATGAATCACCTGCGCAGGTGGAACCGGAGCCGGAAGTAATCGAGATACCCGAGGAAGTCGAGCCTGTGGTTGTCGAAGAGAAGCCGGTCCCAAGCGATATGGTGACGAGGTCGAAGCCGGAGCCGGAGCTCTACGATAGGCCGGTGAAACGGATACCTCCGACACCAGCCGTCGAACGGTCGGTGCTTTCGGTCCTGCCGTTCCTGCCCCCCGAACCGGTCGAATATATCTGGACACCGGTTGCCGTACCGGAGGGCCCCACCGAACATGTCGATCCGGTCTCCTTCTCCAAGGAGGCGTTTGAACGCCGCAGGATTGCGGTCGACGAGGTGTTGGACAAACTGATTTGGGAATAGACGATAGCTTCGGCATAGAAATAGGCTGCCGTTCAGTTGGTTCGATCCACTGAAACGACAGCCTATATTTTTGTGTTCAGGTTACCGTGCTATTGGAGCTGCATCGTCATGTGGTTCCCCACGTGTTACCTTTGACATGAGGAAGAACGCCACAAGCATGCAGAGTGCGGCAAAGATAAACAACGACCCGTACCCGAAGATATCGATAAGCCCTCCGGTGATTGGTGGTGCGATGATCGACGCCAACTGGGAGAAGAAGTAATACAAGCCGGTATAGATACCCATATTCGCATAATCGGCCATTTGCCAAAGCATGGGGAAGGAGTTGGTGATCACCGTTACCCAGAACATGCCGAAGGCGAACATGAGTGCCCAGAACGGTATCATGCGCAGCGATTGCGAGATTCCTTCCTTGGTGAAGATGATGCTATGCACATAGATGAGCAGCAGGACGGTTGAGATGCCGATCAAAGCGAATCTGATCGTGCGTTTCCTCCCCCGTTTGTGGGCGATCAAACCGCTGGGAATGGCGAATATGGCGTAGGCGATACCCACCATTCCGGCGGCAAGGGCGGCACTACCCGAGGAGGTCTTGAGTACTTCCACCGAATACTTGCCGACAAAGGGCAATACGCCTTGGTATCCTATGAACCAGAACAACAATGACGCCAGGACGAAGAACGCACTCTTGTCCTTCTCACCGAAAATCTTCTTGAGGGATTTCAGTATGGGCACCTTGTCCTTCGTGGCTTTTTCATTGTAGCTCCCCTTGCTTTCCTTGACGAAAAAGAAGAGCAGCAACACTGCGACGATTACCAGGATACCGGCCAATGGAAAGGCAAGGATGTTGTCGGTCGGTCCACGGTTGGGAAGATTGACCTGTATGTTCATAAGTTGCGCAAGGCCGATGGTTCCTACGATAGTCGCTATTCCACCCATGGTATTGATGACACCATTGGCTTCGGAACGTACTTCACCGGGGATGATATCGGGCATGAGCGCCACCACCGGACCCCTGACCGATTGCTTGAACACATTCAATGCGAAAATCAGGACTATCAACAAGGCCAGCGAGGAGAGGGCCGCAAACGGTATCAACCCGAATGCGAATGCGCTGAGTGGCAGGAAAATGATGATGAACGGCATACGCCGGCCGATCCGGGTCCGGGTCCGGTCGCTGATCGCTGAAAAGACCGGGATAAGGAAAATCGCGAACATGTTGTCCAACGTCATGACCGTACCGATAACCGCATTCGATGCTATGTATCGGCTGAGGAATATGGGAATGTAGGTATCGTACAGGGGATCCATAAGCCCCATGGTGAAGAATCCCAGACCAATAAGGAAGGTGGTGAGATAATACCCCTTCATTCCGCTACGTGGTTTTGTATCTGCCATATAGACCTCGCATATGTTTGTTGATCAAGTGTATCAGCAATCAAGGTGCTATGCAAAAGAATTGTATGCGACGCTGGACGTACAAAGTTCACGGTAAAGTTTTTAAAAATAAATCTTGACAGGCCCAAATACCCGTGTAATCCTCTATGTATAAAACCTGTCATACAGGTATACAGTTGAACATATGGACACGTAGGGGGATTACAGAATGAATGAGATCGATTTTTCCATTTCGCGTACAAACCTGTATGAGCAGATAGCGGAAAAATTGGAACAGGCGATTCTGCACCCTGACGTCAAACTGGCCCAACGTCTCCCCTCGGAGCAAGAACTGGCGCGTCAATTCAGTGTCAGCAGGACTGTTATTCGCGAAGCTTTGAAACTTCTTAGGGAACGGGGGCTCATTACACAGAAGAACGGAGGAGGATCCTACGTATCCAAACCCAATACCGATACAATAAGCAATGCAGTGAGCCGAATCATGTGTATGGATCGCATCGATAACGACGACCTGCATGCTATGCGAAATATTCTAGAACTGGCAGGTGGAAGGTTGGCCGCAGTGAGAATTTCCGATGCCGATTTACAGCTGTTGGAACAGATAATCGAAAGTATGCGTAATAGGAAACTCCCTTTGGAAAAACGATTGGAGAAGGATGCTCAGTTCCACATTACCATCGCACGTGCCAGCGGTAATGAATTGCTGGCACGATTTGTTGAAGTCATGACTATACTGTTGCACGATTATATGGCAAAGGGAGTCTTGATTGAAGGAGGAATTGAAGATGGACTCCAACGCCACGCGAAAATCCTTGAAGTACTTCGAACGCACGATCCAGATTCTGTTGAAGAGGCATTGAGGGAACACCTTTCCGTTTCACGGGAAAATGTGGGTCGTTTTGATGGTATGCATCGGATTGTCCCTGGTATATCTATTGAAGATCCCGGCTTGGCCGGAGTCGAATAAACAACACACGATAGAGGAGGAAACAACATGAAAAGAATGTTGTTCGTACTGAGCGTCTTGCTCATTGGTACTGGAGTTCTGTTTGCTGCTGGTGCTCAAGAATCATCTGCAGGCAAACCAGTGGAGCTGGTCTATACCATGACTGCTGTACCGACAGATGCCCACGCAGGGGCTATGCGAGTATTCAAAGAAACGGTAGAACGAGTTTCCGGTGGACAGATCAAAGTGCTTACCTATGATTCGGCTTCATTGTTCAAACAGGAACAGGAGGTTTCCGCTGTCAAGTCCGGACAAGCTGACATGACTGCGACAGCTGCGCCCTGGTTGACAGATGGTTCTCCTTGGGTTTCCATGTTCACGGCAGGGTATATCTTCAAAAGTTATGACCACATGACAACAGTACTCAATGGTGAGGTTGGCAAGCAGGTTTTCGATCGTATCGCAAAGGAACAGGGTATTCGTCCTCTGGGTGCACAATACTTGGGGACCAGGCAACTCAACTTGGTTGAAGACCGCCATATCAAGACACCTGCCGATTTGAAGGGTGTAAATCTGCGAATGCCCAACTCCGATGCATGGTTGTTCCTTGGACGGGCTTTAGGTGCCAACCCTACACCAATTTCCTTCAGCGAGTTGTATATGGCATTGCAGACGAAGACCGTCGATGGTCAAGACAATCCGCTTCCCAGTACAAAGAATGCCAAGTTCTTCGAGGTTACCAAGTCCATAACTTTGACCAACCATTTGGTTGACAGCGTTTGGCCTGCCATTAATGAAGCAAAATGGCAGTCCTTGACTTCGCAACAGCAAGAATGGGTCATGGAAGGTGTGAGAGCTGGTGTCGAATACTGTGATACTACCAATTTGAAAGCAGAGGCTGAACTTGTTCAGTTCTTCCGGGATGCCGGCTTGAGTGTCTATGAAGCAGATGTCGATGCATTTAGTGAGCATGTCCTTGCCCAATATCTCAATTCCGACTTCTCGAAGACTTGGAATCTTGAGTTCTTCGAGAAAGTCCAGGCCGCCGCAAAATAACGGATAGTTGCATTCGAGGTGCCGGTTAACCGGCACCTCTATGCATAGAGTCCTCATCTTAAGCCCAACGAGGATCCATAATGAAAAAGTTTCTATTGATTATACGGAATATTGCGGAGGTCTATACACCGGTAGCAACGTTCCTGATCATGTTCTTCACATTCATTCTACAAGTATTCTTCAGGTACGTGGTAAACCATCCATTGACCTGGACACAGGAAATTATCGTGGTGGCCTTTGTCTGGACAGTTCTGCTAGGCGCGTGTTATACGATGCGTCGGCATGCCCATGTGAAATTCACCCTAGTGTACGACAGGCTCAACCCGAAGATGGCTGCGATTTTCCGAATGGTGGGAAACCTCTTGATTGTCGGAACCTTTACTGCACTTGTACTTCCTTCTATAAAATATTCTCAATTTGTCGGATTTCAGAAGACTGCTGTATTTCGGATTTCCTATACCTATGTCTTTATCCCATTCGTATATTTTGTTGTTTCTACAATTGGGTATATAGGGGCAGAAGTTGTCGAAGATATGAAGGTATTGACCGGCAAATTGTCCGATAGTATCGACCATAGTGTGCCGGAGGTCAGCAGATGAGTTTAGCAATGACCGCAACCCTCATAATTTTCGTGCTTATTTTCATCCTCCGCATGCCTATCGCACTCGGCATGATTGTTTCCGCTGTAGCATACTTCCTTGTGAAGGGAGGAGATTTGAGTCTGGTTATCAACCAAGTGGTGAATACTTATTATACCAACTTTGTAATTATTGCGGTTCCCCTTTTCATTTTTACTGCAAATGTTATGAACTCTGGTAAAGTTACCCAAATGATTTTTCGTTTTGCCGACGGTCTTGTCGGAGGTATGCGGGGAGCATTGGGACATGTAAATGTACTCGGATCTCTCATTTTTGCAGGAATGACTGGCAGTGCGATTGCGGATGCAGCAGGATTGGGGAAGATCGAGATAGAAGCAATGAACGATTCTGGTTTCGATCCGGCATTTTCCTGTGCGATCACCGCTGCTTCTGCAACAATAGGACCAATTTTCCCACCCAGCATACCATTGGTCATCTATGCGATGCTGTCGGGTACTTCAGTGGGTGCATTGTTTCTTGGAGGCATGGTTCCGGCAATCCTTCTCACCGTCGCTTTGATGATCTATATTGCAATCATCGCTAAAGTCCGCAATTACCCTAGGGGTGAGCGGGTTGGGTTACGTGCATTCCTCGCCTTTTCATTCCAAGCGCTTCCGGCATTACTCACTCCGGTAATTCTCTTGGCGGGAATCTATACCGGTGTGATGACTCCTACCGAAGCAGGCGCAATCGCAGGGTTGTATGCGATAGTGATTGCTGTTTTCGCGTACAAAGCTTTCGGCTGGAAGGATCTGTGGCAAGTTGTAAAACAGACTGTAAGCGATGTGGGTGGTACAAGCATAATGATCGGAGCGGCTGCGATAATCAGCTATATAGTTGCAAGGGAACAAATAGCTACGCAATTGGGTGCTTGGATCATGAGTATATCCGATAGTAGGTTCTTTTTTCTTTTCCTCGTGAACATAGTCATATTGTTGCTTGGGATGTTTATCGATACATCGACAATCCAGTTGATATTCGTTCCCATCCTGCTTCCTGTCGCTTCCGCGTTGGGTATCGATATGATTCATTTCGGCTTGGTGGTCACATTCAATATGATGGTCGGACTATCGACACCTCCATTCGGAATGCTCTTGTTCATCACATCCGGAATATCCAACACACCACTGAAGGCAATCATGAAGGAAATCATGTGGCCCATCGTAGTAATGTTGTTGGTGCTCGTTGTTATTACGTATTTTCCCGATGTCGTGCTGTTTTTACCTCGCGCGACCGGAATGATTGTCTAGGAGATGTCATGATGAAAAAGGATTATTTCGGTTGTTGGCCTACGATGATAACTCCGTTCACAGAGGGGAACACAGTCGATTTCCAGGCTATAACGCGCATAACCAATTGGTATATTGACCATGGCTGCGATGGCATCTTTGCGGTTTGCCAATCGAGCGAAATGTTTTACCTTACTTTACAAGAGAAGATCGATATTGCCAAGGCAGTATTGGATGCGAGTGCAGGCAGGGTTAAAGTAATTGCATCGGGACACACTGCGGACCATATTGAACAACAGGTGGAGCAATTGGGACGCATGGGCGAAACAGGGGTGGATGCTGTGGTCCTAGTAAGCAATAGGCTTGCAAAAAAGGATGAAGGTGAAGAGACTTTCATCGCAAATGCAGATAGGATCTTCAATTCATTGCCTGAGGTGACTTTTGGAATCTATGAATGTCCGTACCCATATTTACGCCTGTTGAGCACCGAATTCTTGGCTCGGAGTGCACACGAGGGTTCCTTGGTTTTCCTTAAGGATGTCAGTTGTGAGAATTCGATACTGGAAGATAGGATTCGTGCGGTTCAAGGAACACGTCTTTCACTATTCAATGCCAATACTGCTACACTTCTCGATTCGTTGATCGCCGGTGCTGATGGATACAATGGCGTCATGGCTAATTTCCACATCGATATCTATGCATGGCTGTATGCTAACTTCGCTTCTCAGCCCGAACTTGCCCGTGAGGTCAGCGATTTCTTGACAGTTGCAGCGGTGACTGAAGCACGGGCATATCCGGTGAATGCCAAGTTCCATATGCAAAGGATTGGGATAGATATGACAATGCACACCCGTTCACGGGACAGTTCGTGTATGAATGAAAATGCCAGGCATGAAGTGGAGAGCCTGATCCGGATGGAGGAATCTATGCGTCGAAAACTTGGCCTCGTTTTGGAAAAGGATAGGATCTAGATGGATGCCCAAACCTTACGGACCCGCTTCGCGAACGGCCCACTGGTTGTTGGTGGACATGTATTCTTTACCGATCCCTCAATTACCGAGCAGATGGCTTGTATGGGGTACGACTTCATCTGGATAGATGCAGAACATGGAGCCTTTGACAGACATACGATCTTGACCCATATCATGGCAGCAAAATCTGGCGGAGCTGCTGCCGTTGTCCGGGTTGTCGAAAACAGTCCGGCGGTAATCAAGCCGATTCTAGAGATGGGACCCGACGGAATAATAATTCCTCAGATATGTTCGGCACAAGCGGCTTATGATGCTATCTCGGCATGTCGGTATCCTCCCGCAGGTATCCGTGGGTTTGGTCCGAGACGGGCAAACCGGTATGGCTCTAAACCCACTTCCAGGTATATTGCCGAAGCCGAAGATTCAATGCTGAGGATTGTCCAAATTGAACATGTCGATGCTGTTCGCGAGATTGATGCGATTCTTGCTGTGGACGGATTGGACGCGGTGATCATCGGTCCGAATGATCTCTCCGGCTCAATTGGGAAACTTGGTAATTTGTGGGATCCTGAGGTCTTGTCTCTCTGTGATACCGTCTTATCACATTCTAAAATAGCAAATAAGCCATGCGGCATCTCATTAGGTCCTCAAGATACAGACTACAGAGACCGATGGATTCGCCAGGGTATCGACTTTATCAGTTGCGGGGACGATCTCAATTTCATCGCAATGGGAGCAAAACTGGTCCTATCAGCACTTAGGTAGTGGATACTGGTATAAATGGAAGACCTGCAACTGGACTGTCGAACCGATATCTGATACATCATTGGCATGGAGAAACAATCCGTCATAACGACCCGCGAGGAGCTTGAGCGATTTTTCGTTCTCACCGAGGATGAAAAACAGTGGTTCGACTGCCATGGCGATACCCTGCCGTTGCTTGTCAGCCGCTATTTCATCGGCTTGATCGACCCTTCGGACCCCAAAGATCCCTTGCGCAGACAGGTCGTTCCCTCTATCCGTGAAACGCACATGACAGGACGCGAACACTCCGATCCCTTGCTCGAAGTATCCCACTCGGTCTTTCCCCGACTGATCCACCGCTATACGAACCGGGTCGCCTTTCTGGTCACCGACAGGTGTGCCACCTATTGCCGCCACTGTTTCAGACGACGGTTCACCGCCAGCGGATGCACCCATGTCTCCTCCGGAGAACTGGAGCAGGTAGCCAAGTATGTCGAACAGCATACGGAAGTGAAGGAGATGCTGCTCACCGGAGGCGATCCGCTCACCCTCTCGGATACCCGGTTGGAGACGATCATTTCCACACTCAGAAGAGCAAGACCCGACCTGGTACTCCGCCTCTGTACCCGGATGCCGGCAACGTTACCCGACAGGATTACCGGAAAGCTGACAACCATGCTGAAGACATATTCGGAAACAGCCCTTTTTGTCATGACCCAATTCAACCATCCTCGTGAAATCACCCCCGCGAGCCGAAAGGCCATAGCCCTGTTTGTCGATGCAGGTCTTCCGGTGATGAACCAGACGGTGTTGCTGCGGGGAGTGAACGACAATGTCGGAACCCTTGAGGAGCTCATGAATCTGTTGGTCGCGAACCGGGTCAAACCCTACTACCTCTTTCAGGGGGATCTTGTGGGTGGAACCGGACACCTTCGGGTACCTTTGGAACATGGCCTCGCGTTGGAAGGGCAATTGAGGGCACGACTCAGTGGACTCGCCATGCCGGTCTATGCGATCGATCTGCCCGAGGGTGGTGGAAAGGTCCCATTGGGAGCACGGTATCTCCAAGGTCGCGATACCGATGGAGCCTGGATATTCCATACCCCATCCGGAGGGCGAAGGACCTACCCCGATCCTGAAGGGGAAAACTGAGCAAGGAAAGTCAAGAACCGCCTTCTGTGAAATGATACGGTATTCCCGGAGGCTTGGACGTGATAGTTCAGAAAGAACAGAAACTGGCAGTACAGCGGATGCTCGATCATATCGACTCCCATCTCACCGAACCCATCAGTCTGCGGAATCTTGCCGATGCGGCACAGTATTCACCTTGGCATTGTGCACGAATGTTCAAGGAAGCGACAGGTATGGCTCCCTTCACCTATCTCAGGCACCGACGATTGAGTGAGGCAGCCAGGCGGTTGGGGGAAGGGGGAGAGCGGATAGTCGATGTGGCATTCGATTTCGTCTTCGATTCCCATGAGGGATTCACCCGGGCATTTTCGCGGCAGTTCGGCATGAGTCCCCAGGAATTTCGCCAGAAGCTGGCTCGGAACGCGTTCATCAAGCCTACCCGGTGCCAAACGGATTTGGCGAGAATCACTCAAGGAGAACGTGTCATGAATACGGTGTTTGTACAGGTGGTCGAGAGACCTGCCCGAAAAGTGGTCGTGCGATTCGCACAAAAGGCCACCCACTATTTCGAGTATTGCGAGGAAGTCGGTTGCGATGTCTGGGATATCCTCAGTGGTATCAAGGAAGCGTTGTACGAGCCCATGGGCATGTGGATGCCCGCAAATATGCGAAAGATGGGGATTGGAGAATATGCACAAGGGGTCGAAGTCCCTCTCGATTATGCGGGGGAGATTCCTGCGGGTTTCGAGTGCATCGAATTGCCTACCTGCAAGATGATGGTATTCCAAGGACCTCCGTTCGAGGAAGAACGGTTCGAGGATGCGATCACCGATTTGTGGGAAGTCATGAAAAGCTACGATCCCGGTATCTATGGATTCAAATGGGCCGATGAAGACGGACCGCGGTTCCAGTTGGCTCCGTTGGGGTATCGCGGCTACATAGAGGCACGGCCGGTCCGGCAGGTGAATCGCTGAAAAAAAGCGGGTGGTGCATGTAGTATGCGCCACCCCGCCTGTTGCTCTTGTTGGAACTGTTACTTGTTGACCCGTTCCAAGTATTCCTTGGTTTCGGTGTTGACCAGAATCCGTTCACCTTGCTTGATGAAGATGGGCACGCGGACGACCAGGCCGGTTTCTGTGGTGACGTTCTTTGTCGCACCGGTGACTGTATCACCCTTGACAGCCTCTTCGGCTTCGGCAACTTCGAAAATGACTTTCGCCGGAACCTGGATATCCAAGGGCAGGTGTTCCCAGAATGTCACACGATAGGTCTCACCCTCTTTCATGATGAACTGGTAATCTTCGAACGAAGTCATGGGAATCTCGATCTGCTCATAGGTTTCGGTCATCATGAAGTGGAAATTTTCGCCATCATTGTAGAGGTATTGGCAGTCGCGGTCTTCGACTGTGATATCTTCTGCGTTGTCCTGGCTCTTCATGGTCTCGCGGAGAGTCTGCCCGGTTGCGGGGCTCTTGAGCTTGAGCCGAACGAAAGCGGACCCTTTTCCAGGATTCACGAATTCTCTTTCCACGCAGATGAAGGGCTGACCCTTTATCAACAGCGCAGTCCCTTTGTCTATTTGACCTGCTTTAATCATTATTTACCTCGTAAGTGTTGCGAAATCGGCATCATCAGCCGTCGGCCATCATATCAGAAACGTTAAATAAAATCAAATCCCCAATCGTCTTGTGTCTTCCCTGCAACATGAGCAGGCGGTCGATGCCCATGGCGACTCCCGAACACTGGGGGAAGGACGCATCGAATATCTCCGGGAAGCGTGTATCGATATCGGGAATGACTTCGCCCGACACGGACCGCTGGCTCGCAAGAATCGCATATTGCTCGCGATAATATGCCTCGACTTTGGTTTTTTCGCGTTCTTCATCGTAACAATTGGCCAGCTCTATGCCTCCAGCGTACAATTCCCATCGCCGTCTGTACGGCCGGCCCGGAATCTCTTTCGCCAGGCAGACGATCTGCTTGGGGTACTCGCACAGGACCAGCGGTCTATCCTGCGGAAGGTTGGGTTCGACGAAGTTGAGGAATATCCTATTGAAGGTCTCCTCCCAACTTTCCGGCTGTGCAGGAACACTCAAGCCAAGCCTCGTCGCTTCCTTGCGTAAGGCCGCAACCGATTGGGTGGTGTCTAGGTCGAATTGTGCATACCGTTTGCAGGCCTCGGCAACCGTCATCCTGCGAAATGGTGGAAGGATGGATTCGGGTGTTCCGGCGAGGGCGGTCCGCGCAACCACCTCTTCGGTGATCGCTATGGAATCCTCGTCGTCGGCACCGACCGTATAGTACTCGAGCATGGTGAATTCGGGGTTGTGGTGGCTGCCGATTTGCTCCCGGTTGCGGAAACAATGGGAGAACTGGTAGATGCTCCGTTTGGTCTCGGCGATGATCCGCTTCATGTGCACTTCAGGGGAAGGCACGAGGTAGAGTTCCCTGGATCCGTGGAACTCGCTGATATATTGGGTCGCGAAATTTGCTATGGTCGGTTCGGGAATGAGGTGCGTCGATAGGATGGGTGTCGAGACTTCGAGGTAGTCGTTATCTGCGAACCACGAACGTATTCTGCATAGCAGTTCGCTTCGCTCCTCTATGGCTTGGATATTCATGCGGCGACTATACTCCTTGATGGTATCCTTTGTAAAGGAACATGATATGGACACGGCTCCATCGCATCCGTATACTTGAGCGGATGAACGGATACACATACGATACCGAAGATATGATATTTGCCCTTGCCACTCCCTGGGGAACCAGTGCCCTCGCGGTCATACGCGTCTCGGGGTCTGGATGCATAGGTGCATTGCAACGGATATTCTCGCGACCGGAGGCTTTGGGAAAGAGTGATTCCCACATGCTGCTGCATGGTGATTTGATAGAAGTTCAGTCCAAACAGGCTGTGGATGAGGTCCTCCTTTCGATATTTCGGGAGGGCAGGGGCTTTACCGGTGAAGAGAGCATTGAGATTTCCTGCCACGGCAGTATGGCCGGGGTCGAGTCGATATTCTCCTTGCTCAAACAGGTGGGCATGCGACCGGCATCACCTGGAGAATTCACATTCCGTGCGTTCATGCATGGGAAAATGGACCTCACACGGGCCGAAGCGGTCATGGAGATAGTCTCCTCGCAATCGAAATTGGCCCACTCGTTGGCTTTGGGTCGGTTGGAGGGGAACCTGTTCGCGTTGATCGAGGAGATCAAGCAGCAAGTCCTGCATGCGCTGAGTGTGGTGGAAGTGCAGCTCGATTACGCCGAGGACGAGATTTCCGGCGATATCGATTTCCCTTTCACTCTGGTGGAAGAAGCCAAGGGGCGCATCGGCACACTCCTCGGGACCTACGAGATCGGCAAATTGTATGGTGAGGGAGCCCGGATCGTCTTGACCGGTTCCACCAATGCCGGCAAGTCGACCTTGTTCAACCTGCTGCTCAAGGAGGACCGCTCGATCGTCTCCGATGTGCATGGTACGACACGGGATTTCATCGAGTCCAAGACGGTCTTGGACGGCATCCCGGTGCGACTCTACGATACGGCCGGATTGCGTGACTCCATCGACTTGGTCGAACAGGAGGGGATACGCAGGACACGCCGGTTGCTCGGCGAAGCCGATCTCATACTGTTGATGCTTGACGGCACCGAACACGACGAGCAGTCGGTGATGCAGCACCATGACCTCTTGCACGATCCGCGCTGTATCGTCGTGTGGAACAAGACCGACCTTACCGACAGGAAACCCCTGGCCGGCAGTTATCCGCTCAGCGCCAAACGGGGAGAGGGATTCTCTGCCTTGCGCGATGAGATGGTCTCGCGTTTGCGCAAGGATGCGAAACGGCCCGACGGACAGGATGTGGTGGTCGAATCGGCCAGGCAGCATGACGAGCTGGTCCGTGCCCACGAGGCATTGGATAGGGCCTTGGTCCTGGCACACGAGGAGGTCCCCCTCGATATCGTGGCAGTAGAGTTGGGCGAGGCGCTCGAAGCCCTCGGCACACTCACCGGAGAAGTTGCTTCGGCCGATATCCTCGAAAAGATATTCAGTGGATTCTGTGTAGGAAAATAATATGGATTATGATGCTATAGTCATTGGAGCCGGGCACGCCGGCATAGAGGCCGCATTGGCCCTTTCCCGACTCGGATATTCGACATTGTTGGTCACCCAAAGTCTGGATGCGATAGGAAGACTCTCCTGCAATCCGGCCGTCGGCGGCTTGGCCAAAGGCAACCTGGTTCGCGAAGTGGATGCGCTGGGTGGTGAGATGGCACACCTGATCGACAAGTCGATGATCCAGTTCCGCGTGCTCAATCGGAGACGCGGACCTGCGGTCCAGGCTCCCCGTGCCCAGGCGGACAAGTTCACCTACCACCGCGAGGCCAAGGAGACATTGGAAGGCCAGAGCGACCTTGCTCTCTTCCAAGACACCGTAATCGATATCCTCTTGGATCCGACTGGCAACCAAATTGTTGGTGTAAAAACGGAAAGGGGACATCAAATTTCCTGCCGCGTGGTAGTGCTCACAACCGGAACCTTCATGGATGGAAAAATATTCATCGGTGAATACGAGGCTTCTTCGGGACGGTTGGGGGAACCGGCGGCTATGGGGTTGGGAACAGCCTTGCGGGAAAAGGGTTTTACGGTCGGTCGTTTGAAGACCGGAACACCCGCTCGGGTACGAAAATCCTCGCTCGATTTCGATGCCATGGTCGAACAACCCGGCGACGATATCATGATGCCGTTTTCCTTCGACTATGATACGATCGACAGACCCTCCATGCAGTGCCATATCACATGGACCAATGGTGAGACCCACCGCATCATCCAGGAGAATATCCACCGGTCGCCGCTGTACGGGGGAAAGATTGTCGGCAAGGGCCCCCGCTACTGTCCGTCGATCGAAGACAAGGTTGTCCGGTTTCCCGACCGGGAGCGGCACCAGATCTTCGTCGAGCCCGAAGGGGTGGGAACCGAGGAGATGTATCTCAACGGTATGAGCTCCTCGTTGCCCGAGGATGTGCAAGCCGATTTCATCCACTCGATCCGGGGTCTCGAACATGCGCAGATCATGCGTCCTGCCTATGCGGTCGAATACGACTATCTCGACCCGCTGCAATTGTTCCCATCCTTGGAGACCAAGCGGGTCGCGAACCTGTTCGTCGCCGGTCAGACGAACGGAACCAGCGGGTACGAGGAGGCGGCTTGCCAGGGATTGATCGCTGGTATAAACGCAGCCCAAAAACTCGCCGGCCAACCTCCGTTGATCCTGGATCGCACCGAATCGTATACTGGTGTGCTTATCGATGATCTGGTGACCAAGGGAACGAAGGAACCGTATCGCATGTTCACGTCGCGAGCCGAGTACCGCTTGAACATGCGCCATGATAGTGCGGACCAACGCCTTACACCGAAAGGCCATGCGATCGGGTTGAAAAGCCAACAGTCCATGGATCGGTTGCAGTTGAAGCTGGAGAAGATCGATATGGTCAAGCAGTTGTTGGAACACCATAAGATCGAAGGGAAGCGGGCGATCGATTTGCTGCGGAAACCGGAAATCAATATCGGGGACCTGGTCGGAAGTGTTCCGCAACTGGAGGAATTCCACGAGAGTGTGCGGTATCAGGCTGAGCTCGATATCAAATACGCCGGGTATGTGAAACGACAGGACCGCCAGGTCGACCGGTATGTGCGCATGGAGCGCATCGCAATTCCCCCCGATTTCGATTATGATGCTGTCGATGGCCTCTCAATGGAGTCTCGGGAGAAATTCAAGGCTGTACAGCCTCTTTCAGTCGGTCAAGCCGGTCGTATTTCCGGTGTTCGGACCAGTGATCTGGCGATACTCATGGTAGTTCTGGCCAGAAAAGGAAAGCACAAGGATGCGTGATATTTCGCAGGACATGCAGGTGCTGCAGGAAGGTATGGCGAAATTGGGTCTTCAACTCGAGGGCAGTCAGGAACTGCAATTCGCCAATTATATCCGTGAAGTATACCTGTTCAACGACACCTATCGGTTGGTGGGCGCAGAGGGTCGCGAGTTCATTGTGAAGCATCTGCTCGATTCGCTTTCAGCGGTTTCCTATTTTAGGGAATTGCTTGCTTCTTCGCCTTCCCACGTGCGCATGTGCGATGTCGGTTCCGGTGCGGGATTGCCGGGAATTCCCTTGGCCATCATGCTCCGCGATATGCCGATGTCCCTTATCGAACGGTCGGGGCGGCGGGCAGGATTCCTTCGGAACGCGCTGGCACTTTGTAACCTTGACGGGCGTCTGGAGGTTATTGAAAGAGACCTGTCTGAAGTGGATGCCCGTTTCGGTGTCGTCACGTTCAGGGCGTTTCACCCGTTGACCGATAGTATCAGGCCTGTCGGCGCCATTCTTGCCGAAGGTGGTTCGGTCTGTGCCTATAAGGGCCGTACGGATTCAATTGAAGAAGAGCTTGCAGCGGTCGAAACCCTGGTTGCAGAGGGGAAAGGTGGCAGTGTCTTGGGGTGGAGGCATACGATTGTCCCACTCGAGGTTCCGTTTCTCGAGGCATCCCGGAACTTGTGCGTGCTGCAAAAGATTGCCAGGTAATCTATGACAAGGGGTAGTTGGGAATGAACAGCAGCGTGTCCGTATTCGAGGGGATAGTCTTGGGGCTGGTCCAGGGATTGACAGAATTCCTCCCGGTCTCAAGTTCAGGCCACCTGGTACTGGTCCGCGATTATTTCGCAATCGGTCAAGTTCCCTTGTTGTTCGATGTTCTGCTCCACGTAGCCACGCTATTCGTCATAGTCTATTACTATCGGGTATTGGTCTTGCGCCTTCTCATGGCGGCCTTCCGCTTCGTGGGAAGAAGGAGCCGGCCAGAAGATGCCGACGACTTGCGTTTGATCGCGATTGTCCTGGGGGCGACGATATTGACAGTCGCAGTCGCCTTGTCCATTCGCATCGCTGGCCTCGATAGCGAATCGAGGCAATCGGTCTCCCTGTTGATGTTGCTGACCGCAGCCCTGCTTGCGACAACCGCATGGGCCGGGAAGGTGGTGCGTCCAACCGGAACGTATACGTGGCTGCAGATGTTGGTCACCGGTATCGCCCAAGGTTTCGGAACCTTGGCGGGCATATCGCGGTCGGGAATCACCCTGACCGCTTCCCTCTGGTCGGGTATGCAACGGGAACGGGCTGGAGAGTACACCTTTATCCTCTCCATTCCGGCGGTTCTTGGGGCATTGGTCCTCACCCTTGCCGATGACCAGGTCGCACACATTTCCGTCGGGTTCTTGCCGACCGTCTTCGGGTGCGTCGCAGCCTTCCTGACCGGGCTTTTTGCCCTACGGTTGTTGCTTTGGATGGTCAAGAATGCCCGTCTATGGTATTTCAGCTTCTATTTGGCGGCACTCGGGTTGTTTGGATTGTTCGTAAAGGTATAAGATATCGTAGGAGGAATCGGTGTGAAGGTGCGTAAGTTTCCCTTGCTTTTATCCTTGCTTTGTAGCCTGATGGGTCTTCTTGCGCTTGTCCCCGTGGTTTTTCCCGAATCGTTGTCCAAGTGGGTTCCCTTCTATGGGGACCTGGAGCGTGTGCTCGGGTACCTGATCCTGCATGCCGTACCGACCATAGTGGGAAACCATTTGGTTCCCTATGTGGTTCCCTTGGTCCTCGGTGTATGGGCAGTGTTTTTCGTCATCACCATCAACAGGCCGTTCTTCTGGTGGATGGTGCCGTACAGTGCCTTGATCCTCTATACGGTATTCCTCTTTTCGCAGCTTCTGGTGGGTGCAACGATTCCGCAGGCCCTGCTTGTTCGGCTTTCACGTGAACATACCATGGGGTTGTTGCTGTTGATCCTTTCGTTCTTGCTCGAGTTGACCGTTTTCATCCTGCTTGCCATTGTCTCCGTACGGTTCAACAGGATGTACCGGGAGAAATATGTCTACCCCGGTGAATCCAATAGGAAGGCCAAGCGGTCCAAGAAACCAGGGAAGCATGAACGGAACAGGGACGAGGAAGAAGCTACCGTCATAATCAACCGGAATGAGCAGCGCGAGGACCGTACGCCCGGCATGACCTATTCCTCCGACAACGACGGGTCCCAGAGCTCCGTCGACGAGGTTCCGATGACGTTCCCGAAGATCAAGCAGCTGCCGAAGTTGAAGACCATCGGGAAACGGGAGCCTGCCGATGACGGATTGTACGTCGGAAGTGTAAAGGTGACCAAAGACGATTCGGTGGTCCTTGCCGATACGCCTGTCGAGGATATCGATGAACCGCAGGAAGTTCCCGCGGGGAAGAAGTATGATCCGATTCCCTCGTTGCGCAGGCAGATGGCGGAGGATGCCATGACCGACCCCATGGTCGTACCCTCCAGTATCCCACGCAAGGCGACAAGACGGGTAGAGCCGAAAGCGACCGAACCGCCGCAGGTTTCTCCGGAAGTGGAAAATCCTGTGTTCGTCTCCGATCCGACTCCAACCAAAATCCCCGAGCCTCCAGTACCGGCGACAAAGGTCTCCCCGATTGTGACAGAGGAAATGGAGGATTTGGACGACATGGAGGTGGTGAGTGGAATCGGGGGGCTCCTATCGTCGAACGAAGGTGCTTCCGCGCTTCTGACCCGCAACAAATTGAAGTACAATTATCCTTCGGAAGATCTGCTCGATACCTATCCCGACCATGTCACAGATATCGACGAATCAACGCGCGAGGCAGGGGAAAATCTGATCCTCACCCTCAAGCAGTTCAAGATCGAGGCGACCTTGATGAACATAGTCAAAGGCCCGACGGTCACCATGTTCGAGGTGTCTCCGGCGCCAGGGGTGCGGGTCAGCTCGATTGTCAGCCTCTCGGACAATATCGCGTTGCAGCTGGCCGCCCGCCAGGTCCGTATCGTGGCACCGATTCCCGGCAAGCAGGCCGTGGGAATCGAGGTCCCGAACAAGAAACGATCCATAATCGGTTTCAAGGATCTGCTTCCGACGATAGATGCCAAGGGGTATCAGGTTCCCATGATCCTTGGGCGGAAGATCACCGGTGAACCGGTGGTCATCGAGATTACCCAGACTCCGCACCTGCTCATCGCAGGCGCGACTGGTTCGGGAAAATCGGTTTGCGTGAATTCCCTGATCAGTTCGATTCTCTACCGGCGTTCGCCGAAGGAAGTCCGACTGATACTCGTGGATCCCAAGATAGTCGAATTGCGGGTGTACAATGGCATCCCGCATCTACTCACACCGGTAATCACCGAACCGAGGAAAACGATCAAGGCCCTCGAGTTCTGCTTGTATGAAATGGACCGCCGTTACAAACTGCTCAATGCGCTGGCCGTGCGGAACATCACCGCATACAACAAGAAGATCCTGGATTCGAAGCTGGCACGTGAACGGTTGCCGTATATCGTGGTGGTCATAGATGAGTTCGCCGACCTCATGACAACCGTAGGTAAGGAATTGGAAACCCTGCTGGCCCGACTGGCCGCCATGGCCCGTGCAGTTGGAATCCACTTGGTACTGGCTACGCAACGACCCTCGGCGAATGTGATCACAGGAATCATCAAGTCAAATATCCCCACACGCATCGCGTTCATGGTTGCGAGTCAGATAGACAGCCGTATCATCATCGATGAGACCGGTGCCGAGAAGCTGCTGGGACGCGGTGACATGCTATTCGCTCCCGGGTGGGATCCAAACTCCGTGCGGATACAGGGAGCGTTCCTCAGCGATGAGGAGGTCGAACGAATCGTAGAGTATGCCAAGACACAGGGAGAGCCCGATTATCTCGACGAAGCCTTTTTCGAAGAGGACGATACCAGCTCCGATGATGGTGACGATGACGATTCCATCGATTCGGGCAGTGATGAAGCCCTCATGGAGAAAGCCCTGAAGATTGTCGTGGAACGGCAGAGCGCATCGGCCTCATACCTGCAACGGCGCCTCAAGATCGGATACAACCGGGCCGCGAGGTTGGTTGAGCAGATGGAAGACGATGGTCTGGTAGGCCCTGCGCGGGGCAGCAAACCGCGGGAACTCCTGAAGTTTCCCGATTGAACAGTGCACCAAGGAGTTGAGCCCATGGGAATGGTAGGAAAACATGCGATCGTGAATGGACTATTGGTGGATTCGACCGAAGCCACATTGCCTGTACACGACCGGGAGCTGCAATACGGATTCGGTGTCTATGAATCGTTGCGTGTCATCCAAGGCAAAGTCGTCTACCCCCAGGACCATATGGTCCGGCTTTTCTATTCCGCCGACGGATTGGGTTTGCGCCATCGGTTCAATGCCGACCAAGTGCTCGGTTGGCTTTCTCTCCTGCTGGAAAGTGACAAGATCCAGGAGGCTACCATTCGCATTTTGCTCATGGGGGGAATGGAGGCACGGCTCTTTATAACCGCATCGCCTATGCTGGCCTATCCCGAAACCTTCTACACCGAGGGAATAAAGGCGATTTCGTACCATGGGGAACGGTTCCTTCCCCAATTCAAGACCTGTTCATTGCTCATGAACTATCTTGCGTTGCGCCAGGCGAGTAGTCAGGGTGCTTTCGAGGCTGTATTGGTGGACTCGAAGGGTCTGGTGCTCGAAGGCACGCGAAGCAACCTGTTCGCATGCAAAGGCAATGTCGTGTATACGGCTCCTTCCTCTGCAGTCCTGGAGGGTGTCACACGGGACAAGATACTCAAGGCAGTGGAGCAGTTGGGGTACCCGGTGGTGTTCGAAGCTCCTGCGCTTGCCGACCTTGTCGCCGGACAGTTCGACGAGCTGTTCATCTCCTCGACGAGCATGGGAGCCATGCCGGTCTCCTCCTTGGATGGTCGGGTTTTTGCTCCTCCATTCTCGATTGCCAGTGCCATCCACTCCCTCATCCGGTATTGGGAGGTGGATGCTCTACACTAATGTTGCAAAACAGAGTATAGTTGGGGCATGAAATTCAAAGAACTACCACTACACGAAGAAGTGATCAAGGGGATAGAATCCGCCGGCTTCGTCGACTGCATGCCTGTGCAGGAGAAAGTCCTCCCCGGAGCCCTGCAAGGCAGGGATATCATGGCGCAATCAAAGACCGGATCTGGTAAGACCGCCGTTTTTCTCATAACGTTGTTGCAAAAATTCGTAAACGCACGTGATGAAGCAAGGAAATTGCCGCCCGAAGAGGCATTCAAAGTAAAACTGCCAGTTGCACTGATCATAGCCCCTACCCGCGAGCTCGCCGTCCAGATCGAGGATGATGCGAGAATCCTCTCCTCTGGGATTCCCGATTTCCGCATCGGCTGTTTTTACGGTGGAGTCGGGTATGCGAAACAGGACAAGCAGGTTCTCGAGGGTGTGGACCTGATCATAGGAACTCCCGGACGGATCCTGGATTTCCAACAGATGGGCAAACTGCATTTCAAGACAGTCGACACCTTTGTCATCGATGAAGCCGACCGGTTGTTCGACATGGGCTTCTATCCCGATATCCAGAAGATGTTCAAGATGATGGTGGTCCGCGAGCAGCGGCAGACCATGCTCTTCAGCGCCACTTTGGGGACACGGGTCCGCAACCTGGCTTGGGATTACATGAACAATCCTTTGGAGATCGAGGTGCAACCCGAAGAGATAACGGTCAACCTCATAACACAGGGATTGTACCATGTGGCCAAGAACGAGAAGTTCGACCTGTTCCTCAGGATCATGGCCAAGGAAAATCCAACCAATGCCCTGATATTCACCAATACGAAAGCGAAGGCTGTGGAAATCAGCAAGCGCCTGAACGTAAATGGATACACCACGCAATACCTCATGGGCGATTTGCCCCAGAGCAAGCGGCTTCAGGTAATAAACCGGATGAAAAGCGGGGAGCTGCGATTTCTGGTGGCTACCGATGTTGCGGCACGGGGCTTGCAGATCGACGACCTCGAGTTTGTGGTCAACTACGATATCCCCGAGGACTTCGAAAGCTACGTGCACCGGATTGGAAGAACCGCACGTGCCGGCAAATCGGGCAAGGCGATCATGTTGGCTTGCGAGCAGTTCGTCTATGGCCTGGAAGCAATCGAGAATTATATCCAAATGAAAATTCCCGTGCTATGGGCAGACGAAGAGACGCTGCCTCCAGTCGAGGATAAAAGTGCCAAGATGCGTTTCAGGGACTTGGTCGATGAGAGCGAGTACGCTTCACGATCCAACAGTTCGGGACCCCGGTCGCGCAATGCTTCGGGAAGGGGAAAGGGGGCACCTGGTGGGCGGCCTCGTTCAGGCGACAGCCGCAAACCCAGACCTTCCGCACCGAGAGCCGCTTCCGCTCCTATCGAAAGGCCTGCCCCGCGGACCACGACCAAGAGTACACCAAGGGCTCAGGCAAGTGGGAAGCCGGTGTCGGCAACGCGGCCGAAACCTGTTCGGAACGACAAGAGTTACAACGATATCCAGAAGATGGATTTCGAGGAACGGATCGCCTATTACAAGCAAGTCTATAGTACCGAAGGGAAGCCGACTGTAGCTTCGGACGCACCGAAAGCCTCTCCGAAGCCTACACAGAAACCTCGGCCAAGACCACAGGCTGGTGTGCAAGGAGACTCTTGGGAGAAAACTCAAGCGAAGTCCAAGGGAAAACAGCCCTCGCGAACCCAGGGCAGTACACCGCAGGGCAAACCCCAAGCGAAGCCACAGCCAAAACAACAAGCAAGGCCCCAATCAAAGCCTCAAGCAAAACCGACCGCTGTCGAAGCGGCACCTCAGAAAAAACAGGGTCTTCTGGCCCGGTTGTTCAAGAGGAAGAAAGGTGATGCTTAAACGGTTCCTTTCCTACTACTCGCCTTACAAACGTTTGTTCATTCTCGATATGGGAGCAGCGGTCCTTGGATCGTTGCTTTCGATTCTATTCCCCCAACTGACCCGTGAACTGCTCCGTACCTATATCCCGAACCACAATTGGTCCATGTTGATGACGGTCTTCGGTATCATGCTCGGCATCTATGTGGTGCAGACGTTGTGTACCTATATCAGGGTACGTTGGGGCCATCAGCTGGGTGTCTTCATGGAGAGCGACATGCGCCAAGACCTCTTCGGGCACCTCCAGCGTCTCTCTTTCCGGTACTTCGACAAGACCAAGACCGGGCATCTCATGTCGCGGATCACCAACGACCTGTTCATGATAACCGAGACGGCCCACCATGGTCCCGAGGACCTGCTTATCTCCATCGTCGTCATTATCGGAGCATATGCGGTCATGTTTATGAACAACGTGCCATTGGCGCTGGTTTCCATCATCCCACTTCCCATCATGCTTTTCTTCGGTGTCCATTATGGACGCAAGCTCAAAGCTGGTTTCCGGGAGGTCCGCTCGACAGTCGCCGACGTCAATTCGGTGGTCGAAAATTCGATCCAAGGGGTCCGGGAAGTGCAATCCTTCACCAGCGAAGGATACGAGAAGCAAAAGTTCAAGCAGGTGAACACTATTTTCCAGAACGCCCGGAGCAACCAGTACCGGGTTATGGCCCGCTATGAATCGACCATGCTGCTCTTCAGGGAGCTCTACTACTTCACCACTGTGGCCGGGGGAGCTGTTCTGATCTATCTCGGGAAAGTCCCCGTGTATGACTTGGTGGCTTTTATCCTGTATGTCGGTGTCGTATTGCCCCCGATCGACCGGCTTATCCATTTCACCGAACAGCTGCAGCAGGGTATGGCGGCTTTCGAACGGTTCGTCGAAGTCATGGACATCCAGAGTGACATCAACGATCGTCCCGATGCAGTCGACCTGAATGTGACAGAAGGTGCCATCCGATTCGACCATGTCCATTTCCGCTATGGCTCAGATGGAGAGACAGTCCTGGCCGGAATCGATATTGAGATCACAGGTGGTTCTACTGTCGCCATTGTCGGTGAATCCGGGGCGGGCAAGAGCACCTTGGTTTCCCTCGTGCCCCGCTTCTACGAGCCGGTGGAGGGACGTATCCTGATAGACGGGCAGGATATCGGGAAAGTGAAGAAGGCCTCGCTGCGCAAGCAGATCGGCTTTGTCCAGCAGAATGTATTCCTTTTCGACGGCACCATCAGGGAAAACTTGAAATATGGCAAAGGTGATGCGACCGATGAAGAGATGTACGATGCGTTGGAAAAGGCAAATCTCAGCACCTTCATCCGCTCCTTGCCTTCAGGTTTGGATACCGAGGTCGGTGAACGCGGTACCCGATTGTCGGGGGGCCAGAAGCAACGGATATCCATTGCCCGTGTATTTCTAAAGAACCCCCGCCTGCTGATTTTCGACGAGGCGACATCCTCGTTGGATACGGAGTCGGAATACCAGATCCAGGATGCGTTCAAACGTCTTGCGTCGGGACGGACCGCGATTGTGATCGCGCACCGCTTGACGACCGTGCGGGATGCCGACATCATCTATGTACTGGCCGATGGTGCCATCGTGGAATCGGGCGACCATGATTCCTTGATCGCTGCGAACGGACAGTACGCCAAACTCTATCGGAATCAGGAACTCCGTTAATCGGGAGGTTGTAGTTTTGAAATATATCCATCTGTTCATTGCCGTGCTCATTGTTGTGCCGACGTTTGTCATCTCCATGGTTGTGGGAAAATTCCCTGCGTTCATCTTGCGGTTGTTCAAAGCCGACAAGGCAGCGGACAAGTGGATGCGGTTCAACGGTACCAATATCAGTCGCACCGTGCTGTTCTCCTTGAACACCCGGGTGGAAGTTTCGGGATTGGATCGGATTCCTGCCGAAGGAACACCGGTATGTTTTGTCTCGAACCACCAGAGTATGGTCGACATACCGGCTACCATCGTAGGATTGCGTATCTGGGCGGGTTTCATCGCGAAAGCGGAATTGAAGCGGGTTCCCATGCTCAGCACATGGATAAAGTCGATGAATTGCATCTATATCGACCGGAGAAGTCCCCGATCATCGATCGAAGCGATACTCAAGGGCGTCGAGAATATTCGTAAGGGCATTCCCATGTTCGTGTTTCCTGAAGGAACAAGGAGCAAGGACGGAAGTCTGGGTGAATTCAAGAGTGGTAGCCTGAAACTGGCAACCCGGGCCAAAGCCGTCATCGTTCCCATTACCATAGAAGGCTCCAGGAAAGCCCTTGAACAGAAGCGTGGCGTCCGCAGGGTTGTGGTCCATGTATCGGTCGGCGAACCCATTCCGACTGCGGACTTGGATGAACAACAGTTGAAGGACCTTCCCGATGTAGTCTATGGGGCTATCGGCCAGCAGTTCATGGCGATAGCAGAAAAGAAAGTATGAAGACAGCGGTGGACATTGCCGATCTCTCCTTCACCTATCGGAGATACGGCGGACAGGCACAACCCGATCCCGTCCTGCGAACGGTGAACCTTTCCTTGCGGGAAGGCTCCAAGACCCTGGTCCTGGGGATTCCAGATAGTGGGAAATCGACATTGTCCAAGATACTGTGCGCCCTGGTTCCACGACATTTCGACGGAGACCTTACGGGCACCGTCAGGATCGACGGTACAGACATTTCCGAATGTACGCCCTGGGAGCTCATGACACGGGTGACCTTGGTGGCCCAGAATCCCCAGGAACAGCTGCTCATGACCACCTGTGCGGATGAGGTGGCCTTCCCATTGGAATCGCTCGGAGTCGAACATACGGCCTTGGTCGATACGGTCCACAACGCATTGCAGCGGTGGGGCCTCTACTCCATGGCGCAAGTGAATCCCCAAGAGATTTCAGGTGGGGAACGAAAACGGTTGCTTCTTGCCGTAACCGAAGCCGTCAATGCTCCCATATGGATCATGGATGAACCGTTCGACGATCTCGACGAACAGTGGCGGCAGTTGCTGTTGTCCCGAATCCTGGAGAAGAAAGGGACTGTCGTGGTGTTCGCCTCGCGATACCTTGATGAATTCCGTGGAAATTTCGATACCTATTGCCACCTTTGGGAGGGGACCCTCAGTTGCAAGAGCGAGGTGGAGATTGTCGTAGAATACGACAGGGAATGCGATCTGCAGTTCGCCCCCATGCAGGAGGAGCTCGACGAGCTTCCGAACCACACCTTGCACTGCACGAACCTTTCCATTGTGCATCCACGGCGTTCTGTCTCCTCTGACCAACCGTTTTCGTTGAGTGTGCCCGATTTCCATATCGCTTCGGGAGAAGTAGTGGCACTTGTCGGGCCGAATGGTGCTGGCAAGAGTACCCTCAGCCGTGTATTGTGCGGCCTCGATCCATTGGTCGAGGGCAGCATCGCCATCGATGGAACTGCGACGGCAGGCAAAGGCTTGCAGACCCGAGTGGGCTACCTGTTCCAGAATCCCGACTACGGTATCTTCCTTCCGACCGTCAGGGACGAGTTGGGATGGTCCTTGCGCCAGATCCGACACTTGGGTGCACAGGAGCGGGAACAGATGGTCAGCGCGTGTGCACGATTGTTCCATTTGGATCTTGATGACAATCCCACCATGATGGGGTACGGCGCACGTAAACAGTTGCAAGCCGCGGTCTACTATCTGCTCAACCGTCCGTTCGTGATCATCGACGAATTGGATAGCGGTGTCACCTACGCAGCGGCTTTCGAAATCGTGTCGCTGTTGCGCAAGAGTGGGGCGGCTATCGTTATCATTACCCACGACCGGACGTTCGCCCGCAATATCGCCCAACGCCAATACACCATAGCCGGTGGTGTGGTCTCTCCGTCGGAGGTAGGCGTATGACCACCAGCACCTTTGTCGCCGGTAGGGGGTTCCTCTACATCTTCGATGCGAGGGCCAAATTGTTCACGGTCCTGCTCTTGTGTGTCATGGTGTTCTTGCCAATCCGTCAAACGGGTCTGTGGACACTCGTTGCGGCCGCGTTCCTCAGCGCCTGGTATGCGACGGATTTCAAACAGGCATTGCAACCCATCAAGACGATACTGTTCCTCTTGGTCATCATGATTCTGTTCACGCCCCTGACCTATCGGGACGGTGAGGTGCTGGTACGGCTCGGACAATTTCCCTTGGCTACCAAAGAAGCCTTGGTGAACTTGAATATCCTGGTCGCACGGTTTCTCGGCATCACCTACATCTGTACACTCTACATGTGGACGACTCCGATGGCGGATATCAATCTTGCCCTCCGTTGGTATGGACTTTCCTACCATGCCGCCCTTGTCTTGACCCTCGCATTCCGGTTCGTCCCCTATATCGCCGACTCCTTCCGAATGATCCAGGACTCGCATGCCTTGCGCAACGCCACGGTTGCCGGTGGTGAACGTACGGGACGGCAACGGTTGGCCGATGTCATGCCGACAGTGACCGCCGCATTGGTAGTGGCACTCAAATCGATTCCCCACCTGGCCATGA
>PGXU01000001.1 GCA_002839335.1 Spirochaetae bacterium HGW-Spirochaetae-4
CGGAGCTACCGATGCAAGTGTGACTTGGTCGGTTGTCGCGGGCACTGGAACAGCGACCATCAGCACAACAGGGCTTTTGACAGCCACTGGTGTGGGAACAGTCACTGTGAAAGCGGTCGCCAACGATGATTCCCTGATCGAGGGAACCTTGGTGATCACCATAACCGCAATTGCCGATTCGACGTACACTATCGCCGCAATTACCGGTGTAGTCGCACCGGTGCAGAATGTGGTACCCGACACGACGGCAATTGATACCGCCGAGTATACGGCGACCATTGCATGGACTCCTGCGGATAGTCCGTTCGAAGCTTTGACTATCTATACGGCAACCATCACCCTGACACCGAAAGCAGGCTTTACCGCAACGGGTGTTGCCGCCGATTTCTTCACTGTTGCTGGAGCAACCGCAACCAATGCCATTGACAGTGGCGTGGTGTCCGCGGTCTTCCCAGCTACCGGTGCAGCTATCGATACGGTGGTGACTATTACCGATATTCCTGGTGTGACAGCTCCGGTTCGGAATGTGACTCCCGACTTGTTGATTACCGAAACCGACCAATACACAGGAACCATAGCATGGACTCCTGCGGATAGCCCGTACGCTGCAGAGACTGTCTACACGGCAACCATCACCTTGACACCGAAAACCGGTTTCACCCTGACTGGTGTAGCCGCGGACTCGTTCGTCGTGGCCGGAGCGACTACGACCAATGCCATCAACAGTGGCGTGGTGACCGCAGTGTTCCCAGCGACAGCAGCTGATCCAGATGTGGCAATGACAATTTTCACGATTCCTGGTGTGACCGCACCTGTCAGGAATGTAACTCCCGACACGACAGTCACCGAGACTGCCGAGTATACGGGGACAGTGACATGGGCACCTTCGGATAGTCCGTACGCTGCCGAGACTGTCTACACGGCAACCATCACCCTGACGCCGAAAACCGGCTTTACCGCAACTGGTGTTGCCGCAAACGCCTTTAGTGTTGCAGGAGCGACCACAACCAATCCTGTCGACAGTAGCGTGGTGACCGCAGTGTTCCCGGCGACCGGAGCAGCTCCCGATGTGGCGATCACTATCGCTGCTATTCCTGGTGTGACCGCACCGGTACAGGGTGAAGCGCCCAACATGGAGAACGTCAATACCGACCAGTATTCTGGAACCGTTACGTGGGCTCCAGTCGCAAGCACCTACGCGCCTTTGACCGTCTATACAGCAACGATTACCCTGACGGCGAAAACCGGATTCACCCTCACTGGTGTTTCCGCGGACTTCTTCAGTGTTACAGGAGCAACTGCGACCAATGCCATCAACAGTGGCGTAGTGACCGCAGTGTTCCCAGCGACCGAAAAGGCACCATTGACTATAGTTGATTTGGGAACTGCAGCAGATTTCGCAATCCTAGCGGAAGCGTTGATCTCCACCACTGGAGTAACGCATATTACTGGTGATATCGGAATCAGCCCTGCAGCGACAACGTTCATCACAGGATTCGGTCTCGTCGATGCGACCGGATACGCAACTTCGTCCTTGATCACTGGCAAGGCTTATGCAGCGGATATGGCCGACCCTACCCCTGCAAAGATGACTTTGGCGATTGCCGACATGCATCTTGCCTATACCGATGCAGCGGGACGAACTTCACCTGACCATTTGAACCTGGGAACTGGAGCAATAGGTGGACTGGAACTGGCTCCTGGTCTCTACAAATGGGATACCGCCGTTGTAATCGGGGACAACCTCACTCTCAATGGTGGCGTGGACGATGTTTGGATTTTCCAGATATCTGGCAATTTGAATCTGGCAAGTAGCTTTGCTGTTCAGCTCACCGGTGGTGCGGTAGCTAGCAATGTCTTCTGGCAGGTCAGCGGTATCGCAACTTTGGGAACCGACTCCACAATGGAAGGAGTCATCCTTAGTTCGACCAAGATCGTAAGTGAGACAGGTAGTGCTGTCAATGGAAGGATGTTGGCACAGACCGATGTCACCCTTGATGCAACAACTGTCGTAGCACCAATTATCTAATTCTTTGATCCAGGTGTTTGGGGGTTTTCCTCCGGCACCTGGATCCTTTTTTTTAAAAAAAGGGAAGCGTTCCTTCCCGAATAATTTGGAGGATTTGCATGAAAAAGAAACGAAGTTTGAAAAAATATGCATTGCTAGTAGCCACAATCATCATAGTAAGTATGATGTTTTTTGGTTGCGATGCGGATATCGTTGCCGACGATCCACCAGTGGATACCCAAGGGCCACCAACTGTGGCCTCGACGTTTCCTGACAATGCATCCACAGGAGCAAATGTGAATGGGACTATCACCGCGACTTTCGACGATACGGTGGATCCCGCGACAATCAACGAGGTGACGTTCACAGTCAGCTCCGGCGGTGTGGATATCTTGGGGGTGGTCACCTATGACGCGCCGAACAAGAAGGCGATTTTCGCACCGACGACAAATCTTGATTATGTCACCGAGTATACCGCCACACTTTCGACAGGGGTCGAGACTATCGGCAATACCGCGATGACCGAGGACAAGGTCTGGGCGTTCACCACAGCCGCAGATGGCATTGGTCCTGCACCAGTGAATCTGAGGACCGCCGCCAATTATGTCATCTTGGCCAAGACCGCGATCTCTACAGTTCCAGATTCTATCATCACCGGTGATATCGGGCTGAGTCCTGCCGCCGAATCGTACATGACCGGCTTCTCACAGACTGATGCGACCGGGTATGCGACCTCGTTCCAGGTAAATGGATTCCTCTATGCCGCCGATATGGTCACTCCCACTTCCTCGAACTTGACGACAGCTGTCTCCGATATGGAACTCGCCTATACCGATGCCGCCGGACGGTCGACTCCCGATGAATTGAATCTCGGTTCGGGTGAGATTGGTGGTCTTTCATTGGTTCCAGGACTCTACAAATGGACGAGTTCGGTCTCCATCGGATCGGATGTAACAATCACCGGTGGTGCGAACGATACCTGGATATTCCAAATCGATGGCGATCTTGGAATTGGGAATGGTTTCGATGTCATTCTCGCGGGCGGAGCCCAAGCGAAGAATATCGTTTGGCAAGTAGCCGGGGAAGTATCCATGGGAACCGGTTCGCATTTTGAAGGTATCGTTTTGTGTCAGACACAGATTGTCATGAATACCAGCGCATCGATGAATGGACGGCTCTTGGCGCAATCCAATGTTGCACTCGACCATGCTACGGTGACAAATCCAGCATTATAGTTAGAAGCACTCGTATACCACCCCCATGGGGTACTGAATAAGATAAACGGCATTGGCGAATTTCCGCCAATGCCGTATGTGTCGTGTAACGATGGTAATCGAATCAGGTCGGGATACACTTACTCCAGAAGAAAATCCAACACGTTCTTGACCTCGATGCCTTCAAACGTCGGCATGTCGCCTTCGTCGAGGGTGATGATCAATTTCTTGGATGTTCCATTGACCATTTGCAACGTGGTGAGTTTGTCCTCAAAGTTGGAGGTGTCTTCCAAACTGGAAACGATCTGTACATACAACTGAAGGTCATGCCGATTTGCAATGAACGTGATTTCATGGGATTCGATCTTTCCCACGAAGACTTCGAAATTTCTTCTGAGCAGTTCGAGATACACGATGTTTTCTATGAGCGATTCCTTGTTCAAGGTGTGGTATCCCAGCACGGCATGCCATATACCCGTATCCACGGTGTAATACTTGGACAGGTTGGGGTTCACATGGTTCTTCTTGATATCGAATTGGTTCGCTTGGTAAATCACAAAGGCCTGCTCGAACATATTGAGATAACTTTCCACAACCTCTTGGGACGTTCGCCGGCTTCCACTCGTACAGTTTTCACCGATTTTCTTGGTAGAGAAGATGGTGCCGATGTTTTGCATGAGATAGCGGAGGACCGACTCCAATAACAATGCATCCTTGACCACATTGCGCTGGATCACATCCTTCATGATTACGGTATTGTAGATACCCTGGAGAAAGTTCGTGATCACTTGGCCATCGAGCGGGAGTGATGAAACTGCGGGCATCGAACCATACTTCAGATACGAGTCGAATTTTTCCTGTAGCGACAGTTCCCGACCAAGCTCCTGGAAATCCAAGAATTCCTTGAATGAGAGCGGAAACATCTGGATCTCGACATACCTGCCGGTGATGAGCGTGGACAATTCGGATGAGAGCAGGTAATCGTTCGATCCGGTGAGGTAGATATCGATATCCATATCTACCGTAAGGGCGTTGACCGCCTTCTGCCAATCCTTCACCTGCTGGATTTCGTCAAGCATGAGGTAGGTCCGTGTCGGTTGCAACTGTTTTTCCACCCAGGCGTATAGTGACCGGTAATCCTTGATGTTGTCGAATTGCATGGATTCGAAGTTGATATGGATGATATTCTTCGCAGGGACTCCACTACGAAGCAATTCCTGTTTCCAGAGTTCCAACAGTGTGGACTTGCCGCATCTACGGATGCCGGTGACGACTTTGATAAGCGGTGTGTCGCGGTAAGAAATCAGTTGGGACAAGTACATGTCCCGGTTTTTAATTTTTAGTTCCATGGGTATAGTATACGCCTCTTTCTCCGAATTGTCCCTATTTAACTCCTTATATTATAATATTTTTCATTTATTTTCAGTAGGAATTCGAATACTTGGTCCGACCAGTGCTTTTATGAATGCATCTGTTGAAAATTAACAGTATTTGAGCAACTGAATCCCTAGTGGTCTAGGTCCTGCTTATTCCCAGCATATTGATACCTTTCGTTTCCATTTTGCATGGAATACGCAACATTATGGAAACAAAACAAAGTATTTACGTGAAAAAACCATTCTTTGAAATGCCAAACGGATCAATTGTTCGCAAGAAGCTCCAGTGTTCCCAACGACTGGGTGCTGGGCAAGCCCTTCACGAATCCTGCTATGCTGCCGTTGGACCGTACGACCACGAGAGTCGCCTGGTCGTCGATCGGGATTGCCGATTCCTCGGAGAATTTCCTGGCGCTCTTGATGAACAACACGGCTGCCTTGTCGTCGTCGATTAGTCCCTCATAGCTCTTCGCGATGCCGCGTCGAATGACACCTTGGATAAAACCCGGAGCATCGATAACGGGGAAATGGTACAGGGGCCATTCGCGTAGGAACGATGTCGAAGCGGTCAGGTATGCTTGCCACTGGAGTAGATGCTGCTGCTGGATTTCTCCGTTTTCACGAGAAGTTCCCATGGCAAGGGCGAATAGGGCTGGTCCCCGGGACAATGCGTCGGAAGGAAAATCGAATCCGGATCCCCCGATTGTCTTTGCGTCTGTCTGCGGGAACGTTGCACCCGCGAGCGGGGTGAGCAGGAATATGAGCAGGAGAAGGGCGGCAATCTTCGATTTTTGCATCATGCCTTTCATTTCCAAACGAAGCGAGTGGAAAGGAGCCAGCTTGCTGGCTACTCTCCCGAGCGAGTGCAGGGAACGTACGGTCCAATACCCTGCCCCTTGGGGCAATAAAGGAGGCAACGCCTTCCTTGGTCCAGGGCTTGCCCTGGAGTATTGCTACCGTTCATTATACCGGTTCGGACTACCGTTGCAAGACAAAACCGGGTGGCTCGTATGTGAAAAATTTCGTATCTTGGAGTAAGACTCATCCAAAGGGAGGCTGCAATGTCCGAAATCCATACCTATACGACGAATGTACAATGGAGTGCCATGCGCAAAGGCAAGCTAGGAACCAAGGGAATGCCGACCATCGAGGTAGCGACACCTCCCGAATTTCCCGGCGGACATCCCGGAATATGGTCCCCCGAACATCTGTTTGTGGGGTCGGCGGAGATATGTCTGATGACCACCTTCTTGTCGATAGCGGAAAAATCCAAGCTTGTATTTCTCAACTATGCATCCGAAGCCACAGGGACTTTGGAGAAGACGGATGCCGGCATGCAATTCACGCGCATAGTCATAACGCCTACCGTTGTCGTGTCATCCGATGACGATGTGGAGAGGACCGTCAAGATTCTGGAGAAAGCCGAACGATATTGCTTGATCTCCAACTCCATGAAAACCGAGGTGAGCATCGAACCCAAGGTGGTGGTACGACCCCTTTCCTAGTCGTCCGGCTTCCCTACAGATCGAAGTAATCGTCCTGGGTGAGCAGTAGTGTCCAGGAATCGAATGCGGGATACCATTCCTTGACCAGCATATAGTCGTCTTCGTCATATGCAACAACGAGTAGACTGCTCATGTCGCTGTTGGCTAGGAATTCCTGCAGGTATGGCCACTGGTCGATGGATATGTCCGCGAACACGCCGCTGGATAAGTCGATGCCGCCCAACAGCTCCTTGCTGAAATCAAGTCCGACTCCCATATCGGGGGTGAGGATATAGAGTTCGATAATATCGTAGTCGGTCTGGTTTTCGATCCTGATGGTATTTGCCGCTGTTTCGGTGGTGCTTTCCATGAGGAACAGGTGCTCTGAGGATATCGTCAGGTCGAGGGTGTCGAAGTCGGGATACCACTCGCGATAGAAGGTTTCCAACGCTTCATTCTCTGCGAATACATGCAGCAGCTGTGCGTATCGGTAGAGGATGGCCTCCTCCAAATCCTTGTGTTCCGAGAATAGGATCTGGGCCGAGTCGCCTGGAGGCAGCGGTCCCTGGGGCAGCAGGTTGTACCCGAGTTCATCGGTGGCCATCATGTCGTAGGTGTAGATATCGAGGTAGGTGAGGGTCGTACCGGTCGCGTTGTGTACGGTGAAATACGTCGGTGCTGGTTGTGTGGGGAGCACCACCGGTTCGTCGGGATCCGGGATTTCTATAATGGAATCCACCGCCGGTACGATTTCCTGTCCGTTTTCATCGACAAATACAAAAACGGTATTCCACCCTTCGTAGGTGTTTCCGGTAGTGTCGAGGACAGCTCCCCCCTTGTGGTATTCGGGGCCCTCGCGCAATTCGATGGTGACCGTCCCTCCCTTTTCATAGGTCAACAGTTCCATGACCACGGCGGCACTGCCGATGCTCGAATCCATGTCGAACGATCCGTAGCCATAATAGGGTTTCGCTTGCCCGTTGGGAGGAAGCGAGACTGTCTGTCGATGGCCGTACATGCCTCGCCATTGTTCTGCGGTGGTGTCCCAGGTTATCGCGAGGATGTCGTTTGTCTTTTCTTCAGTGTCGGTCGCTGCCTCTTGGACCGCTGGTGTCTCGGCAACCGGTTCGATCGGTTCCAGTTGGACGACGTCCCTTCCTGTCGTGCAGGAAACCAGGACTATCAGGCAGAATAGGACAATCCCAATCGGTCTCACTCTCATGGTCGGTTCTCCCTATGGGCGATACGGGTGCTAGCAACCGTGTTCGTCCACTATTGGCATGAGCGATATTTCCACAACTTCACCACGCTTCCAGTGTAGCGCCGATTGTGCGAAAGGTGATAGTGAAATTCGCAAGGAAGTTCCCAAGCCAGTGGCTGGGTGATGCTTTCCTGATGCTATACCCCAAGTGGGTCGGATTGTGTATGCTGGTCACAAGGCAATTTTAGACAAAGAGAGGAGTGGCGTGTTGTTTGCGAAAGGGACTTGTTATTAGTACTAATTGGTATTATACTAACTAGTATGATGTATGGCGACAACAATCAGCGGATGGTATTTGAATTGATTGCGGGTATCCACCTGAAGACACGACGAAGAATCAACAGCATGCTGAAGGGGTATGGAATAACCTATTCCCAATTCGGTGCGCTTCTTGCCATCGTCACGGGGGCAAAAATCGAGCAAGGAATGAACCAGTCACTGTTGGCAAAAGCATTGGAGACCGATACGACAAACGCAATGGTGATATGCGACGGCCTTGAGAAGAAACAGCTGATTCAAAGGAAACCATTTGCCCAGGATCGAAGGGTTAACCATTTGATTGCAACTCCGTCAGGGGAGGAGCTGATCCATAAGATTCTGCCCGATATCGAGACCTTGTTCAGACCATTCTCTGAAGTTCTTGATGATATAGAAACCGAAAAGTTGGTTTTTCTTCTTGAAAAATTGTATTTGCATGTAAAGGAGTCCGAACGAGAGAAATGAATAGACCTGTATTGATCCTAATTGTTTGTGTGATTCTTGTCTCCCTCACTGCCTGTGCCGAAGACTATCGGGTACCCTGGGACCATTCTTGGGTAGGAGAAATGGAGATCCATGATGTGGATCTGTCAGGCTATTCCGACGGTGTCTATCGAGGAGATTTCATTTACAATAATTTCACTTATGTTGTAGATACCTATGTTCTGATGCATAGATACGAGGACATTGTAGTCGTATCCAACAAGGATTCGGAGCGGGCTCGGGCAGCGGTTGCTGTGGTTGATCGGGTTCTCGAGCAGCAGACATTGTTGGTCGATGTGGTTTCCGGTGCCTCCAATACCAGCAAGGCTTTGTTGAAATCAATAGAACGGGGATTTGAGGATGCCGAATAAAGCTTTTTTCATGTATGCCCTTGTTTCATTCGTTATCCTATTCGGATTGTGTGCGTGTATTGCCTTGGCAACATATATTCGGACTATTCCCTGTACATTGGTTCTACTACGAAATGGGCAGAAGGTAACAGAGTATCATGGAATTATCGAGATTGCCGATGCCGTGGCGGCTTGCAAGGTGTCTGGTCTCGAGGGATGGCCATTGGTTGAATACGCCCAGGGCTTGGTATCCGCTAAAATGGCATATTCGTATTGCAATTCTTGGGACTCGCCAAAGCGGGCTTTTAAAAGGGGGCTGGGGTATTGTTGGCAGCAAACCGGGGCCCTGTATAGAATTCTGAGAAAGTTGGGAGTAGACTCACACATGGTATATGCCACTAGGACCTTCTTTCCCGACCGGAAGTTGTATTCTGGGCATGTCTGGTTGAAGGTGGTTGTGAATGGTGAGATGAAGGATGTTTGTCCTGGAAATATGAACAACACACTCGGAAAGGTCGCCTTCCAGGTGCTCTCCGCGGAAAAGGAATGGAATGTGGCGATAGCCTTCTTCTCGTATTTCGGTTCGGCATGGTTGAATGCCATGCGATATGGAAAAAGCTGAACATGGGTTACGACTGTCCTTGCCGCAAAAAAAGGTGTCCTCGTTATGGAAAGTGTGACTTGTGCAGAGAGTTTCATTATATGAAAGGCAAGAAACCGCGTTGCGAGAGAAAAGGAAAATCCACGGCCTCCTAAACATCAAATCCGTGATACGCGATACGATCCGGGTGACCAGGTTCGTGATTCTACGTGAAAAGTGGAAAAACACTTGCAATATTTATCGTTATACGATAAATATTAGTTGTAAAACAATAATGTTGGAGGGTTCTCATGCTTACATATCCATCCAAGATACTCAAACCTCTGCTTGTCTTGCTTACTGTTGGCCTGGTGGTGGGGAGTCTTGCATTGATCGGATTGGCAATCTATCTCATTTCGGTACCGATCTCCGGGGAAGGAATTTCCTTACCCCTGGTGGCACCGCTTTCGGATAGTGTGAATCTTGTGGTCCCGATTGTAGCGGAGAGTCTTGGTGCCTATATCATATGTTCCCTGCTGTTGGTCCTCACGCTTGCCGTCGCCATCCTGTTCCTGGTGTACCTGAGACGGGCGGTATCGTCGTTCTCAAGGAAGGAAGGCTTTGCACGTTCGATTTCCGATTCTGTGAGGAACATGGGGTTACTTCTGCTGGCGTTCGCCTATATGCGGCAAATTCACCTGTTGGTGGTGTTTCAGCAGGCACCAGTGGAGGTGCATGAGCTGTTGCAGTTCAGTTTCCGTCCACTACCAGCGGAGGTTGTGTATGCTCTTACGCTTTTGATCCTTGCAAAAGTGTTTACCTATGGGCTGCAGTTGCAGGAAGAATATGAACAGACTGTATAGGAAGTGCCATGGCAATTATCATTCGATTGGATAGGATGCTTGCGGACCGCAAGATGTCCCTCACCGAGCTTGCGCAGGAGGTGGGCATTACCATCGCCAACCTCTCAAACCTCAAGACCGGCAAGATCAGTGCCATCCGGCTGACTACCATGGAAGCGATCTGCAAGGCACTGGAGTGTCAACCAGGAGATTTGTTCGAATACCAGGAATGAGAATCCAATGTATCAATTGACGACCTGCCAAGTTGCGCATATTGTACGGTTATGGGCATATATGTACTGCGGCATGCTGATAAGGAAAAAGGCGAGTTCTACCAGCCAGGTTTGAGATTCAACAACCAACCGATCACTGATGAGGGGAAGCGGAAAGCAGAAAAGCTGGTTCCGCTCTTCGACCCTGTCCGCGTCGAGGCTATCTATGTGAGTGAATATGTCAGGGCGCAGCAGACCATCTCGTACGTCGCTACCCATAAGAAACTGACACCGATTGTCGACAACAGGCTGAATGAGATAGATGTCGGTGTCACCGAACAGATGACCGATGGGCAGATACAGTCGACGTGAGGTGACCGAAGGAACCTTTCATGGCAAACGAAGCGAAGCCTCCACTTTCCACCCCTTGCCCTTGGGTAGGAATACCTTTCATTGGGAAACTGATAGTTCGAATTTATGCCTGCCTGAAACTAATTTTTGAGTAGTCTTGTTGCAAGGTCGCTTGCCATGGTTTCCAGATTCATATTGAACCTTCTGTGGGCAGACTGCTTTCTCAGGAATCTGGTGAGGCTATCGGTAGCCTGCAACTCAGCTACCCAGCGATCGGGAATAGCCTCCGGCCCATAGAACGCTCCCGCAAGGCTGCCATAGATAGCCGCATTCGAGCAGGCCGAACCACCTTTCTTCACAATCTGCTTCATTCCTGCTTCAAACGAGGATGTCTCAAGCAGGGTTTTGAGCACAATCTGCAGGGTATGGAGGACCGAATCCTTGTCTTTGCCCACAGAGGAGGCAGCATTGCTCTTGGAGACACTGTTGAGGATGGCGGGGATGCGTCCATCAAAATGGTATTTTGCCGCACAGACCTTCAGATAGCCGACCAGTTTTTCACCACCGGTTCCCTCATTGATGCTTTCCACAAGTGCCAGGGCATAGGTCTTGTTGCTGTCAATGCAGAGTTGACTCCGATGCGTAATCATACACGCTTGTTCAGCCATATCCAGAAGGGCCTTCGTTTGCTTTGTCGATCCATATATGGCCACGGGAACGATACGGGACAGGGCCCCGTTTGATTCGCTTTTTACGAGAGGGACGGATTCAAGGGCAGCTTTGAGGGAAGCTTCCACCAAGGAAGGATTTTCCCCCAGCCAGTTCCTATAGGTAGCCGTGATATTGTCGGTATCGAATCGATTGCTCAGGAGCATGCTTTGTGCGAGAAGGATTGCCAGTTCACTTCTTTCGGTGATTTCTCCACAATCTCCAACGATACGGTCCTTTGTGTACATTTCCTCGATTCCCTGCGGGAATAATGTGAGGAGGTCAGATTCATGCATACCCTCAGTCTGGGCTCCCAGGGCATCTCCGACAAATAGACCTAGCAAGGCTCCCGTAGCTCGTTCCAATGCTTCCATACTCCAAAATCTCCTGACAGCATGATGACGTAATGCAAGGAAAATAACGAGCCCTTCACCGAAGCAATGGGTGTTCTTCGAAAATGACCCGCACAATGGTCTCCTCCAAGGTTACTATCGATCGTCTGTAGAGGCCTTTTCCACCTACGCAACTACAATCCGAGGCACCATTTTTCTTTAAAATGAATACAGAACATTCGTTAAAACTATACTATATATAAACTAATTAGATAAAAAGAAAAAGCAGATAGTTGTTGACGTCCTTATAATACTGTACTACAGTAATACTGTATTTACGTTAGTCTGTATTGTATGGCAATAGGGGTGGACATGGAAATCGGGTTAAGCAGTTATTCGTACAGGTGGGCGATTCTCTCGAAGAAGATGGACTTGAGGGGTTTTCTCGATCGATCGCTTTCCATGGACCTCTCTTGTGTGCAGATATGTGAGAATCTTCCGTTCCATCTGATACGTCCAGCCGAGCGCATGGCGATCCGGGACGAATATGCTTCTCGGATGCGTATTGAAACCGGGTTCCGCGGACATGATCCGAAACAATTGCAAAGAGCCCTGGAAGCCACCGCAGAACTTGGCGGCACGATGATGCGCCTGGTGGTGGAGGAAGTGGATGAGGAAGAACTCGATATCGACAAGGCTATTGCCGACCTTAAGAGTGTCATACCCCTTCTGGACAAATTGCGGATCGACCTATCGCTCGAGAACCACTTTGTGCTGAAACCTGTCGATCTGGTAGCCATTCTCAAAGCCTTGGACTCACCGAGAGTGTCGATCTGTTTCGATTGTTTCAACTCAATCGTGCAGAACATCGGTACGTACCAGGCATTGGAGGACGTTGTGCAGCACATCAGCCGCATCCACGTCAAGGATGTGCAGATACGGCGCGTCGGTACCGGCTTCCTGATTTCAGGCTGTCCGATGGGTGAGGGAATCCTTGAACTCGAAACAGTACAAGCCATACTCGCGACGCATGGGAAAGCTCCTTCGTATTATCTGGAAGGCTGGATCGACCAGCTCGAGACCGAAGAGGAGACATTGGCATTTGAAGACAAGATAAACAATGACGGCATCAACTATCTGAGGAGAAATATAAAATGAACAAATTGTCGATTATCACGGCATTCCTTGGCGGCGTCAAAAACCGTTACATGCAGTACAACCCGAACAGGGCCCTTGTGGAAAAGTTCGGGATTGCCAGGAAGGTCAAGCAATTGGATGGCCTCGAGCTGTGCTATCCCACCGACTTTGAGGATATGAAGCTGCTCAAGCAGCTGCTGGCGGACTCCAACCTGGGAGTCTCGGCGATCAACGTGCGGTCCCGGAGACAGGATAAGTGGATTCGGGGTTCGTTCACCAGCGAAGTCGCCGAAGAGCGGCAGGAAGTGGTCGATGAATTCAGACAGGCCATGGATGCCGCCCACGAAGTCGGTACCGATCGACTCACGACCTGTCCGCTCAACGATGGCCACGACTATGTGTTCGAGATGAACTACCTCGACGCCTACCGGTATGCCGAGGAGACCTTCGGTGCGATCTGTGAACATGATCGATCGGTTCGACTCTGCATCGAATACAAGTTCAACGATCCGCGGACCCGATGCATGTTCGCCACAGCAGGGGAAACCCTCAGCTTCAGCCAATCGGTCGGAGCCCCGAACCTTGGTGTGACCATGGATTTCGGACACTCCATCCTCGGAGGGGAACGCCCGGCACAAGCGCTAAGCATGCTTCATCGGGCAGGGAAGATGTTCTACGTCCACTTGAACGACAACGATCGCAATTGGGACTGGGACCTGTTGCCAGGGGCGTATCACGTCAATGAACTCATGGAGTTCCTGTATTATGTGAAGAAGATCGGGTACGTGGACGACTGGTATGCATTCGACGTCACCTCGAAGGAAGTCGATACCCGGGAACACTTCGATCTGGTTCTCAAATTGACAAGGAAGTTCGAGCAGATGGCAAGCCGTATCGATATGGCGACCATGGATGCGTTGATGAAAAAGCGAAATCCGAACGATTCGTTCGAGTATATGATTGATTCGGTGTATTGATTATTGGAGAGGTATTCTTCAATCAAAAGGAAAGGGAGGCATTACATGAAAAAATTTCTGATGGTACTGGTATTGGTACTGGTATCGACGACTATGGTCTTCGCTGCAGGTGCAAGCGAAACCGCGAGTTATCCTGATAAGGATATCAATGTGTATATCTTTTCCAGCCAGGGTGGCGGAACCGATGCATGGTGCAGGTTCCTTGCTCCGTTGATGGAAGAAGACCTGGGTGTCAAGATTATCAGCACCAATATGCCCGGAGCGAACGGTGGCACAGCCGCACAGAAGGTATGGACCTCGGCGCATGACGGATATACGGTTCTTGGTGCCTCGGAGACAGCGATGTTCTTCGGTGCCAACAACGTTGCCCCGACATCCGAGAACTGGCACTTCTTTGTCGCGGCAGGTTCCGGTGGAATCATAGCGGTGCCGGTAGACTCACCATACAAGACGATCCAGGAACTGGTTGCGGCAGCGAAAGCAAGTCCCAAATCGGTTACTATCGCCAATTCTGGACAGGGTAAGGGCTGGCATACCAAGGCAGTCACCCTCGAAAAGGCAGCCAATGTGGAGTTCAAGCATGTTCCATACAACGGAAGCGGACCTGCCATCACCGCCATGCTGAGTGGTGAGACCGCCGCAGTCAGTTGCTCCACAGGAGAAATCAGCGAATATATCCGTGCCGGAATCGTTCGGCCGTTGGTGATCACCGAAGCCCAGGGCGAGACCTTTGCCGGATGGGAGGGAGAAGTTCCCGCAGCCGCCAAACTCTATCCTCAAGGTGCTTTCGCATTTGCCAACATGTTCCAATGGCTCGGATTCATGTTGCCGAAGGATACACCGGCAGAAGCTGTCGAACAGTTCAGCGCAGCATTCAAGAAGGCAATGGCAGATCCCAAAACAGCCGAGTTCGCCAAGACCCAGAGTGCAAAGATCTTCGGTTTGGCTGGAGACGATGCCAATACGCTGGCCAAGAACATGGAAGCGGTCACCTGGTGGATGGCCCATGACCTGGGTATCGCCAAGATGAGCCCCGAATCGGCAGGAATTCCCCGGCCGTAACGACTACAAGACATACGTGGGGTGGGATAGAATTTCTGTCCCATCCCGATTATCTTTTCGCTAGCGAAGGAAAGGAGATTGGTACCGATGGACACGTCCACGAAAGAACAGACGACCAAGGTTTATATGAAGGCGCGGGAACGGGATTTGCTATTCGGTATCGTCTTGGGTATCAGCAGCATAGCCTTGTGCATATACGCCCATAAGATTTCAACCGATGCCATCCGTATAATGGATGCGCAATATTTCACTGCACCCGGGTTTTTTCTGTTGGCCATAGGAATCGGATTGATCCTGATGTCGATATATCTGGTCATCCATTCGATCAAGCGTGGGGCTACCCTCGGCTGGCTGCTTCCGAAGCGCTTGATAGCACGCTTTCGTGAGGACAAGGCATCACAGACAATCCTGGTGTTCTTCTATCTCTATCTCTACATGGTGGTGTTTTGGGACACGATCATGTTCACCAAGATCCGGATTCCGTTCTGGCTCAACACGATGGTGTTCATGAATCTCGTCATGTTCACATTCCGGGTTACCAAGCCAAAGAACATCATCTTGATCAGCATCATAACGTCATTCTCAGTATTCTTCGTCTTCAAGTATCTGATCGGCGTTCCGCTACCGTAGCATTTTGATAGGAGTCACCAGCATGGAAGCTATTTCCGTCTTAGATAATCTGAAAATGTTTTTCGTCTTTAGTGGCTCATTTCTCTTGAGTCCGTTAAATCTCGTGCTGATGTTCGGATCGATGGTCATCGGAATACTTTTCGGTGTATTGCCTGGTCTATCCGCTACCGTTGCGATCGCATTGTTCGCAAGTATCACCTACGGAATGGCACTCGATTTGGCCCTGACCATACTCTTCGGAGTCTACATCGGAGCTATCTTCGGAGGCTCGATATCGGCGATCCTCATCAATATTCCCGGTACCGGTTCTGCGGCCGCCACGTGTCTTGATGGGCATCCGCTCGCACTGAAAGGGGAGACCCGGAATGCAAACCTGCTGGCCAGGTCCTCCTCGGTTATCGGCACACTGTTCGGCTTGGCCATATTCGTCCTCTTCACCCCGATGGTCACCAAACTGGCCTTGATGTTCACTTCTCCCGAATTCTTCTGGCTCTCGATATTCGGGATTCTGATCTGCGGTTCCATTTCCAACGCCGACGTCAAGGTGAAAGGCTGGATTGCCGGCTTCATCGGACTGTTGCTCGCACTCGTGGGGTTGGACGATATCCAGGGTTGGACCCGTCTCACTTTTGGTATTCCCGATCTGATGTCGGGTATCCCGTTCGTTCCCATGACTATCGCGTTCTTCGGCTTGCCGCAAATTGTGAAGGTCATGAAGTCATCGGGCTCCCGCGAGGTCCACAGCGTCAAGGAGGAAGCTCCCAAGGTACATCTATGGCCTATCCTGAAACGCAACATCTTCAATATATTCAAGTGGGGCGGTATCGGCGTAGGTATCGGTGCGGTTCCTGGAGTGGGCGAGAATATCGCGGCATGGGTAGCCTACGATGATGCGAAACGGCATCACCCGGATAGCAAGAAGTTCGGTACAGGTGTCTATGAAGGTGTCATGGCACCCGAGACTGCGAACAATGCTGCTATCGGAGGCGCGGTGATTCCCCTCATTTCCCTCGGAATTCCCGGCAGTCCGCCTGCCGCGATGCTCCTTGGAGCCCTCTCGATGCATGGCTTGAAGGTCGGACCCCTGTTGAGCATCGAACGACCCGAGATCATACCGATGATCGGTTCGATCATTCTGTGGGGAACCATATTCCTCTTCATCTGTGGGTTGCTGGTGACACGGCCGATGGTCGCGGTCCTGAAGATTTCCCCAAAGATCCTCATGCCGATCATCACGGTGCTTTGTGTAATCGGAACATTCGCATACAACAACAATCCGTTCCACCTGACACTGGTATTCGTGTGTGCGATCGCAGGGTATCTTTTCGATAAGATGCAATACTCGTCGGGTGCGTTGATTCTTGGTTTGATCCTGGGGAATATGGCCGATTCCTATTTCCGCCGGGCCCTGTTCATAAGCGATGGAAATTTCCTGACCCTCATCAACCGACCTATCGCATTGGTATTCTTCCTCGCATGTGTCTGGACGATCGCCAAACAGTTCGGGTTTTCCCCGGCAGCCATAGTGAAATCGTTCGGAAAGAAGAAGCATTCTTGATTTAATTGCCGTTGCGTATGTAGTATAGTGTAAAAGTATTATTGAAAAGGCTGGAAAAGAGCATATGTCAACTGATTCGATGCCCGCTGTGATTGAGATTGGCGAGATCCGGAACCTCAGTAAGACCGTCTCGGACAAGCTGCAGGAGCTGATTTATACCGGCAAACTCAAGCCGGGAGAACGGCTTGTACAGACCGAACTGGCGGAGCGGTTCCGTGTTTCCCGAGTGGCGATTCGCGATGCGTTGCAGGAGTTGCGCCAGAGCGGCCTTGCTGTTTCCGGCGGCCAAGTCGGCGGTATGGTGGTCCGACCGATCACCAAGCAGGACGTGGAGAATATCGCCTTCGTCCGTTCGGCGATCGAGATCAAGGTGGCGTTGGCTGCCGCGCGGAACATCGATGAGAAGGGGTTGCGAAAAATGCGCCTGATCATCGACAAGCAGACTCGTCTGCGGGATGACAAGGACTATATCGGGTTCTTGCGGGTCGACTGGGAGTTCCACCGGACGTTCTACTCGTATGCCCACAACGATCTTGCCTTGGATATCATAGAAAAGCTATGGACACGTGCCAGCCAGGCACGCGGAATGGTTCTTATCAGCCAGGATTGGGGAGCACTATGGAGCGGCCAATCGATAGATGGACACCGTGAGATGATCGAACGGATCCGCGCGAAGGATGAGCTCCACCTCGAGGAGACGCTTGAACGAATCATCGAGAAGGCGAAGCGCGAGCAATTGCAGTGGGTCGAAGAGGTCTCGTGACCACCGCAAGAGGGTAATGGGACAAACGGACATGGAACTGTTTTCAGGCGGAACAATCAAGGATATACATATCATCCAACTGGCCCGCCACGAACTGTTGCTCGAGTCGATCGTTTCGGCGATCGGAGACCTCAAGCTGTCCCATGCGGTTGTCCTGGGTGCCGTGGGCTCCTTGCGCAAGTTGGTGTACCACCAGCCGGTGGAAGAAGTTGGTTCCGTTGTCAGGGAAGCCGATTGTACCATCGAAGAACCCATGGAGATCCTGAGCTTATCGGGGACTGTCATGAACTCGGTCCCCCATTTCCATATTGTGGTCTCCGGAGCCAATCGGTTGTACGGTGGACATGTGAAGATGGGGACTGAAGTACTTTCCATTGCGGAAATCACCGTCGCTTCACTGGAAAACCTTCCATTGGAACGGAGGATGGGCCCCTACAACCAACGCAAATTGTTTCCCTATACCAGCATGGCATGAATATCGCCCAGAAATCCCGCAATCCTGTCGCATAGGGTGGAGACGAGTGAACTCTGGTCATCATAATTCGGATGCTCGTCGAGTACTACCTGTACAATCGCATCGACCACAGGTTCCTTTTCGACCAATTGGAACGGAGCTTTAACCTTGCCTCGCAGTTTTTCCCGGTACTGGTCTTGGATCGTCCTGTTCCGCGCGGCAAGCCAGAGCTCGAAACACCCGGTCGCATGTACGTAGACAATGGCCAGTTTCAGATTATGACTCTTCAGTTCCGGTGTGACCAAGCCGACATAACTCATATCCATATACCCCTGGTACAGCGAAGTTGCTGTTGCCTCGGGGAACCTTGTCTCCAACGTAGTGTGTAGGGTTTTCAGAACATTGAGGATTATCGAATATGCGATGGTTAAGGTGTTTTGTTGCACCTGGGCCGTATAACGCTGTACGAGTGCATTTGCCGTAAGGTGCTTGTAGGCAACCACCAGCATCTCGAAATCCAGGCTCGTCAGCTTGTGTTCCCTACTGAAATTTCCCAAGTGCGCACCGAAGAACTCCACTTGTTTGAAGCCCAGGTCGGTAAGCAACCACGTGATCTCACTGGGTAGATAATACCGTTCATTCGAGTGGATCGTATGTTCCTTCTGGTCGTCGTCGGTGAAGGTGGTGACGTTCCTGTCACGCATAGTTACGATATCGAACCGGTCGCTTTCGTACGCCGCACCCCCGGTTGTATTGTTGGCGTAGAATTCGTTGAGGGAATTGGTAAGGGGAAAGAGTCCGTTGAGTGTGGTGAATATGAGCAACGCATCGGGTTTCAAGGATTTGGCGACACTTGCCAGGATCGCCGCATTCTCCCTGTCGGTCTCCATGAGGGGGAACCCACCTTCGCAGAGCATGATGGCCGCATCGAAATCCTCTTCGAACGGAAGACAGCGGGCATCGGCCAGGAGGAAGGGAATGGTGAGGTTCTCCGCCTGGGCCTTTTCCTTGGCTCGTCGCAGTTGTGCCTCCGAAAAGTCCACACCTGTCATGTTGTACCCGCGTTTGGTCAACTCGATGGAGTGCCGGCCGGTACCACAGCCGACATCGAGGATTTGCAAGGTCTTGTCGTAGTCCAATTCCTGTTCGATAAAGTCGCATTCCCCCAGGGTCCCTTGGGTAAACGACTCCTTGTCATACTGTTTTGCATAGTTCCTGAATAGCGAGACATACCATGGATCAGCCATACATAGTACCTCCTTGCAGTATTTTCTCTCCGTTCTGGTCATTTGTCCATATCCTATTGCCGCAGTATATTGAATTCACAAGGCAGAGGCTTTCACCTATCCCGTCCACAAGGAAGTTACACCATACATGGCACGAAATATCGCGGTACCGGATCATATCGACGCACGGACTGAATTCAAGAAGAAGTACGGATTGGGAGAGCTGTATCGTGCTTCTGCCATGCTTCCCGCCGCAGCAGGCAAGATCTCCACCAACAGGCGAACGAAATTGGTGGACAAAGATCTCATTGAACGGATGCAGTTGGCGGTGACAGAGGTGAACGGTTGCTCGGTTTGCTCCTATGCCCATGCGTATATGGCCCTGAAGCAGGGTATGGGCAATGAAGAGATCCATAGCTTTCTCAGTGGCGATGGCAATTTTGTGAAGCCCGAGGAGTCGAAGGCAATCCTGTTTGCCCAACATTTCGCCGATACCCGAGGATTCCCGAAACACGTGGCCTATGCATCGATCAGGGATGCATATGGAGAGCAAGAGGCTCAGGTGATGCTTTGTGCTGCCCAGATCATGCTGGTCGGCAATATCTACGGCATACCCTACAGTGCGTTGCGCTCAAGACTGAAGGGACGGCCCTACAAGGACAGTTCGCTTTGGTATGAACTGGGAATGCTCCTGGGTGGATTCGTTCTCTTGCCGTTCGCCTTGGTCCATGGCCTGCTGCGAAGGCTGCTTGGGGTTTCGAACATACAACTGGATGTTTGATCATCTGTAAAAAAAACAGGACCAGCATACACTGGTCCCGATTCGATACCTGGAGGGTTCCCTCCATATAGTACTGTCTAGAGCAGACCGATCTCCCTGTAGTAGCGAGCGGCTCCCTCGTGGATGGGAAGGCCGGCGAGGTCCTTGACAGCTTCCTTGGGATTGACTTTCTTCAGGGGAGCCTGGGTCGCTTGCAACTCCTCGAAGTTCTCCCAGAATGCTTTGGTCATATCGTAGATGACATCGTTATCGACGCGGGCATCGGTACAGACGGTGAGTTTGATGGCCGAGGTGAGGATATCGCTATCCTGTCCGGGATACGTTCCTGCCGGAATGGTGTAGGCACCATACCAGGGGTACTTCTCCTGCAGCTTGGCGATCAGGTTCTCGTCGATGTTGAGCAGCTTTCCGCCTGCGGTCGAGAGCATCTCGGTTACGGCGGCATTCGGGATACCGGCCATGATCCAAGCACCGTCGAGCTGCTTGTTGCGCATGAGGTCGATAGCCTCGGTGAAGCCGACATACTGGACCCTCAGGGCATCGGGATAGTTCACGCCGCTGGTCTTGAGGTGGATGCTGGTCTCGACTTCGGTTGTCGAACCCGGAGCACCGGAAGCGAAACGCTTGCCCGCCAGATCCGCGAGGGATTCGATCCCGCTATTGTTGGTCACCACCACCTGGTTCGGGTTGGAGTAGAGGCCGATCATGACCCGCAGATTGGGGTTCGCGCGTCCTTCGAACGAGCCGATTCCATTGAAGGATTCGTACATGATCGATGTGACGGCCACACCGAGTTGGGCTTCGCCGTCAGCAAGCATGTTGAGGTTCGCGATGCCACCGGCACTTGCCTGGGCACTGGCGCGCACATTCGTCAGCTTGGTGTTCCACATGTTGCTCATCGCCGAACCGAGGGGGTACACGGCGCCTGTTGTCGCTGCGGTCGGGAAGTTGATTACCGTCTTCTCCGGCTTCGCACCTGTTTCCTGCGCACCAGCCGCAAACAGCATCGTCGGAACCAAGAGAGCCACGAGCAATACAAGTACTCCAAATTTCTTCATGTTCTTTTCTCCTTACCTAATGGTTTTTTCTGAAAATATTGGATGACAATGATGGTCCCGAACATCAGCAGAGCTGCGAGATCGGTGACGAGCCTTGTCTCGATGAACAACAGTCCGGCGGCAACAAGCAGGATCCTTTCGATAATGTTCAGCCGCAGGAAGAGATATCCCTGCAATCCCGCCGAGAGGGCGATGACACCGATCGACGATGTTACGATCGCCCTGAGTGTGAGCATGAGCGGAATGTCGGCAAGTGTCCCCAACAGCAGGATAGGATTGTCCAGGAAGAAGAAGGGGAGGATGAATCCGGTGAGCCCGAGCTTCACGGCTATGAGGCTTGTTTTCGTCTGGTCGGAGTCGGCGATTCCGCTGGCGACATAGCTGCTCATGGCGACTGGAGGCGTAATGTTGGAAAGGCAAGCGTAGATCAGGCAGAACATATGGGCAGCCATGGGAATCGCCCCGGCCTGTATCAATACCGGTACCGAGACAGTTGAGACGATGACATAGGCTGCGACGCCCGGAACGCCCATTCCCAGGACGATGCTCATGAGCATGACCATGAACCCACCGAGATAGAGCTGGCCTTCACCGACTATCCTGAGAATGATATAGCCGAAGCTCAAACCCAAACCGGTGAGGGAAACCGTCCCGATTATCACACCGATGATCGCGCAGCTCATACCGACCGTAATGGCCGAGCGGGAACCTTCGACGGTGGCTTTGACGATGGTCGACCAGGTCATCCGGGTGTCCTTGCGAATCCAGGAGGCGAGCACCGTGGCGAAAATGGAGATCACGGCCGCGAAGAGTGGGGTGTATCCGAAGCTGAGCAGGACGATAAGGACGACCAGGGGGATCAGCAGGTGTCCCTGCTTCTTGAGCACCTGCAAGGCATTGGGAATATTCTCCTTGGCCAGTCCCGAGAGTCCGAGGCGCTTGGCCTCGAAGTGGACGGCGAACAGGAGGGTAAGGTAGTAGAGGAATGCCGGGATACAGGCGGCCAACAGCACGGTGGTGTAGCTTACCCCCATGAACTCGGCCATGACGAATCCCACGGCTCCCATGATCGGTGGCGCGAATTGGCCTCCGGTCGATGCGACCGCTTCGACGGCGGCGGCGAACTCCTTCTTGTAGCCGGTCTTCTTCATCATGGGAATCGTGATGGTTCCTGTCGTGGCGACATTGGCGATCGCCGATCCGTTGATCATGCCCAACAGGGCGCTGGCAAGTACGGCGACCTTGGCAGGTCCACCGGCAGTCCTTCCCACCATGGTGAGGGCGATATCATTGATGAATTGGCTGAAGCCACTGTATTTCAGGAAGGCGCCGAACAGGACGAAGAGGAATATGTAGGTCGCACTGACCCCGATTCCTACGCCGAAGATTCCTTGGCTGCCCCAGATCATGTGGTTCAGGACCCGCTTGAGGCTGAATCCCACATGTCCCAGCTCTCCCGGGATGAACATGCCGAGAAAGTTGTACAGGAGGAATACCAGGCCGAGTATGGCCAGGTTCTTGCAGGCGCGTCGGGCTCCCTCGAAGATGAGGACAAGCGCCACGGCTGCCATGACCAGGTCGTTCGACAGCGAATAGCCCCCACGTTTGGCGATCGCCGTGTAGTTGTTCAGCAGGTAGGCGAAGGTGAATATGGTGAGGCCCAGCAGGACCATGTCCCATATCGGAGGCAAGGCGCGCGAGCGCTTCTCCTTCCCATAGGTCGGAAACAGCAGGAAGGTGAACCCCAGGAGGAAAAACAGGTGCCAGGTGCGCAGGGCCATGGCATCGACAATCCCGAGCGTGTTCGCATAGACTTGGAACACTGCCCAAACCAGGAATAGGATGGTGACGATATGTCCCAGCGGACCGGTGTAGGCGCGCAACTTGCTATCGGGTTCCTTCTCCCCCAATAATGCCTGGGCTTTTATCTCTTCTTCAGTCAACGGGACGGGCGAATGTTGTTCCATGAATAGTACCCCAAAAGTACTCTCCAATCTATTGGGTGTTCACCTTTTTGTCAATTTAGATATACAGCATTTTGTATATTAATAAAAAGATTATACAAAAAGAGGGGGAGGTTGGGTGATGCCTTGCCGCCCGCATATTTTGGCAGCGATGTGGCTATGCTACCGGCCCTACTCGTCCTTGAACGATAGGCCTGCCGCAGCGAGGGCGCTTTTCAGTTTGGGGATCGTCGTGGGGCCCACGCCGTGCAGCTCGAGTATCTTGCGTTCCGAATAGGCCGAAAGGGTGTGCAGGTCGGTTATCCCCTCGCGCTCGAGTGCCCGCCGGGCGGGAGCCGAAAGGGTTGCCAGAAAGCCTTGCGCTTGCGCCTTTTCCTTTTCACATACGGGGCATACCGGACAGTCCGAACTCTTGTAATAGGTGTGCCCTTTGGGGCATGTCCTCATCGTCTTGTTTCGTTCCATGGATACAATTTCATAATAATTCGGCTGGCAGTCAATATCCAGAAACCGCTACCATGGCTGTGGTGTTGACATTACTATAAACAAAAAAGTAGTATGTTTATAAAATTAATAAACACAATGGATGGAATATATGGATTTGGATACACGTTCGGTTGATGCGATCAAAAGGGGCTACCGGTTTGACGAGACTTCCCGCACCTATACCTGCGATCTGTGCGGGGCAACGTTCGAGGAGGGGGAGGTATTTCCTGTCGGCGGACGATTCTTCGATGCTTCGCGTGCGATCCGGTTCCATGTCGAGACCGGACACCCCGATCGTGTTCGGCAGCTGCTCTACGCCGAATCGAAATACAACACGTTGACCGAAAACCAGAAGGAACTGCTGAGCCTCATGTATGCCAACGAGTCCGACAAGGAAATCGCATGGCGGTTGGACATTTCCCCCTCTACGGTACGGCACCAGCGCTTCACGTTCCGCGAGAAGGCGAAACAGGCGAAGTTGTTTCTTGCGCTCTACGAGCTGGTCGCCGAGAAGAAGGAGACGGGTAGTGAATCCATGTTGCCCATTCTTGGGAATGTGGAGAAGCTCGACGACCGGTTCGTGATCACCGAGGGAGAGCGGGACAAGGTGCTCCAGGCGGAATTCGCCAGTCTCTCTCCGTTGAGGTTGAAGCGGTTCCCTGGCAAAGAGAAGAAGAAGATTGTGGTCCTGGCCAAGATCGTGGAGCAACTGGAGCAGGGGAGACGCTACTCCGAGAAGGAGTTGAATGCCCTCCTTTCGGAGATATACGACGACCATGCGATTATCAGACGCTATCTGGTCGATTATGGATTCATGCAACGGACTGAGAACGGATCAGCCTACTGGCTGGCCTAGGGATGTACAAAATGGTTGATAAGAAAAAGTTGAAGGAACAATACAGGAACACAAGACCCGAGATGGGTGTGTGTATCGTCAAATCGAATAGTGGAAATACCTGTCTCGTACAGGAGTCCAAGGACTTGAAGAGCACCATGAACAGATTTCGCTTTCAGCTGGATTTCGGCAGTCTTTCAAACCGGGAACTCCAAGCCGCATGGAAACGGGACGGGGCCTCGGCTTTCACTATCGAAGTGCTCGAGATCCTTCCGTACGACGAAGACGAGTCGAAGGTCGATTATCGTGAGGAGCTCGAGATTCTGAAGGTGATCTGGGAAGAACGGCTTGCCGACAGCGGTATGGAATTTTACCGGAGGTGAGGTGAATAGTATGAATGAAGTGATCAGAGCCATAGAAACGCGAAGAAGTGTCCGAAAATTCACCGGTGCAATGATACCGAGAAGCGAACTGGAAACAATCCTGCATGCGGGCTCATATGCCCCCAATGGGATGGGTTCCCAAGAGTGGAGGTTCACGGCGGTACAGGATGATATGACGCTGCAGCGGATAAACGAATCGATACGGTTGGCGTTGCTTACGATTCCTGTGATAGCCGAAACGCACCCCTATGTCGTCAGTCTTATCGAGAAGGCCGAAAACGAACAGGCGAATTTCAACTATGGGGCTTCCACGTATGTGATCGTCTCGCATCAAAAGGACAATGGCAATGCCATGCCCGATTCCGCCTTGGCTTTGGGGTATATGATGCTTGCCGCCCACTCCATGGGTATCGGTTCCTGTTGGCTCAACCTGTTGCCGGGAATGGCCGGCTTGCCGATCATACGCAACCTCATGACCGAGCTTGGCCTCCCGGAGAACCATACCGTCTATGCTTCTGCCGTGTTCGGCTATGCGGCGAAGGAGCCGGAAGCGGCCGAGCCGAGAAAGGATGTCGTCAGGATTTTGTAATACTTCGCTTTCGACGCCGTAATCCTGATACCTGCACAGGGCAATGCCTATCACTGGTTTATGTGTAGAGGATAAACCAGTGGACGATGCATACATTACTTGTAGAACATCATTCGTAGAGGTTCTCTTCCGGTCCTTGGCCTTGTATGATAGTGGTATTTTTGGATGAACTGAAAGCAGTTATAGGCAACTTTCCACCACAGGAAGTATTTTCGACTGAACCAATATACAAAATGGTTGAACAACATGAAATATCCAACAATAACAGATACAAGAAGGTAGAAACAGTTTATAATGGTTACATGAAAAAGCCCAATGGGAATAATAAACAGTCCAGAGAAACCTTCAAACAAGAAGTTCGAGAAGAAAAGGCAACAAAGGATTGGGATTATTACCGCAACTTGATAGAAGCAAGCCTTGATTCCCTCGTAACGATAAAACCGGATGGAATAATCACAGATATCAATTCTGCAACCGAAATGGCTTTTGGACTTCCAAGAGAAAGGATAATCGGTACGGATTTCCCAGGATACTTCACCGAGCCGGAAAAGGCTCGTATCGGATGTAAACAAGTTTTTGATAATGGCAAGGTCGTGAATCATGAACTCTATCTCAAACGTACCGATAGATCATCCCTTCCTGTTTCCTGCAATGCATCCGTATATACAGACAAGGAATGTCAGGTAATTGGAGCGTTAATTGTTACACGGGATATTTCAGCAGCAAAAAAATATGAAGACGAGCTTACGAATATTGGGAATGGTCTCAAATTGCATGTTCAACAAAAAACCGCGGAATTGGTCATCGCCCAAAAAAAACTTGCTTTCCAAAATGAAGAGAAGGATATGCGGGCTGCAGAACTCCTCATTGCCAACACGGAGCTTGTGTTTCAAAACCAAGAAAAAGATAAGCGGGCGGCCGAGCTTGTCCTGGCAAACAAGGAGCTTCTCTTCCAGACCGGAGAAAAGGCGGACCGTGCAGCCGAATTGGTGATAGCAAACAAAGAGTTGGCATTTCAAAATGTTGAGAAGGATATGCGTGCTGCAGAACTCCTCATAGCCAATTCAGAGCTAGTATTTCAAAACCAAGAAAAGGATAAGCGGGCAGCAGAGCTCGTCCTGGCAAACAAGGAGCTCCTCTTCCAGACAGGTGAGAAGGCTGACCGGGCGGCTGAATTGGTGATAGCAAACAAGGAACTGGAGTTCCAGAATGAAGAGAAGGATATGCGGGCAGCAGAACTACTCATAGCCAATACCGAACTAGTCTATCAAAATGAAGAAAAGGATAAACGGGCGGCCGAGCTCGTCCTGGCAAACAAGGAGCTCCTCTTCCAGACAGGTGAGAAGGCGGATCGGGCAGCTGAATTGGTGATAGCAAACAAAGAACTGGCGTTTCAGAACGAAGAGAAGGATATGCGGGCAGTGGAACTGCAAAATGCAAATGCAGAACTCATCTTTCAAAATGAAGAGATCGCCTATATTAGTCACCACGACTTCTTAACGGGACTGCATAATAGGATTTACTTCGAAGAGGAGAAAAAACGACTGGATATCCAAAGTCAATTGCCCATTTCGATTATTGTGGGAGATATCAACGGTTTGAAATTGGTGAATGATGGCTTCGGACATGCAAAAGGTGACGAATTGCTCATCATAATATCCAAAATATTGAAAGACTGCTGTAGGGAGGAAGATGTTGTCTCTAGGATCGGAGGAGATGAGTTTGGGATTATTCTTCCCCGAACAGACAGCAAGCAAGCTCAATTGCTATGTGGTCGCATATCTGATGCCTGTAATGGATATGCGTTGCATAAGGGCTTGATCTATCTCAGTATTTCTTTAGGTTATGCAACAAAGACTAAAAGCACTGAGACGATGGATACCATTGTGATGACCGCTGAAGAAAATATGTCCACACACAAGTTATTGGAAAGGAAGAGCGTTCATAGCTCAATAATTGCATCAATAAAAGCAATAATGTTTGAGAAGAGTCAAGAAACAGAAGAACATGCAGATAGAATGGTACAATTGTCGAAGCTGGTGGGTAAAGCCATGGGTCTGACAGAGAGACAGCTGAATGAACTTGAGCTTTTATCCACTCTGCATGACATAGGCAAAATGGGCGTAAGTGCTGAGATTCTATCAAAGCCGGGTAAGCTGAGCGACAGGGAGTGGGTTGAGATACGAAAGCATCCTGAGATTGGTTTTAGAATTGCACAAGCAACATCCGAGCTTATTCCTATTGCAGAATATATCCTTTACCATCACGAGAGGTGGGATGGCAAGGGATATCCTGAAGGTTTGATTGGAGATAAAATACCTCTTCTCTCTCGTATTGTTGCTATCGTCGATGCGTTCGACGCCATGACCAACGATAGGGCCTATCGTTCGGCAATGACAAAAAACGAGGCTATAGAAGAAATCAGAAGAAATTCCGGAACCCAATTCGATCCAGATATTTCCAAGGTATTCATACAACAAGTGAGCTAGTCCGTAGAACTTCGCACTGATGGACCAAACGAGAGTACCATACGCAATAAAACAACAAAAATTCCTCTGCTAAGACAAAATATGGTATGGTTAAGACCTGAGAGAGTAATCCCCATGAATGATATGCAAGAACTGACCGAACAGATTCTCAAGTTCCGTGATGCGCGCGATTGGAAGCAATTCCACAATTCCAAGGACATGGCGATCTCGCTGGTATTGGAAGCGACCGAATTCCTGGAACATTTCCAATGGAAAACTGAAGCCGAAGTCCTGGACCATATCAAGGACAATCGTGCACAGCTCGGCGATGAACTGGCCGATATCCTGTACTGGGTCCTCCTGTTGAGCCATGACATGGATGTGGATATCAAAGCCTCCTTCATGGCGAAGATGGAGAAGAATGCAAGGAAATATCCCGTTGATAAAGCAAAGGGAACCCATAAGAAATACACCGAACTGCACGATATATAGTTGGTAGACGACTGGAGGTCCCGCCTTGCTGGTATACCTTGGAGAGAAAAGCCAATTTCTCGAGGATGTGTTGAACGGATACATCGACAACACGATCGAACAGCAAATGCGTTCGGTCTTGAGCCGTTCAGTCGGCATAAGCGAGAAGCGGTCCTGGCAACACTCCATGATGTACATGTCCCAAATCCTGCATGATCCCGATATCCCCATGGATGCCGGTATAGCGATCGAGTTCTCGATCCCACAAAGCGCCAAACGGGTCGATTTCATCATTTCCGGTTTGGATGACGAGCAGAAGCACCATGCGGTGATTGTCGAGTTGAAGCAGTGGAGCGAAGTGCAGCCGGTCGAGAACATCGAGCAACTTATCAATGTTGGAACCGCGAAAATGACCCAGCGGGTACGGACCCGCTTTCAGGGAACACTCCAGACGACCGTACATCCCGCATACCAGGCCTTCAGCTACAAGACGTTGATCAGTGATTTCAATGCCAATGTCCAGGATGTCCCCATTCATCTCAATCCCTGCGCCTATCTGCATAATTATGAGAATACCGATGCGAACGATCCGTTGTTCCTCCCCCATTTCAAGGAGTTCATCGACCAGGCTCCCGTGTTTTGTCGGGGTGATGCAAAAAAGCTGCAACAGTTTATCAAGCAATTCATCAAGACTGGAGACAAGAAGCAGACACTCGTCTATATCGAAGAGGGTGATATCCGGCCATCGAAGAGCTTGCAGGATGCCTTGGCCGCTATGTTGCGGGGTAAGCGGGAGTTCATGCTTATCGATGAGCAGGAGGTCGTGTTCCAACGTATTCTCGCCAGTGCGAAGTTGTGCAATGAGGATCGGCGCAAACGGGTGTTCATCGTCAAAGGAGGCCCCGGAACGGGCAAGACGGTAGTGGCGATCAATTTGCTGGTCCAGCTGATCCGAACCAGAATCTATTGTGCCTATGTGACAAAGAACAGTGCCCCGCGCAATGTGTTTGAGGTGAAGCTGGTCGAGGGCGCCATGAAGAAGCGGGATATCTCGAATCTGTTCAAGAGTTCCGGAGCGTTTGTCGATGCCCAGGAGAATGTGTTTGGAGCCTTGCTTGTCGATGAGGCGCACCGCTTGAACAAGGAGTCCCGGTTTGGACCCGTGGTACGCGGCGAGAACCAGATCAAGGAGATCGTGAAGGCATCACATCTATCTGTGTTCTTCATCGATGAAGCCCAGCGGGTTACGGCTCAAGACTACGGCAGCATACCCGCGATCAAGCAATGGGCCAACTATTTCCATGCGGAAGTCTATGAGGACGAGCTGTCCAGCCAATTCAGGTGCAATGGCTCCGACGGATATCTTGCCTGGCTGGACCATGTCCTGCGTATCCGGGTTACCGCCAACACCACGTTGGAAGGAATCGATTACGACTTCAGGGTTGTGGATACTCCGGGTGAGCTTGAACGTCTGATCCGGGAGAAGAATGAAATTGACGGCAAAGCCCGGCTGTTGGCGGGGTATTGTTGGGAGTGGGAGACCAAGAGGCATCCAGAGAAAGCAGTGGATGTCACAATCGGTGATTTTGCCATGCCCTGGAACCTGAGCGGGGACAGGACCTTCGCAATCTCGGAAGGCTCGATCGATCAGGTTGGGTGCATACACACCACCCAGGGGTTGGAATTCAGCCATGTCGGCGTGATTATCGGCGAGGATCTCAAGTTTGAACAGGGCAGGGTAGTGACCGATTATACCAAGCGGGCAAAATCCGACAAATCGCTCAACGGCTTGATCGGGCCGGCCCGGAAGGGCAATCTGGAAGCCCTGTCTGTTATCGACAGCATCATCAGAAACACCTACCGCACCCTCATGACCCGTGGTATGCGAGGCTGCTATGTGTATTGTGTTGATGCTGGTTTGGGGGAGTATCTCAGAGGGGTCGTCAACCGGTGATATAGTCGTACAGATCGGCGGGAACGGGTGTGTGCATGGCGAATTCCATGGCTACGACAGGGAGTTCCTTGCTTTTTCCGGTCTCCTTCTTCCCTTGCGTATTCGAGAGAAATTCCATTGATCCCATGTAGTAAAAGGCGATTCCCTCATCATTATTTTTCTGAACGAACAGAAGCTTCCTCATGGGACCCTCTTCATTCCTGATGGCTTTGGGTTCGCTGGAACCCAACTTCACACTATGTCTGGTTTCCCAAGCGAACTCTTCAGGAGATTTAAAATGATCGTGATAATTGATGCTTGGATCGATTTCCTCGATATTCTTATGATAAGTGACGAATATTGGACACGTCATGGAACGTTTATCAACCTTATATCCGTATATCGTGGAACTTTCATCCTTATCCCAGTTGAGCAATCTACAGACATCCTGTCGTGAGTATTTATGGTAGAGCATCAGATCGTCGGGCATACGGTGCGGTAGCACATTGGTACGATATTCCTTATTCCCCAGGTTCAGAATATCGGTGATTTCTTGTCGATATGGTTCTTTTTCCAGGAGAAGCTTGAATCGTTCTGTTGGTACGAGCTTGTCGCCGTCCCAAGAACAGTAGACGATGTTACCGAAAGATTTTCTCATTGCTGCTTGGTAAAAGCCATCTTGTAGTATCTTGACCGCTGAGTGTAACGATTTTTCTTGCGGGGTGAAGTTGTATTTTTCTTCAATTCTGATAGCCAGCTGCTCCATGGTAAGACTTCCATCGCCAGCTATAAGAGCCTCGACAATCTCCGCTTCATATGGACGGATCCCCGGTGCGATTACTTTGGAGAAGAAATCCAAGCTTCGCAGATGATCTGCCGAAAGTTCAGGGACGAAGGGTTTTTCCACCTTGGATTTGAATTGGTAATAGTTCTTGCTATGGTCGATAAACAATAGTGGTGATACCGCGCCATGATCTACGAAATCCATCATGGTTGGGATTCCGCCGATTTTCATCTTGACCCGATTATACTCATCTTTCAGGAATTTTAGGGTTCTGAAGGAAACGTCGTTGATGGCCTTATAGATGCGTTCCTTCGCGATCCTATCGAAATTGACTGTTGAAACCCCATGGATTCCGAGACTTCCCGAACTTACCAGCTTTCTAAGGGTGTCCTTCTTGAAGGACGTGTCCCCAAACAGTGCGACTGGAATCATGTAGTTGTTGGTGTAGTTCCCGATGAAATCGATGACAGTGAGGAAATCCTTGCCTTGGTATTTTCGCAATCCGCGTCCCATTTGTTGAACAAAGACGATTGCCGATTGGGTAGGGCGTAGCATGATAATCTGGTTCAGCGAGGGGATGTCGATTCCTTCGTTGAGAATATCGACGGCGATCAGGTAATCGAGAGCATTGGGACCATCTGCCAATTCCAGTCGATCAAAAGCCGCGTCCCTCGCTTTGTCGTCGTCTGCACCACTGAGTGCGAGTGTACGCAGCCCCAATAAGTTGAGTTTTTCAGATAGTATTTTTCCTTCTTCATTTCGAGAAACGAAGATCAAGCCTCTGCGTCTGGTATCTGGTATAGAATACCGGTTGATGGCATCCTGGATATTCCTTACCCATTCATCGCTTGTGATTTTTGAGAACTGTGACAAATCATCATATTGGACTTCGTCGACCACCAGGTCTGAGATTCCATAATAGTGGAAAGGACACAGCAGGTCGGCTTCCAGGGCTTGGTTGAGTCTGATCTCATAGGCGATATTATTGTCGAACAGGCGGTAGATATCATAGCCGTCGGTCCGTTCCGGTGTAGCTGTCATCCCTAACAGGAACTTTGGGGTGAAATAAGATAGGACCTTTTCATAGGAAGCCGCTCCAGCCCGATGAACTTCATCAACAACGATATAGTCGAATTCATCAGGGGCGAATGAACGTAATACTTCATCTTTACTGAGTGTTTGGATCATGGAGAATAGATAGACTGCGGACTTGTCGTATTCAGTTCCTCCACCAATAAGAGAGCAGGATATCGAGTTGCCGAGAATCCGCTTGAATTTTCGCATCGATTCGGAGGCAATCTGTTGACGATGGACGATGAAGAGAAATCGTCGTGGAGCGAAGCGTTGGACATCGAAAGCGCTCAGAAAAGTCTTACCTGAACCGGTTGCGGAGACGAGGATCGCCTTGTTCTCACCGCGCTGCCGCAGGCGTTGCAATGATGCGAGAGCATCGCGTTGCATGGTATTGGCGACAATATGCTCTCGACTAAAGGATTCTTCCTCATCGGGAAGTACAGTCGAGGCTGGTTGGGATTGCCGATGCATGGAAGCTCGGATCCGTTCATAATGCAACAACCAGGCAGGACTCACCTCGTGGGCCATATCCCATGCTGCGTTGAATTCCGTACGGACTTTTCGGAGCAAATCTCCCGCATGTAGCGAGACCAGTCTGATATTCCATTCCCGATTGGTCGCCAGTGCTTCGTGGGTGAGATTCGAGCTGCCAATCATGAGGGATGCGTAATCACTCTTTCCGTAATAAAACAAGTAGCCCTTTGCATGGAATGGTTTTCCGCTGTACACCCTTAGCTCGATATTGTCGAACCGTTCCCGGATGAGGGCAAGTGCCTTTGGATCGGTAAACCCGAGATAATCCGAAGTGAGTATCTTCCCGGTGATTCCTTTTGCCTTCGCCTCGTAGAGTGCCTGAAGCAGCATCATTATGCCACCGCTGGTTATGAATGCAACAGAGAACTCGAAGTACGAGCAATTTTCCAATTCTCGGCAGAGGGTATGGAGCACCTTGCTTCTTGGTGGGTCGTTGAGCACGAGACTCGGACGGTACAACTCGTTGGACGGCTGGGTGTGGTCGATGAATCCGGTATGCAGGCTAGGAGGCAGCAACTCCTCGAATCGTTCGGTTCCCATCCTAATTTCCCAACATCCGAGCGATTGCATCCACAATAGGAATATCCGCAGCTGCCCAGTCGACTGAATGGAGTTCTTCTACCGGGAGCCAACGGCTGTCGACGTGTTCACTTATCTCCAGGGTGCCATCGGTTACTGTACATTGGTAGGCATCCATAGTGAGATGAAATGTTTGGTATTGATGTTCCACGGTCATGAGATACCGGTCCACTACGATTGTTACCGACAGCTCTTCCATGATTTCCCGAACGATTGCTGCTTCACCAGTCTCTCCTTGTTCGATCTTTCCTCCGGGGAATTCCCATTTGAGGGCAAGCTCACCAGCATCCTTGCGTTTCGCGGCAAATACTTTTTCATTCTCAATGATGATTGCAGCAACGACGTGGATACGTTTCATGGTTACAGACCCCTCGGAGTATTATCCTAGCAGCTTGTGGGATTGGGGTCCAGGAGATTTCAACCCAATATTCCACTTGTGTGATTATTGGTAAAATAATTTGTTAATTCTAGGATGATAAGGAAGTCTGATTAAGATGAGGGTAGTTGGTCCATGATGAGTAAAGAAACAACGGCAAAACGTACATACGGATATTCTCCGAACTATGCTGTTGCACCAGGCGAAACTTTGAGTGAAGTAATCGAAAGTCTCTGTATGACACAGAAAGAATTTGCTACGAAGACCGGACTGACAGAACAGACCATTATTCGCATTCTGAAAGGTGCCCAACCAATAACCTTCGAAACGGCAAACAGACTTGAGATGGTGACCGGGATTCCAGCTAAGATATGGAACAAGCTAGAGAAGCAGTACTGCGAAGAATTAAACAAAATATAGCAAAAGAGAAACTTGTGCTTTGGCAGAATTGGTTGAAGGATATTCCAATACTTGAACTTAAATCACAGGGAGCAATTTCTCAAGAATCAGATTCAGCGAGTTTCGTTGGAGTATGATAGGTCCTGAATCCAATGCTAAAAGAAAAAATTTTCATTGTACCATGTGCATTTATTTACTTTGCAAATTGATTCAATAGTTGGGCTTATCATACAATGAATGTTAAGTACTTACGGATGTTTCCCAATAATTAGTATTATTTTCTTAAATAAGTGTCAAGAAAATTGTTCCACATCCAGCCCCCTAGAATGACTCTAACTCTAGGGCGTCAGTTCTTTAGGATCTTAGATATCACTTCAACTCTCTTCTGATAAACTTCCCATGCGTAGCATTAGCGTTAAAAATACCATCCTTCACTAAGAACTCTCCACGTCTGATCGTTGACACAATTTTACCCTTTGCTTCGAATTCATTGTAGATTGAATATTCAAGCTCTTCTGGGTAATGCAGGTCTTTTATTTCTAGCCTAGAAACTTTTTCAGGATCGAAGATAGTTAAATCTGCATCGCTACCAACTGATATACAACCTTTTTGAGGGTAACAACCAAAAATTTTTGCAGGATTTTCACACAATAGTTTAACAAATTGGTGTTCAGTAATCTTTTGATGTTCAATAGCCCAACGCATAAGGGTGAAGCGTTCTTCAATTCCAGAAACCCCACTAATTGGTTTTCTAAAATCATTAGGTCCATTTCCCAGTGGAGCTTCTTTCTGTTTCCGTGTAAACGTACAATTGTCTGAGCTTACCAAACTTAATGTCCCATCATCTAAAGCTTCCCAAAGGGCTTGTTGATCTTCTTCATTTCTCAAAGGAGGACTCATAAGATACAGGATTCCATCCTCACCGATATTATAGTTTTTGTTTAGCATGAGATAATGGGAACATGTTTCAGCGATTACATCTACACCGCGCTTTTTAGCTTGACGGATATATTCTACTGACTCTTTGGTAGAAATATGGAAGAAATAAACAGGAGCTTTAAGTAGTTCTGCATAATGCAATACTCGGTTGACAGCTTCCGACTCACAGAGATTAGGTTTGTAATCAGGGAAATATTTCCAATCCAATTTGCCTTCTCCAGCGAAGACTTCCTCATTGTACTCTGCTATTGCATTGTTTTCTGCGTGGAATCCACATCTCCCACCATTTTTCTTAACAGTATCAAGGACCTTAAGCAAATGAACATCGTCAATCATTACATTTGCTTTTCGGTATGTCATGAACAATTTGAATGTAGGGATACCTTCGTTCTTAATAATTTTTGGAATTTCTTCCAATCTATCATTAATGGTTTTTTCTATGAGTGAATTAGCCTCTAATACTTTAGCTTTGTCCTCGGGAGTTTTCGATTGTGAGTACCTTCTTTCTGCGATCGTAGCTTCTGAAGCAAGTTCGGGTGTGATGAGACTGACAACCTTGCAATGACATGAATAGTCGAGAAGGGATTTTTCCATTTCAATCTTTCTTTCTTCAACTGATTGGAGAAGAGGCACTCCAGGAAGGGTAGAGGTGAAATCAATAAACGTAGTTATCCCGCCAAATGCTGCGCATTTACTTGCACTGTCAAAATCGAGAATATCCACTGTACCACCAAGTGGAGCCTTGATATGCATATGTGGTTCGACTAAAGCTGGAATGACGCTCTTGCCATTAGCATTATAAATTTCTGCTTTTGAAAGCTGGTTTTTATCCAGATCTCCCTGATCGGCAATCTCTACAATCTTACCATCTCTAATCGCAATATCTTTATATGATTTTGATGTAGAGTTTATTAATAATCCACCTACAATCGCTAGGTCATACATAGGGTTAATCCTCCTTTCCTCTATGTCGCCATATATTGACTAGAAAAAGCCGGTATATGCTCGGGTTACAATCTTATCCAGTATTGATATTTTAAACTGGATCCCCAATAGCAGAGAAGGTCATCTACAATTTCTAATCGTAGCAAGCGCTGCTTGAAAAATTGTTATTGTAAAATCAAGATCTTCGTCCATCGTATGCGGCTCCCCAGGTCTTTGGAACACGTGATCTTTTAACCATGATTGTGAGAGCTATTACGGTGATTAGATATGGCAACATTTGTAGGAACTGGGTAGGAATTATTGATTCTGTTGTCTGCAATCTCAATTGGGCAGCGTCTGTTGCACCAAAAAGCATGCAAGCAAACATTGTTCTCATTGGATCCCATCCACCAACAACTACAGCCGCTAGGACGATGAAGCCTCTTCCACCTGTCATGCCACCTGCAGCAAAGTATCCACTTGAGGCGAGTGTAAGTATACCGCCAGCAACAGATGCGGCAATACTACTCAAAATGAGTGTCTGGTATTTTAATTTGATAACAGAAAGTCCGGCTGTAGCGGTCGCTTGAGGATTATCACCAACGGCTCTCACATTCAGACCCCATCTTGTTTTATATAAAACAAATGAGGCAATGAATGCGATAAATATTGCAATCCATGTTGTGAATGGCTGTGCAAACAATACGGGTCCCACAAGCGGGATCCTATGCATCGATTCGGGGAATAATGCTCCAAATGTAGTAGCTCTTTTGTGACGCATTACCGTTAGAACTGAGAAGATTACATTAGTTGCACCGATGGCAAGAAGATTTATCATTAAGCCTGTAACAACTTGATTTGTTCTGCGTGAAACTGTTAGGAATGCTACCATAAGCCCAAGAACAAGGCCCAGAATAACACAGGCAAATAGTGCAACAGCCTGGCTTTGAGCATAATATGAAACCGCTACTCCACAGAGAGCTCCACATAACATTATTCCCTCTATTCCCATGTTAATGATGCCAGAGCGTTCCGCAAAGATTTCTCCCATTGCACAAATAATCAGAGGTGCCGACCATCTTAGACTAGCTTGAAGCCAATCGAGTATAATTTCGTATGTCATTTTACAGCTTCCTCCATCTTAAAAGATAAAGTCTTTTTTCCAGGGTCTTTTTCGTCACGTTTCTTTAGTCGTTTTGAGTCTGCAACGCCAACTCCAATAACAAATAATACACACAGTGCAATGATAATTGAAGCCATTGAAGAACTTACCCCGGTTTCAATCGACATTGTAGCGCCACCAACCTTTAAAATAGAGAAAAATAAAGCTGAAAGCATGACGCCGATCGGTTCCCCTCCGGCCACCAGTGCAACTGCTACACTTTCATAGCCTACTCCCGTAACAAATTCCATATATAATCTGTGTTTAAGGCCAAGTACCTCAATTGCACCACCCAAACCCCCTAACATTGCACCAATTACCATGGTCATAACGATCTGCTTTTTTGAATTTATACCAGCATATTGCGCTGCGAATGGATTGTAACCAAGCATTCTGGTTCTGAAACCGAAAGGGGTATATTTGAGGATGATATGAAAAATTATACACATCAAAAGACCGATAAATGGACCAGGATGGAGACTGGTTCCTTTCATCAATATTGAAAGAAGGGAGGATTCCGCAAACGGAAGGGACATTGGGAAATAAGCTCCTTCTTGTGCCAAAGGAGAACCAGAGACAATCCAGTTGGTAAAATAGATCGCAACATAGCTCAACATTATCGTAGCAGTAACTTCATTGACCCCCTTATATGCACGAAGATAACCAGGAATTGCTCCCCAGAGACCCGCAAAAAGCATGGCGACAATAAAACACAATAAAATATGGATGATAGGAGGTAGTCCCAATTCGGGGATTGCCACGATTGTCGCGCCTATAGCTCCAATATACATGTATCCTTCAATTCCCGTATTCCACACACCAGACTTAATACCTATAGCTACTCCGATTCCTCCAAGCAACAAGGGGGAAGATCTGACAAGAACATTGCTAAAAGACTGAAGGCTATTAAATGCCCCTCGAAACATTGAAGCATATGCGAGGAATGGATTAACTCCCGAAATTGCAATCAAGAGTCCGCCTGTAAATATTCCGAGTAATATACCTAATATTGTATGACCGCTGGAGTAGATAAGATCGCCAATAAATGGAACCTTTATGATTTTTTGTTTAGTTCTCATTTTTTGGCCTCCGTTGTTTGTCCAAGCATCATTTGGCCAATCGTGAATTGGTCTGCGGTTTCACCATTAAGTTCACCCATTATTTGTCCACTATAAAGAACAACAATACGATCACTAAGAGCCATTACTTCCTGAAGTTCAGCCGATATAAAAAGGACCGCTGCTCCTCTATTTCGTTCATTGAGAAGAATATCATGGACATTTGAAACAGCACCAAGATCTAAACCTCTCGTGGGGTGTGAAGCCACATCTAGAACAGGCTGAGCATCTAGCTCACGAGCGATAACAACTTTCTGTTGATTCCCTCCAGAAAGTGTTTTCACCTTGATATCCCCTGAAGGAGATTTTATATTATATTTTTTAATCATATGTTCAGCGTGTTTTTTCATTTCGGAGTATTGAAGGAATCCATTTTTTACATATGGTTTTTCTTTGTAGTCCTTGATGAGAAGATTCTCTGCAACGGTGAAGTCGAGGACAAGCCCGGTCTTTTGTCTATCTTCAGGAATAAAACCCACGAATGAGGGGTCTGCGATGACATTTGTAACTTGCTTGTCCTGGATAGTAATGCTTCCGCTTGAAGGCTTTCTTAGACCGGTGATACATTCAGAAAGTTCACGTTGACCATTTCCATCAACACCTGCTACACCGACTATCTCACCTGCATGTACTGTCAAATTGAAATCTTTGAGCGCTTGGACTCCTCTATCGTCAAAAGCGTTTACATTTTTCATCACCAGGACAGCTGAATGCTCTTTTACTGTTGGGCGAGCTTTACGTTCGATAGTAACTGGACGCCCCACCATCATCTCTGCCAGTATCGATTGAGTCGCTTCTTTCGTATTGACGGTACCAATAACTTTACCATCTCTGATTACGGTTACTTTATCTGTTATCTCAATAACCTCTCGTAGTTTATGGCTAATAAAAACTACACTACGTCCTTGTTCTGTTATTTTCCTAATAGCACGACACAATTGATCGCTTTCTGAGGGAGTCAACACTGCAGTTGGCTCATCAAGTACGAGAACTTTACAATCTCTGTATAGGGCTTTGAGGATTTCTACCCATTGTTGCTTTCCAACAGGAAGACGCCAAACTATTTCTTCTGGATCAACAAAAAGTTCATACTCTTTGCAGAGTTTCTCTAATTTTTTTTTCGCGGGACCAAAGTCGAGAACAGCTTTGTTTGTAGGGATACCCAAAATTACGTTTTCTATTACCGAAAGGGTATCAACCAACTTGAAATGCTGATGAACCATACCGATTCCGTGGTTAATAGCTTCTGATGGAGAATTTATAACTACTTGCTTTCCATCAACAAAGATTTTCCCTTGATCAGGTTGATAAAGACCATAAAGTATATTCATGAGGGTAGTCTTCCCCGCTCCGTTTTCACCGAGCAGTCCTAGTACATGGCCCTTTTCACATTCAATTGTAACATGGTCATTTGCAAGAACACCTGGGAAGCTTTTTGAAATGTCCTGCATCTTGAGGAGGATACTATTTTCATTCATATAAAAATCCAACGGCTTTTTAAAATAAAACCTAATCAACTAGATTCGTTAATATAACGAACTCATGTATCGCCGAAGATTCTTCTGTATACCGCTTCTCGCGGTATACAGAAATCAGAAATTATTAGTTATCAGTCTGGAATGTTGATCTTTCCAGCTGAAAGGTCACTTTTTGCTTTCTCAACGGCAGCAACACCTTCACTTGAAAGGTTATTATAAATAGCAGAAATACCATTCCCTGCCATTCCAACAACATGTGATTTTCCATCTGTAAGTTCGCCTGTGGCTTCAAGATATCCAAGTCCTTCCCAGTTGAAGGTAACACTTCCCATGGCGGATTTGCAATCATATGTTTCTGCATAGTCTGCAACTGAACCAACAAGTACAGCCTTGTTCTTGGAATCATCAGTCGCTGCGGCAACTCCAGCACCGGCGGCATCAAGACATGGGAATAGGACGTCATAACCTTGTGCTATAAGCGCATTGGCTGCATTGTATGCTTTATCTGTATCTGACCAGTCATTTGTTTCGATAGCTGTGAATTCGATTGAAGGATTCACATCATGTAATGCCTTCTCAAAACTATCGCGCATCTGAGCTTGGTTTGCATAGAATACTCCAGTAATCATAGCCACTTTACCAGTCTTTGTTGAATGAGCAGCCATAATACCGCCAAGATATCCTGCTTCGCTGTAACTAACTGTCGCAGCCGACATGTTGGGAAGCCCATAAGTATCTTTACCTACTGAAAAAATAAAATGAGTATCAGGATATTCTTTTGCAACAGTCGCAAGGGAATCACCGAATTGGCCACCCTGCCCAATAATGATTTCGTAACCCTGTTGTGCTAACTGACGAATAACTTCGACCTGTTCTGCATCAGTAACATTTTCCTTGTAAGCAGTTTTTATTCCCTTTTCAGATGCTGCTCTTAGCATACCTTCATAGGTATATTGATTGAATGCTTGGTCAGTTTTCAAGCCCGAAAGAACCATAGCAACGCTACCAGTCATGTCTACTTGCTCTGTGGCACCACCAGCAAAAACACTGCACATTACAGCAAGACTCAAGAGCACGGTAATGATTTTTTTCATAGATATCTCTCCTTTTGTGATATACATGCATCGTAATACAACAAACTGCAACAGTCAAAGACTTTTTCTTGATTTCGATAATTTAATTGCGATATAAATTGCAATAGATTAATTGTTGTAACAATTCAATTCTTTCCGATGCCTGTTGAATGCTCTGATCACAGCTTCCATGACAGTCTGAGAATGATTCTCAATCGCATAGGCAGCATAGTGTTCCAGCATGGTTTTGGTTTTATCACCTGTCGTGAGTCCAAGACTTCTTGCATTGACAAAGTTTGCCATTTCGTTGAATACCAGAGTCTCCAACTATGAAAGACAATAGTAGACCTCTTCCTCTCTTCCTTGGAGATTTCTATCTTCACTAGAGCTTCACACACGTCGTTGTTGAGCAACTTATGGTCTATGAACTGACCAAGATCACTATAGAAAAATAAGCACTTCATCCCAAGGATTTTTTTATAGCGAGGTCCCTATCAGTTTGACCGATGTTCATTGCTGGGAGTTGTTTCCCTGTTTTTTTTGGATCAACAATTTTTGCGTACTAAACGCTACTCTGAAGGGAGGGATAGAAGGGTTCCCGGCTCATGTACCACTCCAAAAACTGGTATCTCAGGGTATTTTGGGTACACCCTTTAGTGCAGTTCCGTCGTACCTCGCTTTCTGTTGTTCTCTGAGAACTGCAAGACTCGTTGCATTGCAAGGAGTTCCTGTTTTGGACCCAGAAGAACTGGGCCTTTAATCCATAGAGGGTAAATTCGTAGGTTCATGGATCTGTTTCAAAAAACTATATATTTTTCTGAAAGTGGAGCTTTTTTTCTCTGCAGAGAAGACTGCGTATTGGGAGAGCGTGTCTGACACCAAATTATAACTCAAGTTTCGGCATGTGTCTCGAACGATATTGCGAGGGGCTTTCACCGACTTGTTGCTGGAAAGCCTTGTAAAAGTTTCCGAGTGACTGAAAACCGGAATCCATGGCGACATCGATTATTTTAAGGTCGGTGGTCAACAAGTATGATTGTGATTTATATATGCGCATCATATTGATGAATTTCCCGATGCTTAGGCCGGTGCTTTCTCGGAATAACGTATTAGCATAATTAGAATTGAGGCAAACATAATTTGCAACATCTTGGACTACGATCTGTTTAAGATAGTTGTTGGTGATAAATTTGTACATTTTTTCAACAGTTTTATCCTTCTTGACTTTTACATATGCCGTCTTGATCTGCATCTCTTGATCATGTTCTGGTGGGAGCTGTGAAGTCTCCATCTCTTCGAGTGGGTGATTTAGATTTGAGAGAAATCGAAATAGACGGTATTGAACCCAATACAATACACTTCGGCTTAAATACTGATTTTCCTCAGCGACAACCTCTTTGGAATGCTTGAAAAAGAGTAGGTCGATCTCTCGCATAATCGGAGAAGTCTCTTTGAATATCTCCCCAGAAAAAATCTGTCTGACGAAGCTCGAGGGAAGTGACATCTGCATGAAAAGCGAAACAGGAATAGTGAGGAAGTAACAGGCATCATCCTTGGTAGATTCAATCACCTTGTGGGGTATAGCACCCCAGTAGATAAAGGTTTCATTCTCATGAATTGTCACGATACGCCCGCCAAACAGATATTTCACAGGGCCAATTGGATGGAAAGCCATCTCAATTTCACTGCTATGTTGATGGAAATGATTCCAATCAATCTCGTTGCTATAAGAAGCTTGCAATCCATGGGTAAATGAAATTACACGTGTCTGCTTGTTCATGTACATAGATTAAAGAGGTTTTCAATAGAAAGCAAGAGTTGTGGGATGTTGGAGATTCTCCATGATAATCTGAGAAAAGTAGAGCCCTAGGCGGTTTTTCAGGATGAAATGGCGAAGAGCTAGTGTAGTATATAAGTCATAGCACAGCATAAATGTAATAAATATATCAAGCTGGCTACAAAAAGGAGATTTTGTATGAGAAAGAGTTTGAAAATGTTAATGACGATTCTGATGGTACTGCTAGCCGCCAATGTATTTGCTGGTGGACAAGGAGAAGGAGTTGCAGAGGCAAGCAAGCCGATTGTGATTAAAGTGGCTCACGTTGGAGCTCCTGTAAGTCCACAGCAAGGAGCAGCGGATATTTTCGTCAAGATGGTAAAGGAAAAAACAGGTGGATCAGTTGATATTCAAATCTTCGGATCTTCGACACTTGGTGACGAATCAGCTCTTGTCGAAGGCATGGTACTTGGAACAATTGACGGAGGTATCGTCTCAGCAGGGTTATATGGTGGTTACTATCCACTTATGGGTGCGTTCGAAATCCCCTTCCTATTTAAAAATCGTGCCCACACCATTGCCGTCAACAACGGTCCGCTCGGACAAGAGATTCTTGATAGTTTGAGCAAGGAGGCGAAGCTTAAAGGTCTGGCAATCTGGGAACACGGTTTCCGTCATGTTACAAATAATGTGCGGGCAATTAAGACTCCTCAGGATTTTAAAGGCTTAAATATTCGCAGCCCTGAAGTTCCAGTGTATAGTGCACCTTTACGGGCATTAGGTGCCAATCCTGTTCCGATGGCATTCTCAGAGCTGTATGTGGCGCTTGAGCGTGGTGTTGTTGATGGACAACATAATCCGCTCTTGCACGTTCAAGGACAACGATTCTATGAAGTGCAAGATCATCTTTCTATGCTTGACTTTGCATATACTCCTAACGTATTGGCTTTCAGTAATAAGGCATGGAATCGTCTCAACGCCAGCCAGCAACTTCAAGTACAAGAAGCTGCCAAGGAAGCAGGTGTTGCATGGTCACAGGCTGCCGAAGCAGAAGAAAATCGTCTTCTTGAAGAATTGAAAGGAAAGATGGCAGTTGTGGACAGGAGCGAGTTGGACAAAACAGCATTCCAAAACATCGTGGTTGAAGCCACATTCCCGATGTTCCGTGAGATGTTCGGAGAGTTCTTGGACAAGATTATCGAAGCCGGAAAATAGAGAAATCCAGTAATGAGTATTCGGCCGTGAGATGACATTTCTTGCGGCCGTCTATACTCCTTATGTCATATGCATCAGACAGTTTATTGCTGAAATGCTCTATTGAATTACTAATGAGGAGATTGTATATGTCCATTACTCTCGTGTTATTCGGTACATTGATTATACTATTATTATTGAAGGTACCGGTATCATTTGCTCTAGCTCTATCTTCAGCAGCAGCCTTGTTGTGGGAAGGATACACCCCTTTGATGCAGGTTATCCAGAGAATGTATGCTGGAGCAAATTCGTGGCTCCTTCTTGCCATTCCGTTCTTTATGTTGGCGGGACAAATTATGGAAAAAGGAGGAGTGACGAAAAGGTTGGTGGCTTTTGCCGATGCCCTTGTCGGATTTTTACCAGGTGGTCTTTCCGCAGTGAATATTGTGGTAAGCATGTTCTTTGGAGGAGTATCCGGTTCCGCTGTCGCAGACACCTCGGCAGTCGGATCATTGCTCATTCCAGCAATGACAGAGCAGGGTTATAGTAAAGCATACAGCGCTGCGGTTACTGCCTCTTCCTCTCCAATCGGAATTATCATTCCTCCAAGTATTCCAATGATCCTCTATGGATTTGTCGCTGGACTTTCAATTGCCGAATTGTTTCTTGCAGGGATAGGTGCGGGACTTCTGGTCGGATTTGCAGAACTTGTCGTATCCACCATCATTTCCATCAAGAGAGGATACCGATCTTCAAGTAAATTCTCATTGAAGCGGGTATTCAGCACCGGGATTGATGGAATGCTTGCTCTTTTTGCACCACTCATTATCATCGGTGGAATAATCACCGGTTGGTTCACACCGACTGAAGCAGCGGCGATTGCGGTGATGTACACATTGTTCTTAGGATTTTTCGTCTATAAGGAACTGAAACTCAAAGATATTCCTGAGATTGTGATAAAAGCCATGGCCTCTACAGCAACCGTCATGTTGGTTATATCGGCCGCAGGAGCTTTTGCGTGGGTCCTCAGCGCAGCTCAGGTACCACAACATGTCGCAGAGTCGATGGTTACTACCTTCTCACACCCCACTGCATTCCTATTTGCTCTCATTGTCTTGTTTCTGATTCTCGGTACCTTCCTCGATGCAAATGCCGCTATGCTACTAGTTGTTCCGGTTGTCGCGCCAGCGGTAATCATGATGGGTCTTGATCCGATACAGGTAGGTGTAATTCTCACTGTGACCCTTGGAGTTGGGTTGGTCACGCCTCCTGTCGGACTGTGTGTGTTCATCGCAAGTAGCATCACCGGATTAACGTTTGAGGAAATCATTCCAGAGCTCATCCCATTTGTCATTGCACTGTTGATATGTATCGTCCTGCTGGTGTTGATCCCTGGGATCACGACATATATTCCTTCCTTGCTTGCAGGTTGATGGAATTAGAGGAGAATTAGTATGTTTATTCGCAAATTGAATAGGTGGTTACACAAGAGCAGTGTCTTTGTGCTAATTTTCGCGGCTGCAATCATGTCATTGAGTGTGTTCATCCAGATCATATCCCGGAATATCTTTTCCAGATCGTTTGAGAATTTTGAAGAGCTCCCTCGTTTCCTTCTGATATGGATCACATTCTTAGGAGCGGCTTACGTATTCGGGGACGAAGGGCACCTTGGCGTCGAGTTCTTTGTGAATCTGTTACCACAAAAGATAAAGAAAATTGCTGACTTGATAGCTACATTCTTCAACATCCTTTTCATGCTTCTCTTGATTGTAATAGGTGGGCAGGTTGCTTTCTTGACAATGGTGCAAAAGAGCATCCAGATGGGAGTTCCCGTCGGTCTTGTCTATTTGATCATGCCGATTTCCGGCGTGATCATGTTACTTATTGTCATAGAACGATTTATGGATAGATTCCAATCCAAATCGAAAAACAAGTGAAGTGAGAATAGTAGAATAATCACACGTTATAGAAGAAGAACCTGAGAGACAGGTAGCCCATACTACGGGGTAAGTGAGGCAACGAATTGCCCATGCGCCCACAGACCAACTTGGTTGGTGAAAAAGGAGAATACCGTGAGTTTGTATGAATTGCTTTCTAAGCGACAGGAACAGAGAAATCCTGTCAAGGTAGGGGTTATCGGAGCTGGAAAATTTTCTTCCATGTTTTTAAGTCAGGTATTGCTATCACCTGGAATTCAAGTTGTCGGGATCGCGGATCTAAAAATTCCAAACATATATTCAGCTTGCAAACATGTTGGTTGGCCTCAAGAGAATATCCGAGAAGTGAAGAATGCAAACGAAATCAACGATGTAGCAAAGAGAGGTCTAGTTGGTGCTATCGGTGATGCGATGGAACTTATTGCTTCTGATTGTGAAGTGATATTGGAGGTTACCGGTAATCCGATAGCGGGAACTTTACATGCGGCAAAGGCGATTCAGGCCCACAAACATGTTGTTATGGTAAGTGTCGAGGCTGATTCCATGGTTGGTCCACTCTTGACCGATATGGCCGAGAAGGAGGGTGTAAAGTTCTCCATGGCGTATGGTGATCAACCAGCCCTTATCCTGGAAATGATCGATTGGGCCAAGGCGATCGGATTCGAAGTCGTTTGCGCAGGTAAAGGGACACGATTCCAACCGGAATACCACTATTCTACTCCTGATACAGTTTGGGGGTATTATGGCTTCTCCGAAGAGATGGTGAAGAGTGGTGACTATAACGCAAAGATGTTCAACTCATTCCTTGATGGAACCAAAAGTGCGATCGAAATGACTGCTGTGGCGAACGGTTCGGGTTTACATGCTCCTGAACATGGTTTGGGGTTCCCTCCTATAAGCTTCTACCACTTGCAGGATGTCCTGAAGCCAGTAGATCGTGGGGGGATACTTCCTCAGGCGGGAATGGTGGAGTGTGTTGCCAGTGAAGATAGATATAAGGCTCCTATCGATGATAACATACGTTTTGGTGTATATGTTACATTGCACGCCCCGACCCCCTATGTGAAACGTTGCTTCCGGGAGTATGGGGTGAAGGTAGACTCCACCGGAGAGTATGCGTCACTCTATCGCCCTTACCATTTCATCGGGCTTGAATTGAATATCAGCGTAGCTTCCGTAGCATTGCGGCATGAGAGTACCGGATCCAGTCTCTACTTCTGTGCCGATGTTGCATGTAAGGCAAAGAAAGATCTAACCCCTGGCGAAATAATCGATGGAGAGGGTGGTTACACTGTGTATGGTTCGGCTACAACCGCGGAGAACAGCCTGAAGAACGGTTTACTGCCTCTAGGATTGTCGCATGGAGCCAAGGTCTTGCGTCCAGTGAAAAAGGATTCCCTGCTTACCTACAAGGACGTGCAAATCAATGAGACCACCATGGCTTACCAATTGCGCCGTGAGATGGAAGTACGTTCGAGGAAAGGTGAATTCAAGTTGGCTTGAGTATCGAACTGAATCTAAAACAGAAATGAGAGAGGAAATAACAATGAGAAATAATTATTTTGATAGGGTTAGAGCTTTGACGCCGACCAAATTCTGGGTTAACAATGTTACGAGGGAAGAGGCTCGCTTGGGCATAGAGGCCGGAACTAGCGGTTGTACACAGAATCCATCCTATACATGGAAAATGCTTTCCCATCCAACAGAAGGTGCCTATGCAAGGCAGTTGCTGTCGGAGGCGTTGCGTGAGAGTACTGACGACAATGAAGTCGAATGTATTCTTCAGAGGAAATTGATCAAGGGAATCTCCGACATTTTTATGCCATTGTGGAAGGAGAGCCATGGAAAGTACGGATATGTCAGTATTCAAGGTGATCCTATCCACGAAGATAACCCTCAAGTTATCCTTGATGAAGCCAGAAAGAATCGCGTGATGAATCCTAATGTTATGATCAAAATTCCTGCGACCAAAGCCGGATTACAGGCAATGGAAATCCTCATCGAAGAAAATACGCCAATCAACGCCACTGAGGTCATGACTGTGCAACAGACCATTGAAATCTGTGAGATGTATATGAAAATCAGCAAGAAGACTGGTAAGAAACCGGTTGTCTATTACTCGTTGATAACCGGTATCTACAACGAGTGGCTTCGGAAGGATATTGCAGCAAAGAAAGTAGATATCAATCCTGATGTATTGTATCAAGCAGGTATGGTAATTGCGAAGAAAGTGTACAATCTTGTCCATGACCGTGGTTACGAATTGGGCTTTATCGGTGGTGGTGTAAGGACCCCTGATGATTTCTACCAAATGGTCGGCGGCGATGTGAACATCACGATGAACTGGCTAGGGGCTGGATCATGCCAACAGTTGATTGAAGCCGATGGTCGGGTGGAAAGCCGTCTCTTTAATCCACCGCAAGAACAGGTAATCGATGAATTGAACGCCAAATTGCCACAGTTCCGGGAGGCATATTGGGAAAATGGACTCACCACTGAAGACTTTGAAAAGAATGGTGCTGTCGAATATTTTCGGGATATGTTTGTTGATTCTTGGAACAAGTCTCTTGTGGTTATTGCAGAAGAGCGGAAGAAACTGAAATAACCTGATTTAAGACATTAATTTAATGTAGGCAGTACCCAGAAAGCTTTGATTTTCAGGTGCTGCCTTTTGGTTTTCGCCCCCTTGCTAATTCTTTCAGAATACAACTTCGTGACAATCATAATCGCAAGATCCCCGTCAGTTTTTCCTGTTTGAGGGTTGAGTAGGTAATCTGATCAGTACATCATGCCCAACAGCCATAAGGGGATGTTTTTGCCCCCAGGGAAATCGGTATCATCACGGATGACAAAATCAGCTTTCTTAGGACTCTTGGATGAACCGCCGACCTCAATTTTGATATGATTTATGGTATTGTCAAATGTTTTGGAGAGGATAAAATCGCCCGAGGTTTCGTCTTTTGTGGCTTCTACCACGTATCCACCACTGGAGCATAACATGGCCACCAAGGCTTCCCTTGCGTTTCCAATGTCTCCTCCAAGGACGGTGTAGAAAGCAGGGTCAGAAAATAATAATTTCTCACCAGCGGTCTTCGCTTTGGTGTCGTGTTCCTTACGGATGATACGCAAGAGGTCAACCGATTGCATTACCTCCAGGAGTTGATAGAGTTTTTCAGCGCCTATTGCCCAATCGGTGCAGAGCGATCGAACCTGTAGTCGTGGGATGGAAGTATTGGTCAATGTGCCGGTTATTGCTTTCATCAACCGTAGATTGCCGTCAGTTATGCTGGGAAGGAAAAATGGGATGTCACTGTAGAGTGTTTTATCGAGAATGGAGAGCATTCGATCATTGAAGTCACCTTCGCTGTAAAAGGGACGGGTTCCTGTGCGCCTATAGGTTCTGAAAGTAGAGAGTACATTGGGAGATGGTTGTAGGGGAAGCTTTTCCCTCGGATTGAATGGGTTGTATACAGCATATTCTGTGCCCGTTTCAAGGTAGAGGAATTCACGGAACGATAAGAGCGGCATATCGATATGAACGAAACGACGGGACAGGTCGCCTTTTCCCATTCGTAGGCAGAGGGAGGATGAGTCGCTTATCCATAGTCTGTGGTTGGGGAAGTCATCGTAGAGTGCTTTGAGGTGTATGCTCCAGTCTTTGGCAAAATGGACTTCATCAATAATTACCCCTGAGTAGCCTGCAAGAAAAATGGAAGTGACGATTTCATACAGACCTTCATTTCCAAGTGTAGGATTATCAGCGGACAGATACAGAAGCCTTTCCTGCTGGGTCTCGAGAAGTTTTTGAGCATGGTGGAGAAGATAGGTTGTTTTTCCGACACCCCTCGGGCCGGTAAGCATGAATGTGCGCGGAAGTGTATCCCTGTGCCTGACAAACGGTCGGAGCCGGATCGGCAAGGATGCAATGCGGCGTTTCATGGTTGCTTCCAATTCTGCAATTCTTTGAATAGTCATGGTTCATATATAATAAGTGTCAATTGTTCCTGAGTCAAGAACATTAACAGCTTTTTGTTTCTGTTATAGGAACAAACGGTTGATATTGTTCATAAGATAGAAACGATTGAGTTGCGGGTGACCAGCGTAGGCAATCTATACGCTATGTTTGTTGATTCCATTGTAATAAAACTGGTCCCATGAATGCTGGTTGTATGGAATCGATATCCATCATGCAAATAAAGTGGAACATTGCTTGGAATTATGTAGCCTTGGATTTCCTGGTCACTCCCAAAAAAGGAAATTCAAGTATATTCTCAATTCGGATATTGTTTCATGATAATTGTAAAGTGCCACTGATGATGAAACTTATCAAATTAAACGGAACTTAATGCCATAATGAATCTCCCTGCAGCGTAAGGATCTTTGTGGAAAGGTCGGGAGGAATAACAAGATGCAAGATGTAGCCGAGATCCGCTTGTAACCAGATGGCATTCTTCGCAAACCATTTGCTATCACACCCCTTCTGGTTTATGGGGAAGGCGATACATGGTTGAACGACGTACGACCAGGCGACTCTGGTATTCCACACGGGTGACGGCTCCGGCATCATGCTCCCGTGATGCCGAATCATGACGGGATATCTTGTTGTAGATCAATCGAACGGCGCTCTTTCCCCGATGGATTATCGAATGTTCCACGGTTGTGAGCCCCACTCCGGTGAAATTCGAAGGATAGATGTTGTCAAATCCACAGACGCTGTACTGTTCGGGAATCTGATGCCCGCTATCCTTGATGGCATCGATGATGCCGTATGCGACCATGTCATTGATGGCAACCAATGCCGTAACCTGTGGCTTCTCGGCAAGACAGCGCAGAGCCAGCTTGTATCCTGTTCTGTGTTCTATATCGACGGTGTGCAATTCGGTCTCTGCGGAAATCTCCTCGGTAAACAGGTGGATTTTCACATCATGCCGATGCGACTGCTTCAATGCTGCCTTGATTCCTTCATATCGACGTACCCGTGCGCTGTGTTGTGAGTTCAGACTGGTGGTGATGTATGCGATATGGGTATGGCCCATGTCCAGCAGATGTTCTCCCACCAACAATCCTGCCTTGAAGTTGTTCACATCCACCGTATCGATGCCCAGTTCGTTCTGCTTGTCCCCGACAGCCACGACCGGTATTGTCTCATGCAATTTCTGCACCAGCTGCGGTTGTTGTGGGATCATGGCGAACACGACGCCGGCGACCAATGGGTCCTTCGCGAATTCACAGACCCACCGCTCCCTGTCGATATTCCAGTAGGTGGTGATCAGCATGGTTTGCAATCCACAGGCTTGCGCTTCCTGTTCCATCCCCTGGATCATCGTGGCGAAATAGGGGTTGATTACGGAAGGACAGACCAGTAGCAAGATATTGTTGGTCCACTTCGCCCGTTTGTTCTCATAGCCGAGCCGTCGTGCAATCGTATAGACCGACTCGATTGTTTCCGGGGAGAAGCGGTTCAGGTGCTTGCCATTGAGTATCATCGAAATGCTCGCTGTCGACACATGGGCCTCTCTAGCGATATCGTCAAGTGTGATTCGTTTCTTCATGTTCGTCATGCTCTGCTTCCTTTGTCGCCGCCTGCAACCTTCGGATCTTTTGGTACCCACCAGTCATACAATAATATTAAGCATAATTAAGCAGATAATGCAATGCAAATAAATTAATAAATAAGCAGAATTTATTACTAATGTGTATAATTTAAAGTAATTATCTAATAATAATATTTGACATACGGATTGAACGGGTTTAGTATTCGCAATACGGTGAGTAACTTCTTAAGCAAGGTAGTTGCCATCGGGGTCCAGGTAATCACCAAAGAAAAGAGAGGTATGGTTCATGAAGAGAAGAAGTTTGATGGTTGTATTGGCATTGGTGTTGATTTCATCAATGGTTCTGTTTGCAGCGGGCAAGCAGGAAGCGGCTGCAGGAGATGATTACAAATTGGTGTTGAGACTTAGCCATGTATTCAGTCCGGCTGAACAGCTCACTATTTCCATGGATGAAGTTGCCGCAAGTATTTACGAAAAGACAAATGGCGCCATCGAAATCCAGACGTTCCCACAGGCTCAGTTGCCGGCATACAAAGAGGGAGTGGAGCAGGTGGTCCGTGGTGCGGATTTCATTTCCGTCGAAGACCCTTCATTTATCGGCGACTACGTTCCCGATATCAAGGCGCTCTACGCTCCGATGATGTACCAGAGTTTTGACGAATATGTGGATCTCGTACGACGTCCTGTCGTTCAGGAGATGGTCGCAAAAGCTGAAGAGCAGGGAATCAAGATCCTGGCTCTCGATTTCATCTATGGATTCAGGAATCTCATCACCGATAAGGTAATCAAGACTCCTGCTGATCTGGCGGGAATGAAGATCAGGGTACCCGGTACCGTGACCTATATCGACACCCTCACAGCGATGGGAGCCATTGCGACTCCACTGCCTTGGGGCGAGACCCTCTCTGCCGTGCAACAGGGTGTCATCGATGGACTCGAAGGTTCGGAGTTCACCAACATCGGAACCCGCGTCTATGAAACCCGTGCGAAGAACGTCGCCACCACCCGTCATATTCTCGGGACCTGTGGTGTCTATATCTCAACAGACGTATGGGCGAAGATTCCCGAGCAGTATCAATCGATCATTCAGGAAGAGTTCACCAAGGGTGCGGACCATATGGTCAACCTGCTCAAGTCCCAGCACGCTGGCGTAGTGAAAGAGCTGGAGTCCTATGGTGTGAAGTTCAACGACGTGGATGGGGATGCATTCAGAAAGGCACTTGCGCCGTTGTACGTAGAACAGGCCGGCATGACCCCCGGAGTGTTCCAGACTGTATTTGCGGAATTGGATTCCATGCGATAACATGGAGTGACGGACGCACGGAGCTGTTCTGTTCCGTGCGTCATCTTTTTTATCTGGGGAGCATTATGGGCGCACTACTGATCAGGTTGTACAAGAATTTTGAAGTGATACTGAGCGCATGTTTTCTATCCATCACCGTCGGGGTAGTCATCCTCAACGTGATACTCCGGTATGTGTTCGACGGTGGACTGTTCTGGATCGAAGAGGTAGCCACCACGGCATTCCTCTGGAGTGTGTTCATCGGATCGGCTGCCGCATACAAGCGAAAGATGCATATCGGTATCGATCTGATCACGAAACTCTTTCCGGAGCGAGTCCGTGAGGTCATCTCGAGCGTCATCAATTTGCTGATGGCCGTAATCAATGGATATGTCTGTTATCTGAGTATCCTCATGATCAATGCCAACAAGCTGAAACGGACCCCGGTCCTGGATGTTCCTGCGATGTACATTAATCTGGCGATTACCGTGGGTTTCGGCCTGATGACCATTCACTCGATTCAGTTTCTCATCACAGAGGGGATCCTCCTTGTTCGAGGCAGGAGAGATTTGCCCCGTATGTCTTCATAAGGATACAGGTATGACATTATTTCCGATCGTCATCGTCATGGTGCTCTACTTCTCCAGCATACCGATCGCGTTTGCGCTCATAGCTGCAGCCCTGGCTTATTTCACCTTCGCTTCAACGGGGACTCCTCCCGATCTCATCCTGCAGCGATTCATCACCAGCGCATCGTCCTTTCCTCTCCTGGCCGTTCCGTTCTTCATCATGGTCGGGGAGATCATGAACTACAGCGGTATCAGCGCCAGTCTCATGAAGATGGCCGATGTGTTGACCGGTCACATGAAGGGTGGTCTTGCTCAGGTCAATGTGGTATTGAGTACGCTGATGGGAGGTATCTCCGGGTCAGCCAATGCCGATGCCGCGATGCAAGCGAAAATATTGGTCCCGGAGATGGAGAAAAGGGGCTACGGTGTGGCATTCTCGACCGCCATCACCGCTGCCTCATCTGCGATCGCACCGGTGATTCCCCCCGGGATCAATCTGATCATCTATGCACTGATCGCCCAAGTTTCCGTCGCCAAGATGTTCATCGGAGGATATGTTCCCGGCATACTCATGTGTGTGTCGCTCATGGTTGCGGTGAACATTATCTCACGACGTCGTGGGTATCTGCCAGTGCGGGACAAGATGTCTCCACCGAAGGACATTTTCCTTCAGTTCAAGGAATCGATCTGGGCGTTGCTGTTGCCGTTCGGTATCATCATGGGAATCAGATTCGGTGTGTTCACTCCCACCGAGGCTGGTGCTATCGCCGTGCTGTTCTGTACTGTTGTCGGCGTTTTCTTCTACAAACAACTCAGATGGAAGCATATTCCTATCATTCTCAAGAATACGGTGTATTCAACCAGCGCGGTGATTCTCATCATCGTAGCGGCCAACGTGTTCGGTCTCTATCTGAGCTGGGAACGGATTCCCCACAGTCTTACCCAGATACTGATGACCTTCTCAGCTTCTCCGTGGATGATGCTTGCACTGATCAATGTCTTTCTCCTCTTGATGGGAATGTTTCTGGAGGGTGGAGCCGTTCTGATCATCGTCGCTCCGCTGCTGGTTCCGGTCATGCGTATGATGGGATTGGATATGATCCATTTCGGTCTAATTCTCATCGTGAATATTATGATCGGTGGGATCACCCCTCCTTTCGGCTCAATGATGTTCACCACCTGTTCCATCACCAAGGTTCCCGTGGGAGATTTCATCCGGGAGGTGTGGCCATTCATCATCGCCCTACTGGTTGTGCTGATTATCGTGACGTATGTTCCCTCCATAGTGTTATTATTGCCGAATCTGTTGTGATAGTTTTTTTTCCCGGAAGGAGTGATGATGGCGACGATGAAAGTGTATGCCCACAGAGGGCTCAGCGGACTGTACCCGGAAAATACCATGATCGCGTTTCAGCGTGCCGCGAAGGCGAAATTCGATGCCATCGAGCTTGATGTTCAGCTTACCCGTGACGGGCAGGTTGTTATTATCCATGACGAGACTATTGACCGTACCACCAATGGCTCCGGCCTGGTCATGTCGTATTCGCTTGCTGATCTTCGTCGATTCGATGCATCCCGCGTTCGTCCGGAAGTAGTCGACGGTGCCAGAATACCCACCTTCGAAGAGTACTGCGAATGGGCCTCTTCAGATCCTTCGGTGCACACCAATATCGAGATCAAATCATCGGTGATCTTCTATCCGGGATTGGAGGAGAAGACCTTTGCGATCATCCAAAAGTATCATCTGGAGGATCGGGTGTTCTTCTCTTCCTTCAACCACCTCTCACTGATACTCTTGCAGCAGATTGCTCCTGGTGTTCCTTTGGGCCTTCTGGTGGAGGCGCAAGGGCTGGTGCATGCAGGAAGCCTCTGTAGCCGTTTCGGCTTCGATTACTTTCACCCGGCACTTCCTTCGGTGACTTCAGAAGGCGTTGCCGAATGTCACGACCATGGGATCGGCGTGCAGGTATGGACAGTGGATGCCCAGGTGGATTGGGACCGGATGGTCGCTGCCAATGTCGATGCGGTGTTCTCGAACTTCTCCCGACGACACGAGGCTGAATGACTTCGATCCGCTTATCCGCCGCAGATACTTTCCCTACAATTGGACGAAGGTGGCATCCAGCAGCGTCTTCGTGCTCACGATTCCTGTCTGTCGATCTATTGTCTGTATATAAAAATAATTCCATGGCAGGTTAGGTAAAAATGGGCTCAGTGAGTTTTTCTGGGGACGAGGGGTAGAGCAGGTGAAATAGATATGGAAATGGCAGATCCTATCCTGTAGAGTTTTTGGTGACGAAACTAAAAGCTCAAGGAAGAGAACCTGCCATGCACGACTGTATCACCGTTGCCCACAAATTGCCACACATCGACGTGAGGTGGAAAAATTCAGGCAATGGAAATGAGTATTAATCAAATTTTATGCACGCAGCTCGGTACTTACTCATCTCTCACCATACAATCCGATGATTACAAAATTGTTGAAAGATATCTGCATCAAGTAATTCGATTCACTATTCAATGTTGGTGTTCTTGTTCTCACTCTCCAATTGGACTAACGCGGTAGTTTCTGCTGCGACCAGAGCTAATATCAGCATACGTGTCGACATACTTCCAAAGCGGATGGTCCTAGGCGTCTTGTTACTCGAAGTCCATCTAGGCAGAGAGGCTGTTCGGTTGCCGTTCTATTTTCATGCTGACATGACAATACGATGCAACCCGACGGATACCAAAGGCATGAGCGAACGATTTGCTGGCGGGTAGGGTGCGTTTCTTGGTGACACGTTTCTCATCCTCGGACATGATTGGTCCTGAATAACACGGATCGTGGGGGAAGGATATGTAGAAAACAAATCAGGGTCTAGTCATGCAAGATTCTTCATATGAATTGAAGTTTTAAAATTTGCTTCCCGAAGTGATCCGAAGTACGATACATGATAGAATTTTTCCTAAACTACCACCAAGAAAACATCCGGCAAGGTTATCATTTCCAGATACCGGAAGGATTCGATAAGAAAGAGGATCGTTGACTCTGGAGAATTCGTCACAAAACTATGCCTATTCCTACATTTTTCTGTTGATGCCTGATGGCTTAGACCTTAAGATGTTTGAACTATCCAGGGATATGAGGGATTTGAATCGTCCGATGGAAATATGATGGAGTGAAGCGGATGAACAATTCTCCGGCCAATTCAAATGAGCGATTTAAATATTCACAAGAATTTTTGGAGTTCTCTTCTTTTGCAGACAGCCTGAATGATGGCTTGTATGCAACCGACCCAGACGGCAGGTTTATCTATGTGAATAAGGCATTGGTTAAAATCCTAGGCGGTGAAAAACCGGGGGAGCTTCTTGGACAATCTTTCTTGGATTTCATCGAACCTTCAAATAAAGAGGTGATGAAGCAAAGGTATCAGACCTTTCAGCATTCGAATGTGCCTTCATCGCTGATAACCGTAAGGATTATTCGTGCGGATGGTTCTTCTGGTATGATAGAAATAAGACCTGGTGTGCCTGGGCATCCTGGTTTTTCCCGCGGTGTCGTGCGGGATATCACGGAAATTCGGAAGACAGAGACCCAGTTACGTGAGACGGAGAGCCTCTACCAATCGATTGTTGACTTGTCTCCGGATGCCATCGTGTTATCCAGCTTGGAAGGGGCTATACTCGACTTCAACGAAAAAGCATTGAAGCTCTTCAATTACGAGCGAAAGGAAGCGGTACTGGGGCTGTGGATCGGTTCGTTCGTTTCTTTCTCCGAAAAGAAGGCTTTGGAATCATTGCTCATCGATGCCATCCAAAAAGGAGAACGTCTCTACTCCGAGGTTGTATTGGTTCGTTCTGACGGTTCGACCTTTCTTGGTGAAGTCTCTGCTAAATTGTTGGAAACGATTAACGGAGAGAACCCTCTTCTGATGATGCTTGCTAGGGATATCACAGATCGAAAAGCGGCTGAAGAGCAACTGAGGGCACTTTCGGTGACAGACCCGTTGACAAAATTATTCAACCGAAGAGGCCTTACCTTAGCTGCAGAGCAGGAACTGCGACACGTAAAACGATTGGGTGGTATGATTACCATAATGTTTATGGATATGAATGGAATGAAGATAATCAATGACACCTACGGCCATGATATGGGTGATGCGGTGCTTGTCTCTGTTGCCCAAGTCATGCGCGAAACGTTCAGGGATTCTGATATCATCGGAAGAATTGGCGGGGACGAGTTCGTGGTCATTGCATTGAATGCCACTATTGATACCGTTAAGCCGATGATAATAAGATTGCGGAAGAACCTGAAAAAATGTGATTACCCTTTCGAAGTGTCCTTGGCTTGCGGCGCTGTCGAATATAGCCCTGATGTTGACTTGAGTCTTGCTCAATTGCTGAAGCAAGCAGACAGTGCGATGTATAAAGACAAGCGGCAGGATTGAGTTTGATTTATGGGTTCATGAAAGGTTTTGGAAGAATATTCCCCTGGCATAGGCAGTCTTTTATGAAGAACAAATGCACTCGCGTAAAATATTTATTGACTTGGTTAAATATCAGAGGTTTAATTTGTTCACTCTGGTGTCATCTTGCATGACAAAGGAGAGCCATTAGGAGTGCTTCGTATGAAAAACAGATTGTTCTTTCTTGTAACACTGTTGGTGCTAGCGATTGGATTACTACTGGTCTCTTGTCCTGCTGAGGGAGTGGAATTGTATCAGGTGATTTTCAATAGCCAAGGGGGAAGTGACGTTGCTTCTGTTGATGCAGCCAAAGGCATGAGCATTCCGGAACCTGATACTCCTGTAAAAGAGGGATACCTGTTCGATGGCTGGTACGAAGAGCTTGAGTACCTAAACGCCTGGAATTTCAATACGGATACGGTAGAGTCGAACATGACGCTGTACGCCAAGTGGACAGCAGATACCTATGCCATCACCTATCATGCGAATGGAGCGACCGCTGGTTTGGCACCAGCGGTGGGCACGAAGACCCACGATATCGATTTTAGCCTATCGGTGAACATCGGGGACCTGGAACGGACCGGATATGCATATAGTGGCTGGAACACCCAGGCGGATGGATTGGGAACCGACTATGCTGCAGGAGGCGCCTATACTGCCAATGCAGCAATCACGCTGTATGCGAAGTGGACAGCAGATACCTATGCCATCACCTATGTACTGAACAGCGGGACCAACGACGCGGGAAATCCCGCCACCTACACGATCGAGACCGCGACGATCACGATGCAAGATCCCACGAGGACCGGCTACCCGTTTGAAGGATGGTTCGCCAGCAGCGACTTCTCCGGAAGCCCTATCACCCAGCTAGTTACCGGATCCACAGGTGACAAGACACTGTACGCGAAGTGGAAGGTTTACCAAGTCAGGGACATCGGTCCTACGGGGGGCTATATCTTCTATGACAAGGGAGTCTATAGCGACGGATGGCAGTATCTTGAGGCGGCTCCATCGGATATAGTTCTGGATGCATCCGATTACACCCATATTTTCGGGTATCACCGGACCGTATCGGATGGTCCGCCGGTTCTAGTGGGGGGAACTTCTACTGCCGTAGGGACTGGCGAGGCGAACACCACGACCTTGGTGGGAGCGATGGAAGGGACAGCATACGTATCAAACGTTACTGATACACCCACTACGACAGGAAACTATGCCGCGAGGTTGTGTGATATTCATGAAACAGGTGGGTATAGCGACTGGTTCTTGCCATCGAAGGGCGAGCTGGATTTGATGTACGATAACCTTAAGATATCGGGATTGGGCAGTTTTTCTGCCCTTCGTTACTGGAGTTCCTCCGAGGATAATGCTGACCACGCGTGGAACCAGAATTTTTTCAACGGGGATCAGTATAGCCAATACAAGGGAAACGTTCTTAGGATCAGGCCTATACGTGCTTTCTGATAAGCATTTCTATAATTTATCCATGTAACTATTAGGAGGTACAGGGGGCGAAAGCCCCCGACTCTAAAGAATAATTATCGTGGTCCTGTTGTGCTATTATGAATTTTGGATATCTCTGTTTTTGGTTTTATCCTCCAAACGCTTTCACCGTCGCGTTCTGTACTGCCTGAAAGTGTGTTTCATTGGCATGTACAGCATAGTGTTCTAGCATGGCTTGGGTTTTGTGACCGGTGGCCAGTCCAAGACTTCTGGCATCGACGAGGTCAGCCATCTTTACCGCATAGCGGTGTCTTCAGCAATAGAAAACGATATTACGTTTTTCCTTCTCGTTCTTGGTAATGCCAATCTTAATCATGGCGTCTAACAATCCAGCGTACAGGATATTGTGGTCCATCGGGTGACCTTTCTTGTCGCTGTAAAAGATGAAGCCATCATCCCAAGGATTCTTCTCTGCAAGCTTGAGCAGCCTCTCTCTGACCTCGGGGAGCAACGGAACTTGTCCTTGCTCTCCGTTCTTGGGAGTTTTCAAACCGTCGAAAGGATTGTACGAATGACGGATGAACAGCCTATCCAAGCCTATATCTTCAGCCTTGAGACCCAATACTTCACCGGAGCGAAGCCCGAAAATAGATGCAACTAGATTACCCAGATACGATCTCTCAACTCATCCCTGGTGATGCTGGAAAGGCAGTCGGGAAAGGAGTCATCCTATACACTCTGTCGATTTGTCGGCAATGCCAGCTTCTTGGTGTCTCCCGTTGATGCGGGGTGCACTTCAACTTTATTTCTTTCTACTATAGAGTGAGATGTGTGGGGGAGATCGATATGGATGGTAAGATAAGAGCTGATATACACGCTGGACTGGAAGTGCTTATTGTCCTCAAGCAGGACCAAGCCACCGGTGCTACCACCAAAGGTGTGGTCAAGGACATCCTGACAAACTCTAGCATGCATCCGCACGGTATCAAGGTCCGCCTTGAGAGTGGTGAAGTAGGGCGGGTGAAGGAGATTCTATCACGGACATAACCGCTTCAACTACACAAGTGAACAACCCCCTCCATGGCATAACGCTGGAGAAATTGCTTCTGCGCCTAGTCGATTACTACGGCTGGAACGGGCTGTTCGACATGCTGCAGCTACAATGCTTCTATAACGACCCCAGCATCAAATCCAGCTTGAAGTTCCTACGCAAGAACCTTTGGGCGCGGACAAAGCTGGAGAATATTTACCTGGACCTTGAATTTACCCTAAATGAGGAATCGAGGCATTAGTGGTACTGCAGCGGCGGTAGGCTGAAAAAGCTGGATATTTTTCGTTATATGCGAAGATTCTAGGGTACACCCTTTGGTATAGTTGCATTGCAGAACATACCCAGTCAGCTTTATGTGGCTTCTAAAAACAACAAAACTCCCTGCATTGCAAGGAGTTCCTGTTATGGGCCCAGAAGGACTTGAACCTTCGACCCACGGATTATGAGTCCGATGCTCTAACCAACTGAGCTATAGGCCCGACTTTGGTGATAATACGGATAAAGTCCGATGCTGTCAACATTCCGGGCGGTGGATAACGCATAATCCTCTACTCCCGTTGAGTATCGCGCACATAAAACCTGCGTTCTTGTCAGGTTAGATAACCTCGTGGTGACAAGCCTGGAGTTTTATAAAAATGGGTTGGTGTCGCTTCGCAGCAGGACCTCGTTGAACCCGAGGCTTTCCAGTATCTTCAGGCTCGATTCCTTCTCCCTTTCGGGGATCCAACGCAGCGAAAGGCGTATCAGGGACTCTTGGGCAACCTCGACAGAAGGGCGGAACCCGATCGAATGGAACTTCTCGAAGAGCTGCAGGACTGTCCTGGTGTTGGAGAACGTTCCGAGTTGTACGCGGTACCAGCCGGTATCGCCAGGACGGTTGTACTTCGATTCGGGCACGGCCGGCTCGTACAGGATCTCCAGTTCCACCGGCATGATACCCCGTTCATACATGTCTATCGCCCGGGCGGCGGCAGGAGTCAGATCTATGATGCGGCCATCGACAAACGGACCACGGTCGTTGATACGAACATCGACCGACAGACCATTGTTCACATCATGAACACGCACTATGGTGCCGAATGTCAGGTTCTTGTGGGCTGCGGCCAGGGCATCTGGATCGAACTGCTCTCCATTGGCCGTCAAGGGTCCATTCGGATCGCTGTCGTACCAGGAGGCGATACCACTTTCGCGGGGAACCTCGGCAAAGAGGGAAATGGAGGAAACCAGGAGAAAGACTGCCAGGAGCACCATCGCCATGATCTGTTTCATACGACAATTATATGCACATCTGGATGAAATGGAAAGGAAACGGGTAGGGAATCGGCAGAAATTGCACCTCCAGTCTTGTCACCACTACGCAGTACCCGCTATAATCGCCCCCATGAACAATCAATCCATATCTTTACATTGGGCGGATATATACGCCGACAAGATCATCCGCGAGAAAGGCCCGAAGGACCTCTACACCTGCGCCTCCGGCATAACCCCCTCGGGGACCGTACACATTGGAAACTTCCGCGAGATCATCTCCGTGGAACTCATCGTGCGTGCACTGCGCGACAAAGGCCAGAAGGTCCGCTTCATCTACTCCTGGGACGACTACGACGTGTTCCGCAAAGTCCCCAAGAACATGCCGAACCCGGAACTGCTCGCCACCTTCCTGCGCAAGCCCATCACCCTCGTTCCCGACACGACCGGCGCCTATTCCAACTACGCCGAAGCGAACGAGAAGGCCGTCGAGCACCTGCTGCCCGTTGTCGGCATAGAACCCGAGTACCTCTACCAGGCCAAGCGGTACCGCGCAGCGGACTACGCACAAGGCATGCGGACCGCACTCGAGCACAAGGATGAGATCAAAGCCCTCCTGGACAAGTACCGGACCTCCCCGCTGCCCGACGACTGGTTCCCCATATCGGTCTTCAGCAACTTCACCGGCAAGGACACCACCACCATCCTCTCCTGGGACGGCGAGTGGGGCGTCACCTATCGCGACGACGAAACCGGTGAGACCGAGACCCTCGACCTGCGCACCACCAGTGCCGCGAAACTCCCGTGGAGAATCGACTGGCCCATGCGTTGGGCCTATGAAGGCGTCGACTTCGAACCGGCGGGCAAGGACCACCACAGCGAAGGCGGATCGTTCGACACCTCCAAGCACGTCGTCGAAGTATTCGGTGCACAACCACCGGTCTCCTTCCAGTACGACTTCATCAGCATCAAGGGCCGCGGCGGCAAGATTTCATCCTCATCGGGAGAAGTCGTCAGCCTTCCCGACGTCCTTGAAGTCTACACCCCCGAAGTGACCCGCTACCTCTTTGTCGGCACACGGCCCAACACCGAGTTCGCGATCTCCTTCGACCTCGACGTCCTCAAGATCTACGAAGACTACGACACCTCCGAACGCATCTATTTCGGCGTCCAGGAAGCCAACGAGAAACGCAAGGCCAAGGAAAGCCGCATCTACGAATTGTCGCAGGTGAAGGATATCCCGACCGAAATCTCCTACCAGATACCCTTCCGCCACCTCTGCAACCTCTTGCAGATCAACAGCGGGGACATCGAAGCGGTCATTGCGAGCCTGCCCGACGTGACACCGGGACAGACCGAACGGCTCAGACAACGCTGTGTATGCGCATGGAGATGGATATCGACCTTCTCACCGGAGGAATTCCGTTGGGTGCTCCGCGGTGAAAACGATCCGCTCATGGAATTGGACGAAACAGCCAAGAAGGCCATCGTGGAATTGCACGGGGCGGTGACCCGGCTCGACGATTTCGACGAGAAGCAACTCAGCGAGGAAATCTATGCGATCGCGAACCGTTGCGAGATTGCGGCACCCGAACTGTTCAAGGTGGCCTACGGCGTACTGATCGGCAAGGAACGCGGACCAAAACTCGCCGGATTCATCAAGACCTGTGGACAAAAAAAGGTACAGCCCATACTCGAGCGGTACCTGTAGGATTGGAATTTTGGGTTTTCCAGTTTTCTAGGAAAGGATCCTATCCAAGACGATACGATTCTTCCGCCATTTCGGTTGGGCCTTCACCCGGAGGTCCAACTGCACCTTTTTCCCGGGAAACAACTGCCGGATCTCCTTGAAGGAGGCCTGGCGGATTTTTTTTATCCCTTCGCCACCGCGACCCACCACTATGCCCTTCTGGGTCTCGCGCTCCACGATGATGAACGCCCTGACCCAGATCGACTCCGCCTCGGCGGCATACTCCAGGTCGGCGACCTCGACATAGATCGCATGGGGAATCTCGTCGGTCACACTGGTGATCGCCTTCTCCCGGATGATCTCCGAGATGCGGAACTCCAGCGGCTGGTCGGTATAGGTATCCTCGGGGTAGAGCAATTCACCCTCGGGGGCGAGCTTGAACAATTCGATCAACACCTCGTCGACTCCGGTATCGTCCTTGGCGGACAACTCCAGGATGATCGCGGTGGGGAATGCCGCGCTGAGATAGGCCCGTGTCTCGGCGATTTCCTCCGGTTTGGCTATATCCTGCTTGTTGATGGCGATGACCAACGGAATCTTCACCGTGAGCAACAGGTCGACAATGGACTGCTCCTCGGCCCCGGCGCTGCGCTTGGGATCGACAAGGTAGAGTATCGCATCGGAATCCTGCAACGACGAGCGGGTCGTCTCCTGCAGGCGCAGGTTCATCTTCTGTTCGCTCACATGGTAGCCCGGCGTGTCGGTGAGGATCAATTGTCCACGCTGGTCGGTGAAGATCGCACGTATCGCGTTTCGCGTCGTCTGGGGAGTTGCGGCGGTGATGGATACCTTGCGTTCGCAGATGGTATTCACCAAAGTTGATTTTCCTGAGGATGGTCGGCCGATTATGGCAACTGTGGCACATTTCATATAGAGAATATAGACTGCCCCCGATTAAGAGTAAACAGGTCGACAACACAAGCAATGGCTTTTCATTTCCCCGATTGTTCCGTATACTTTACAACTCAGAGACTTACCGATGATTTGGAGATACCAATGGCAGAAACCGAAAAGAAAGATAATACCCCCGATATAGTATCGGACAAGTACTTGCAGACCCGCTCGATCATGTTGTCGGGAGAAATCGACAAGGAGAGCGCGGAGAAGGTCATCAAGCAGATGCTGATCCTGGAAGCGGAGAACGACGAGCCCATCAAGATATTCATCAACTCCCCGGGTGGCGACGTGGAAGCAGGCTTCGCTATCTTCGACATGGCCAGATTCATCAAGAACGATGTCTTTATGATCGGTATGGGCCTGGTTGCCAGCGCAGCCACCCTGGTCCTGCTCGCGGTTCCCGCCGAACGGAGGATCGCACTACCGAACTCCAGCTATCTCATCCATCAGCCCATGAGCCGCATGGAAGGTGTCGCCACCGATATCGAGATCTACGCCAAGCAACTCGAGAAGACCCGCGACCGTTTGAACACGATCATAAGCAGCCAGACCGGACAATCGATAGACGTGGTGAAAGCCGATACCGACAGGGACCATTGGCTCGACGCCGACGAGGCGGTCGCATACGGCCTGGTCAGCAAGGTTGTGGAGAACAGAGGGGAGATCTGAAAAACCTCCCGCTCGCAGAACTGCTGGTGCCGGCAGAAACTTGAGGTGGGATAGCGGTAATGGTTCGGACAAAATATCTATCTGAAGCGGAGAAGAAGACGGGGCAAGTGAGACTGTACCATTCGGAAGTCTACAATGGCCTCGGCTTCAGCATGCTCGGAGATACCATCGTCTATATCCTCGCCGTACAGTTCGGGGCCGGCAACATAGCCTTGGGGTATATCGCCTCGGCCATGTATATCGTCGGCATGATCCTTCCGCTCATGTCCAGGGTCTTCCGCAACCGGAATGTGGTGAAGGTGCAGACCGTCACCTGGATCCTGCGCGGCCTGGTGTGCCTGCTGTACCTGCCGTTGCTCTGGGTCGAGGGATCGGTCGCCGTCTTCCTGCTGCTGTTCGTGTACACCCTGTTCTGCTGCTTCCGCCTGCTCGGAGTGGTGCTCTACGACTACACGTTCAAGACCATCACCTCGAACCGCACGCGGGGGCGGGTGATCGGAAACACCAATGTCGCCTTCCAGTCGTCCACCATCATCGCCAAGTTCCTCAACTTCATCGTAACCTCTATCGAACGCCTGTCGGGTGTCATCGGCCTGGTGGGATTGCAGATGATAGGCGTGGTTACCAATACCATCGCCGCATACCACTTGTCCAAGATCCCCTGCCGTACCAACATCGAATACAAGAAGGGCCGCACCATCTTTGTCATATTCAAGGAAGCCATGGCCGACCACGATTCCCGCATCAGGTTGATTGTCTACTGGACGTACATGACCGTTACGGTCGTGTTGGGCATGAGCGTGGCCTTCCTGACGAAGGAAGTCGGGTTGGAATCCAACATCATCTTCCTCTACACCACCGGGGTAAGCCTGGCGGTCGTCTTCTCGGGCAGTTTCTGCAAGTTCTTCAGCGACAAGTTGGGAAGCCGCCCCCTGATCATCGCCAACGGGTTCGGCCTGCTCGCCAGCATAGTCGGGTGGATTGCCGTTCCGCTCTCGGCCCAGGTCCTGTGGTTCTTTATCTTGGGATTCTTCACCAACTTTTTTCTGGGGGTCGTCAATATCCTCATCCGACGCATGGTAGCAACGGTCATTCCCGACGATGAGGGGGTGGGCTTCAACTCCATGGTCAACTTCGTCATCGCCTTCCTCGCCCTGTTCAGCGGACTGGCCGGAGGTGCCTTGGCGACCGAGGGGTTGCGCATCCCCCATGAACTGCACATGGGCGGCATCCGGTTGGGCAACTCCTACGTGTTGACGTTCCTGTTGGCTCTGCTCCTATCGACATTCGGGGTCATCTTTTCCGGGGCCTTGCGGGAAAAGGGCAGCTACTCCACCAAGGATGCGACACAGATAATGTTCTCATTGCACGGTATACGCGCATTCATCGACATCGATCGCCTGGATAAGGCCACCGATCCGATCAAACGCAAATCGCTATTGTTGAGCCTGGGGACCAACCTGACCGGTGTCGCCACCGGTGAGATACGCAGTACCCTGGCATCGCCATTCTCCGACGACAAGGCGGAGGTTATCCGTGGGTTGTTCGACCGTCCCCGTCCTTCATTGACCGACGACCTGATCAAGGATGCGTTCGACACCGATTCGTACACCCAGCTCGAATCGATATTCGCCCTCGGTGCATTGACCCACAACGAGAAGGCCGAGAAGGCCCTGGTCTACCTGCTCGAGCACGGGTCGAACCTGACCCGATCGACCGCGGCAAAATCCCTCGCCCGGGTGACGCGCAATGCCCGCTACCTGGTCCGGGTCGAATCGATCAGCGACCTGGCGGTGAATATCCGCGAGGAGCTGAATTTCCTTGTGGCCAGGAACATCATGGACAAGGAGGGGAAATTCCTCGCCGAGCTGTTCCTCGCGGCACGCAAGGGTATGGGACCCTCCTTCCGCCAGACGCGCTATGCCGTGTTGGCCCACTTCATGAAATTCTCCCCCTCGTTGGCCGAGCTGTACGAACAGAAGAATCTCGACAAGGACGATTACCTTTCCGAGTTCCTCGAAGAGGCGCGCGATGTCGTTGAAATCGACCAGCAACGTTCCGCCATTGAGAGTGCGTTCGAACACCGCGAGTGGTCCCGTATCTGGGCCATGTGCTTTTCCATGACCCGCAACCTCGCTTTCCGCGATTCCCGCATGAAGTACCTCTACCAGGCGATGCTCGAGGCACAGACCATGCCCCGTGCGCAGACCGACGGCGACGATGCCCTTGCGGCACTCTACTTCTCCTACCAGCTGAAGAAGAATTGTGACTGAGAGCTCCTTGTAAACAACCCCCTAACCACACGACCTTGAAGCAGAACCCGAATTCCTGCGGTATGTATTGCATATACCTGCAGGGAGGTCGGAGTGGATAGGTGCTTGAAACTGTTTTGCATGCGGTGCTTTGCCGCACCCGTGGTGTTTGTCATGCTGTGCCTGTGTGGCTGTGGATGCGATCTCGATGCTTCACCGGACGGGTCCGACCGACTCATGGTCATGACCTACAATGTCCAGAACCTGTTCGATGCCTATGTGACCGGCAACGAATATCCCGAGTATACGCCGGAGGAGGGGTGGACGGCCGATGCCTATCGGAGGCGTCTCGGACGGGTAGCCCAAGCCATTACCCAAGGGCACGCCATGGTTCCCGATATCGTATTGTTGCAGGAGATCGAGCACGCCAATGTCCTGCAGGACCTGTTGCGGGAGCATCTGTCGGCCCGGGGCTTCCAGTGGTTCGCCGCAACCGCCGCCAAGGATTCGGCGATCCAGGTCGGCATCATCAGCCGCTTCCCCATCACCGACGCACGGACCCATAGCGTCCAGGGAAACCGACCCGTGCTCGAATGCGAGATCGACCTCGGTTCCGAAAAGCTGGTGGTGTTCGCTGTGCATGCCAAATCGAGACGGGAAGGGGTGGCGGAAACGGAAGGACAACGCATCGCCACCTCCGGTGTCATTTCCAGACGGACGGACGAACTGCTTCGCAAGCACCCTTGGCGGCCTGTGCTGGTGGCCGGGGATTTCAACGGGAGCGCCGATTCGTATCTGCGTGAAGGCTCTTCGTACCAGACGGCGTTGGTGCCATTCGATGTGCTGCAGGCGGAGGACTATGCCAAGAACGGATCGCTGTTGGTCAGTGGAGGAGTTCCACCGCGCGGCATCTGGTACACGTGGTGGTTGGACCGTACCCAGTTGTTGCTTTCCCATGCCGACGGGTCGTACTGGTACCAGGGCATATGGGAGACCTTCGACCAGATCCTGCTCTCCCCGGCTTTCTTCGATTCCTGCGGATTGGAATTCCATTCGGGACAGGTAGGGGTCGGGCAGCATTTGAGGGATGAAAAAGGACATCCCAATGCTTGGAATGTCCGTACGGAAGCGGGGTATTCCGACCACCTGCCGGTATATGTCGTGCTGACAGGCAGGTGAATCACCTAATCCTTTTTCGGGAATTGCAATTCGTAGAATATTTGCTCGAGTTCGAGGGCGATATTCATGTTGTGTACGATCGGGTGGGTACCATCCTCCAGCTTGACCGGCTTGAGGGTGATCGGGCTGAAATTCAACACTCCCCGGATACCCGCGTTCATGAGCCGTTGGAAACTGTCCGAAGTGGCCGATTCGGGAACGGTGACGATCGCGACCTTGACATCGAAGGCGTTGGCCACTTCCTCGATACGGCTGACCGGATAGACCGGAACCGGGTGGGTGCTGTCGCTATAGACCAATGGGTCCGAGTCGAATCCCGCGACAATGCGGATACCGTCCGGCTCGAAGCCGTTGTAGTGCATGAGGGCCTTGCCGATACGCCCGCATCCCACAATGATCACATTCTGCGGTTCGTCGGTCTTTCCAAGGATCCTTCCCAAGTGGACCAGCAGATCGGGTATTTCGTAGCCACCTCTTTTCTGGCCATGGATTTCCAACAAGGAGAAGTCTTTTCTCACTACGGCGGCGGAAACACCCGCTGCATCGGCAAGGTTATGTGCGAATACCTTTTCCAATCCAAGGGAGCGCAATCTATTGAGTATGCGGTAGTATCTGGTAATGCGTATGATCATATCACTATTCATGGTAAAATCCCCTTTTATGTGAAGAAAGATACAATAAATTACGGAAAATGACAATATCTGTAGTATTAAAATGGTAGTTCGGTGAAAATTAATCAATCGATAAACAAATATATATTGTCATTCTCACGTTAACTCGATAGTATGGATAACCGAATACTGAGTACTGGAGGTTCCATGTCTGCCATGAAAGAAGAGAAGAGTTTCTCCCAAGGATTGATTGCGTTCATCGAGGAGTGGAAGGATAAGCCGGGTAACCTGATCATGATATTGCACAAGGTGCAGGAAGAGTTCGGATTCGTTTCCCGCGATTCGGCCGACACGGTCGCGCAGATGTTGGACATCCCGTTGGCGACAATCTACGGTGTGTTGTCCTTCTACCATTTCTTCAAGATGACCAAGCCCGGGGAGCACAACATACAAGTTTGTCTGGGGACCGCCTGCTACCTCAAGGGTGGCGAGACGTTGATCGAGGAATTGACAGGACTGCTCGGTATCGAAATCGGCGCCGTCACCGAGGACGGCAAGTTCTCCCTGGAAGGGGTCCGCTGTGTAGGCTGCTGTGGTCTTGCGCCTGTCATGACCGTGGGAGGAGAAGTGTTTGGCAAGGTGACCAAGGACCAGTTGCCGGGAATCATCGCCAAATTCAAGTGAAGAAAGGCCCGTATGCACGCATCCCTGTGTGATTTCCTTTCCGACATAGTACAGAATGCCATCGAATCCGGTGCATCGCTGATAACTGTGGACATGCGGGAGGATGAACGTTCCATTGCCTGCACGGTAACGGACAATGGCAAGGGGATGAGTGACGAGGTCCAACGGAAGGTCACCGATCCGTTCTATACGGACGGGATCAAGCACAAGGGACGGACTGTTGGACTGGGTATTCCGTTTCTGATTCAGGCGGTCGATGCGGTGGACGGGGAATTTACCCTGAAGTCGCAGGAGGGTAAGGGAACGACGGTGGCATACCGGTTTCCCCTCCAGCATATCGATTGCCCGCCGCTGGGAAATGTCGTCTCGACACTCGTGTCGATGCTTGCGTTTCCCGGAACGTACGATATGGTGGTAACCAGGAGTCTGGAACTGCCTGCCGGGTGCGATGGCTACGAATTGGAGCGACAGGTGCTGATTGAGCTGCTGGGGGATTTCGCATTGGGCGGAACACTCAACATGCTACGGACATACGTGCAGTCCCAAGAGGCTGCTTTGGATGAAATTAGGAATCGTCGGACCTGATCGGAAGGTCCTTACTAGGAGGCTGGAATGGCTAAGATGACGTTGGAGGAGTTGCGGAAGCTTCGGGACAGTAAGAAATCTGAAATCCAGAAGCGCGATATCGCTGGCAAGGACACCCAGATCATCATCGGTATGGGAACTTGCGGCATAGCCGCTGGAGCGAAAGTTGTGCTCGATGCATTTCTACAGGAATTGGATGCACACAATCTCGAGCATGTCTCGGTGACACAGACCGGTTGCATGGGCCTGTGCTATGTCGAGCCCACGGTTGAGGTCCTCTCTCCGGGAATGCCTCCTGTCATCTATGGAAAAGTGGATGCTGCGGTGGCCAAGGCAATCATAGAAGACCATGTCATGCGTGGGAAAATGGTCTCTGACCATGTGTTCGATCGTCCCTCTGCGGATATTATCAAGGATGGAGGCAAGTAATGGCGTTTAGAAACTATATCTTGGTTTGCGGGGGAACAGCCTGCGAATCCAGCAAGGCAAATGCCATCTACGAGGCGTTGGTCTCCGAATGCAAGGCGCAGGGTGTTGCCGACGAGGTCCAGATCGTAAAGACCGGCTGTTTCGGTTTCTGCGAACAGGGGCCTATCGTCAAGATCCTACCCGAGGATTCCTTCTACGTGCAGGTCAAGCCTGAGGATGCGAAGGAACTCGTTGCCGAACACATTGTGAAAGGTCGCGAAGTCAAGCGTTTGCTCTATGCCAAGGAAGGCAGCCGCAAGCATGCCAAGGTAGAGGATATCGAATTCTACCAGAAGCAATTCCGAATCGTATTGCGCAACTGCGGATTCATCGATCCGGAAAACATCAACGAATATATCGCCCGTGAAGGGTATGTGGCGCTTGAGAAGGTGCTCTTCGAGATGACTGCCGACGACGTGATCGCCGAATTGCGGACCGCTGGTCTTCGTGGCCGTGGTGGCGCGGGCTTCCCCACCTGGATGAAGTGGAACTTCACCAAGCAGGCGGAGTCGGACCAGAAGTACATTGTCGTGAACGCCGACGAAGGGGATCCGGGGGCCTATATGGACCGTTCCACTTTGGAAGGGGATCCGCACTCGGTGCTCGAAGCCATGGCAATCGCCGGAAAGACTGTCGGAGCGAATCAAGGATACATCTACATCCGTGCCGAATATCCGTTGGCTATCAAACGCCTGGAAATCGCCATGGCCCAAGCCCGTGAATACGGTTTGCTCGGAAAGGATATCCTCGGCTCCGGTTTCGATTTCGATATCGAGATCAGGCTGGGCGCCGGAGCCTTCGTGTGTGGTGAAGAGACCGCACTGCTGGCTTCGATCGAAGGCAAGCGGGGCATGCCGGTTCCACGGCCTCCGTTCCCGGCGGTCAAGGGATTGTGGGGCAAGCCGACAGTCATCAACAACGTCGAGACTTGGGCGAATATCCCCGTGATCATCATCAAGGGCGGAGACTGGTTCAGCCGGATCGGAACTGCCGACAGCCATGGTACCAAGGTGTTCGCATTGACCGGAAAGATCCGCAACTCGGGTCTGGTCGAGGTTCCCATGGGCACCACGCTTCGTGAGATCATCTACGATATCGGTGGTGGTATCGCCAACGACAGGGAGTTCAAGGCAGTCCAGACCGGCGGTCCCTCGGGTGGCGTGATCACCAAGGAATTCCTCGACACACCGATCGACTTCGGTTCCTTGACCAAACTCGGTTCGATGATGGGCTCGGGTGGAATGATTGTAATGGACGAGGACGACTGTATCGTCGACGTCACCAAGTTCTACTTGAACTTCACGGTCGACGAGTCCTGTGGAAAGTGTTCGCCCTGCCGCATCGGCGGACGGTCGCTGGCCAACCTGCTCGATAAGATCACCAAGGGAAAAGCCGAACTGGCGGATCTCGACCAGATGGTGGAAATCGGCGAAGCCATGAAGAAGGCATCGTTGTGTGCCTTGGGACAAACGGCACCGAACCCGATCCTCTCCACATTGCACCACTTCCGTGACGAATACCTTGCCCACGTCGTGGACAAGCGCTGTCCGGCCGGGAAGTGCAAGAGTCTGATCAGCTACCATATTCTTCCCGACAAGTGTATCGGTTGTACCGCTTGCGCCCGCAAGTGTCCGGTCGCGGCCATTTCGGGAGAGAGACGAGAGGTCCATGTCATCGACCAGGCAGCATGTATCAAGTGCGGTGTGTGTTACGAGACGTGTAAATTCGGAGCCATCGAAGTCCGTTAGGGCTTCGATCGTTGAGGAGGATACCAGTGAGTACTGTTCATATGAAAATAAACGGCATGCCGGTGGAGATCGAGGCAGGGTCCAACATCCTGGCGGCTGCCAAGAAGGTAAATGTAAATATTCCCACCTTATGCTACCATCCCGACCTTCCGGCATGGGCCGCCTGCGGCTTGTGCATCGTGAAGCAGGAGAATTCTCCGAAGCTGTTGCGCGCCTGTGCGGCTCCGGTCCAGGAGAATCTGAGTGTAATCACCCATGATGCCGAACTGTACCAAGTGCGCAAGACGGTCATCGAGATGATCATGTCGACCCACCCGAACTCATGTTTGACCTGTGGCAGGAACGGCACCTGCGAATTGCAGCGGTTCGCCGCCGAATTCGGTGTCCGCGAACAGCCGTACGAAACCCGTTTGGTCGACTTGCCCCAGGACCGCTCCACCACGTCGATCGTCCTCGATCCGACCAAGTGTATCAAATGTGGCCGTTGTGTCCAGGTTTGCCAGCAGCTGCAGGGTGTCTATGCGCTCGAGTTCATCGGTCGGGGAGACAACACCGTGGTCTCGCCGGCAGCCGATCTTCCCTTGAACGACAGCCCCTGCATCAAGTGCGGCCAATGTTCGGCACACTGTCCGGTCGGTGCGATATTCGAAAAGGACGAGACACGTGATCTGGTCCGTGCTATTTCCGATCCCGGCAAGCATGTGGTCGTGCAGATCGCTCCCGCGGTCCGTGTCGCCTTGGGCGAAGCCTTCAACTTGCCTGCGGGAACCATTACCACCGGCAGGATCTATTCGGCCTTGCGCCGTCTGGGTGTCGACAAGGTGTTCGATACCAACTTCAGTGCCGACCTCACCATCATGGAAGAGGGTACCGAGCTGGTCAAACGCCTGACGACGGGAAAAGGGGCAATCCCCCAGATCACCAGCTGCTGTCCCGCGTGGACCGACTACATGGAAAAGTACTATCCCGACATGATTCCCAACTTCTCGACAGCCAAGAGTCCCATGATGATGCAAGGTGCTATCACCAAGACCTACTATGCCGAGAATGCGAAGGTGGATCCGGCCACGATCTACTCGGTCGCCATCATGCCTTGTACAGCGAAGAAGTTCGAGATATCACGCGACGAGAACATGTACGCCTCCGGTTTTGCCGACGTCGACCTGGTGTTGACCACACGGGAATTCGCCCGTTTGATCAAGGCATCGGGAATCGACTTCACCAAGCTCGAGGATGAACTCGCCGACAGCCCGATCGGGGCCTATGCCGGTGCCGGTACCATTTTCGGCAATACCGGTGGTGTCATGGAAGCTGCGCTGAGAACAGCGTACAACCTGATCACCGGTGAAGAGCTTGCCAACGTGAATATCGAGGCGGTTCGCGGTATGGACGGTGTGCGCAGCGGCGAAGTCGATGTGAAGGGAACCAAATTGCGGGTTGCCATAGCACACGGCATGGCGAATGTCAGCACGCTGTTGGAAGAGATCCGGGAGGCGCGGGATACCGGCAAGGAACCACCGTACCACTTCATCGAAGTCATGGCATGCCGTGGCGGATGTGTGGCCGGAGGTGGTCAGCCCTACGCGACTACCGACGAGGTACGTGCCCAGCGGATCGCAGGTCTGTACACGGACGACGAGCAGAGCGCCATACGTTGCTCACACCAGAATCCGGAGATCCAGCAGATCTACAAGGAGTATTTGGGTGCCCCGCTCAGCGAGAAGTCGCACCACCTGCTCCACACTACGTACACCGAGCGCAAGATCTACAAGAAATAATACTTTCGCTTCCGCGAGAATTATGCGTGGGTGCCGGATTCGTTCCGGCACCTTTTTTGTTGTCCGGGAGGATTAGTCGATCGACTCCTCCAGCTCCTTGGCGGCCATGCTGGTCCTGAACGACTGCAGGCTTTGCACCCCTTCCTGTTCATCGACCTTGGACAGCAGGATACCACCGATGATGAAGAGAATGATTATGGACAGGATGCCGAACCGGTTGCTTCCCGTGACCAAGGTGACCACACCGATCAGCACCGGTCCGATAATGGCGGCGAACTTGCCCAGCATGTTGAAGAATCCGAAGAACTCCGCGGAGAATTCCGTGGGAATCAGGCGGGTGTAGTAGGATCGGCTCAAGGCTTGGATACCGCCTTGGAACAACCCGATGATGCAGGCCAAGGCGTAGAAGTGCCAGATCGCCGACATGAAGAATCCCAGTATGGCAATGAAACAATAGGCTAAGATTGCAACCATCAGTGCTTTTTTCACCCCGATACGCTTTCCGAAGCTATTGTAGGCAATCGCCGAGGGGAATGCGACGAACTGAGTGATCAACAATGCGACGATAAGTGAGGATGCGGGAAACCCTATGGCTGTGCCGTAATCGACCGCCATGCGGATGATCGTATCGACTCCGTCGATATAGAACCAGTAGGCGAGGAGGAAGATTCCGACGACCTTCAGGTCCCTGATCGCCTTGAAGGTAATGGCGAACTGCTTCAATCCGTCGCGGACTGCCCGGGTCGACCGCTTCGCATGCGCTTCCCGAGGTTCCTTCACGAACACGATCAACGGAATGGAGAAGATGGCCCACCAGATCGCCACCGAGACGAACGCGGCGCGTACGGCCGCGACCTCGTCGGCGAAACCGAACCACGAGGGATTCAGGTACATGAGCACATTGACCAGGAAGAGGAGACCGCCACCGATATATCCCATGCTGTATCCCAATGAAGAGACGAAGTCGACCTTCTTTGGCGATGCCACAGCCGGTAGCAGGGCGTCGTAGAATATGAGGGAACCGGAGAAACCCACGGTTGCGAGGATGTAGAAGATGACAGCGAGCTGCCACATGCCTGCCTGTACGAACCACAAGCCGCTTGTCATGACGCACCCGAGGAAGGTGAAGAAGATGAGGAACCGCTTCTTGAAGCTTCCCTTGTCGGCGATGGAACCGAGGATCGGCGCCAGGATGGCGACCAGGACCGCCTCCAAGGAGTTGGCGAGCCCCAGGTAGAAGGTACTGACCTGGGCCGAATTGGCGGTCGACCAGTACGAACTGAAGAAGATGGGGAAGAATCCGGCCATGACGGTGGTCGCGAATGCGCTGTTTGCCCAATCGTAGAGGGACCAGGAGATGATCTCCTTGCGTGAATCCTGCATAGGGAAGCCTCCAATGGATTCATCATACTGCAGTTTTCACAATTCACGTACAAAAAATGAGGCCCGGTTTGCAACCAGGCCCCATGTTCGTACTCGTGCTGTCTTGCAGCGGTCCGGATCAGCGGATAGCCAGCTCCGTTTCGTTGTCGAAGAATTTCACCTTCTTGAGGTCGGGGATCAAGCTGATGTTCTGTTCGACCTTGAGGATGATATGCGGTTCGATCTTTCCGATGAACTGGTGCTTTCCTGCCGCGACATAGATGTGCGTTTCCGAACCGAGCGGTTCGACGACGCTTACCTGGCCGTTGATGGTCGTGTCTGCGATCGCATCGTCTGAGAACTTGACGTCCTCGGGGCGGATACCGAAGGTGACCTTCTTTCCGGCATACGAGGCGAGTAGCTTGTTGTGCTCTTCGGTAAGCTTGATCCTAAACGATCCTTCCTCGGCAAAGAGCTGCTTGCCTTCGGCCACGATGTCGACAGACATGAAGTTCATGGGAGGAGATCCGATGAATCCTGCGACGAACTTGTTGTTCGGGTCGTTGTACAGTTCGAGCGGTCCACCGATCTGCTGGATGATTCCCAGCTTCATGACGACAATCTTGTCGGCCATGGTCAGTGCCTCGACCTGGTCGTGGGTGACATAGATCATGGTAGCTTTGAGCCTGTTGTGCAACGATGAGATCTCGGCACGCATCTGGACACGGAGTTTCGCATCCAAGTTGGACAGCGGTTCGTCGAAGAGGAATACCTTGGGCTTGCGCACGATCGCACGACCAACGGCGACACGCTGGCGTTGTCCTCCGGAGAGGGCCTTCGGTTTCCTGTCGAGCAACTGTTCGATATCCAGGATCTTGGCGGCTTCGCGTACCCGCTGGTCGATCTCTTCCTTCGGGAACTTGCGGATCTTGAGTCCGAACGCCATGTTGTCGTATACGCTCATATGCGGATACAGGGCGTAGTTCTGGAATACCATGGCGATGTCCCTGTCTTTGGGTGGGACGTCGTTCACCATCTTGCCATCGATATACAACTCACCGGATGAAATGTCCTCGAGTCCGGCGACCATTCTGAGTGTGGTGGACTTTCCGCAACCGGAAGGACCTACGAGTACCACGAATTCCCTGTCCAGAATGTCAATGTTCACATTGTCTACTGCTTTCACATTGCCGTCGTACACCTTGGAAATGTTCTTCAATTCTACTGTGGCCATAAAAACCCCCTAACTTATCTTATTGTATGCAAGTGTAGACCCCATATCCCCAGTTGTCAATGAAAACTCCCCGAGGGTTTCCCCGGGGAGCTGGATACAATCCGACAACATGTCCTACTCTTCGTCTTCGGCCAGTATCCGCACTCGGTCGGGACTGAAGCCGATCGAGACGTCGGCGCCTTCCTTGTAGACCTTCTTCGAATGCGGGTCGTCGATCTGCACCAGGACCTCGCCGAACGGTGTCTGCACGAACGACTCCATGCTGTTTCCGAGATAGACATTCATGCGGACCTTGCCGTCGATATGTCCCTTTCCCTTCTCTTCCAGGCGCAGGGATTCGGGACGGGCCATGAGCACGGCACTATCACCTTTCTTCACATTCGGAGCAATCTGTGCGACCTTCACCTCTTTGCCACCGAGTTCGCAGGACCAGAGATCCTGCACCATTTCCCCGATGGTAACCGGGAAGAAGGCCGCTTTTCCGACAAAGCCGGCGACAAAACGCGAGTCGGGCTTCTCATAGATTTCATCGGGAGCGCCGATTTGTCTGATGAACCCGTTCTTCATGACGATGACACGGTCGGACAAGCTCATGGCCTCGACCCGGTCGTGGGTCACATAGATGGCGGTTATGCCGAGGGTCTTCTGGATACGTTTGATTTCCACACGCATCTGCTCCCGCAGCAACGCGTCCAGGTTGGAAAGCGGCTCGTCGAGCAACAGCACCGATGGAGTCACGATAAGCGATCGGGCCAATGCGACCCGTTGCTGCTGTCCACCCGAAAGTTTGCTGGGTGCACGGTCGCCATAGCTGGCCAACCCGACCAGATCCAACGATTCGTTGACCCGTTTCTTGATATCGTCGACAGGAATCTTGCGGAGCTTCAAACCGTAGGCGACATTGTCGAATACACTCATGTGGGGAAACAAGCCATAGCTTTGGAACATGGTGGCGGTGTCGCGTTTGTTCGGAGGCAACATGGTCACATCGGTATCGCCGATAAGGATCTTTCCCTCGGTGGGAAGCTCGAAACCGGCAACCATGCGCAATGTCGTGGTCTTCCCACATCCCGAAGGACCGAGGAGGGTGACCAGTTCACCGGGTTCCACCACGAAGTCGGCCGCGTTCACAGCGATGACATCGGCTTTCCCCTTCACGTCCTTGAATTTCTTGGTGACGTTTTGCAATGTAACAGAAACACTTTTCTTTTCCATATCGGTCCCTTTATCGCGTTGAAATGGTCTTCTGGGTCAATTTGTCGTCTTTCACCAACACCTGCATGAGGCCAAACACGCCAAGCACAATCACAATGAGTACCGTACAGAGAACACTCGCCAGACCAAAGCGGAGGTTTTCCGAGTAGCTGAGGATCTTGATCGTCAAGTGGTACCACTTGGCCGAGATGAGGAAGATGATGGCGCTTACAGCCGTCATCGCCCTGACGAAGGTGTAGGACATACTCGAGATGAACGCCGGCCGCACCAGGGGCAGGACGATTGTCTTGAATACCGTAGGCATGTCCGCGCCCAGGTCTTGGGCCGCCTCTTCGATCGATGGATCGATCTGATGCAATGCGGTGATTCCGTTCTCGAGCCCGACAGGCAATTCGCGGATCACATAGTTGATGACGATGATCGCACCGGTACCAACCAGGATCAACGGTTGTTTGTTGAAGGCAATGACATACGCGATACCGATCAAGGTACCAGGTATGGCATAGGGAGTCATCATGAGGACCTCAAGCAGCCGTTTGCCCGGGAATTTCTTGCGTACGATCAGCATTGCCGCCATCATCGCGATGAAACCGGCAACCGGGGCCGAGATCAATGCGAGCAGGACGGTCGATGTGAGCGAATCCCAACTGTCCGGAATAGCCTTCCAGTTGTCCCATGTGAACGTGTAGTCGATACCCCAGTTGCGCACGAAGCATCCGGCGATGATCGTGAGGTACAACATGAGGATGAACCCCAGCACGGCCCAGGTGACGATTGCCATGGCTCGTCTGACCGGAGTCGTGGTTAACTCTGTCAACGTGGTCGAAGGCTTGCCGGTAACTGTTACGAAGCTCTTCCTGCTTACCCAGAAACGTTGCACCATGAAAGCCGATACCGTGGGCAGCAACAGCAGGAATGAAAGTACGGCACCTCCACCCAAGTCGTTCATCCGTCCGGTGACCATCATGTAGGCTTCGGTCGAGAGGACCCGCAGGTTTCCGGAGAGGAGCAACGGGTTGGCGAAGTCCGCCAGCGAGTTGGTGAATACCAACATCCATGCCGACAATATGCCGGGAACGGTAAGCGGGAAGGTGATCGACTTGAACGTCTGCCACCGCGTAGCGGACAGGTCCAGCGAAGCGTCTTCCACCGTCGAGTCGATTTGCCTCAGTACGCCGCTTATGGTCAAAAAGGCGATTGGGAACATGCTGATCGTCTGGACGATCGTGAGACCACCGAGACCATAGATCGAAGTATTGGTCAAATTGAGCAGTTGCTTGCTGATCAGTCCGTTGTTGCCGAAAAGCAGGATGACCGACAAGGAGAGGGAGAAGGGTGGCGAGATGACCGGCATGGTCGCCAGGGTCGATATGAGTTTCTTCTGCTTGAAGGAAGTCCGTTCGACCAGGAACGCGATCAGGAATCCCAATATTGTGGATATGGTCGCCGTTGACACTCCAAGGCGCAACGAACCCCACAAGGCCACGATGTATGAGGGGGACAATGCCATCTTCCACGCGTCGAAGGAGAAGTGTCCTTGCCTGAGGAACGAGAGCCTGACCGCCTCGAATAGGGGATAAGCCACAAAGATTGCGACGATCATGAATAGTCCCAAGACCATGAATCCGGTGACCGGGTCGCGTGTGAACGTGATGACCCAAGCGATTGCGAAGAACGCGATCGCGGCTCCGATAGCCAGAATCCGCAGCAACCGCGCATACCCGGATGCATTCGTTGTCGGAACGAGGATCATGACGGCGCCAGTGGCCTCGTAGCCGTTCTCAGCGATTGTCGGCGCGAAGAATATTCGTACCGGAGTGCGCTCACCACCGATATCGGTGATATAGGTCGATGGCAATTGCATCGACTCGAGATAGTAGGCGCTCTCCAATGCCGTGGCGAAGTCGGGGTTCGAGCTATTCTCAACCCAAACCTGTCCGGCGACCTCTGAGCCGTCTGAGGTCGGAATGAAATTGAATTGCGATGCATCGTAGGCGAAATACAGGGCCTGGGAGTCTGGAATGATTGTCGAGACTCCTGCCAGCCATGCAGCCATGTCCGCCTGGTCTTCAGGCGCCGTCTGTACAAACAGTCCGACCTCGTTGTAGTTCCGTTGTTCCACATATGATGCGAACGAGGTGCTGAGGGAGTTGTACATCCAAATGTCTGCGGCGATGAAAACCATCGCCGCCAGACAAAATTGCAAAATTCTTTTTTTTGTAAACATCAGGTACCCATATGTTCAGCCCAAGGCTGTAGTGTGTTTACCGATACCGACCGATTTCATTGGACCATCTGTCAAGCAGACGAGTCTTGTTGACTTTGTCTCCGTCCCATGCGAAATCCTGGTCGACAGTCTTGATCTCACTGATCGAAAGGGCTTGCGGGTGTTTGGCTGCGCCATTGGCTACCAACACGACGTACCATTCGGTGAATTTCTGCTGAGCGACTGGGGAAGAGAGGATCCAATCGTAGAGTTTCTTGGCGTTGACCGCATCCTTGCCACCCTTGACCATGGACATGGAAGCCAACTCGAACCCGGTTCCTTCGGAAGGAGCGGCGATCTTGATATTGGCGCCGGCATCCTTGAGCTTGACCTGGTCGTGGGCATACCCGAGTGCTACGGGAATCTCGCCGATGGCGACACTCTTGCCAGGAGCCGAGCCGCTCTTGGTGTACTGGTCGATGTTCTTGTCGAGCTGCTTCATGTAATCGATCATCGCATCTTCACTGCCGAGGACGTAGCGCATGGTGGTCAGCACATTGTAGGCGGTTCCGGAGGAGTTCGGGTCAGCCATGCGGATGAGTCCCTTGTACTCGGGTTTCACCAGGTCTGCCCAGCTGGTGGGAGCGGTGATTCCAAGTTCCTTGGCACGGTCGAGGTTTGTCACGATGGTGAGTGGTCCGACATAGAGTCCGATCCAGAAATTTTCCGGGTCGCGGTACATTGCCGGGGTATTGCTTGCATAGCGGGATACGTACGGAGTGGTCAAGCCCTTGGATTTTGCGGTGATGTGGTCGAGACCTACACCTCCAACCCAAATGGAGACCTGGGGATTGCCGGATTCGGCTTCGAGCCTTGCAACGGCTTCGCCACCGGACAGGCGTACGAAATTGACTTTGATACCCGTTTCCTTCTCGAACAGGTCGAACAAGGCGGCAGCAAGGGGTTCTTCCAGTGTGGTGTAGGCTCCGACACTACCGGCTGCGGCTGCAGGTGCGGCGGGTGCGGGTGCTGCGGCGGGGGCCGCTGGAGCGGCTGGTGCGGCTTCCTGCCCACCCTGGGCGAAAGCGGCTGGCACAAGCAGTGCCAAAAGCAACAAGACAACTAACAGTTTCTTCATACAGTTCCTCCTGGTGAAATGTAATACACTACTACCATTTTCCCTTTGTTGGGCGGTTCCCGCAATGGAACATTTTTTCCATTGTTGGGACAAAGTCAACATTGACCCTTGTGGAAACTGTATGGGGTTGAAGTGGCGTTGTCAAGAAAATTGACGAATAGTGGTGGTAAATCCAATTTGACCTCATGGGAGCTTTCCGCTGAACTAGCCGGTTGCGGAGCAACATGTGACAAAGGTAGTATATATGACCGATAATACTTGAAAGTGTAACGTGTTTTGGATATGCTTACCTACACGCGCGTCTGTCGTATAACGGCTATTACCCGAGCTTCCCAAGCTCGTGACGAGGGTTCGACTCCCTTCAGACGCTTGCTTTTTCTCGTTATACAGGGGCGTTGGGTTGCATGTGGAGAATCGTGTAGAAATACACGGTTCTCTGCTTTTTTCCCCAGGCGGGTACGGCCTCCTTCGAGTGAAGTATCGATAATTCCCCTCTCCCTTCGGACCTCCACCGTTCGACATTTTCCAGATCAAAACAAGCTGTACAACGCACAAACTTCCTTCTGGTGAGAGCCTTGGGGCAGGTGGTGGTCGTGAGGATTTATCTTTTTATGCTTATAATAATTATGTATCAATGCATACCATTGTCTTCCTCTGGGAATAGCAGTATCTTAGTACCATAAGATTTCGTGGACCTCCTTTAGGAGGGACCTATAAAACCTTTTTCACTATTTCACACCAGTGGTCTGTAAAGCTTAAGACTTGTCAGTTGACTTCGAGTGGAAGCGGAGCGTGGCTAGGCCAAGGAGGATCGGATATCTAGATATCTGATTCGACACGAACGCCGCCACACACCGCTTAGACCGAAGGAAAGTAAAGGATTATAGTTTACAGACCACTAAGTATTCTTATTAGGAGGATAATATGGTGGTATATCTCATTATACTGTTTGTAGTCGTCGCATTGCTGTTTGGTTCGAGCGCAGCGGGTTTCCTGGCCCTGAAGCTTGTCCTTTGGATAGTCTTGATTCTCGGAGTCCTCTCATTGCTTGGTTTTGGATTTTACCAATGGAGATCTCCCGTAATAATTTCTTCCATTCCCCATGTGATCTCTTATTTCATGGTCTGATCGCATGAACTCCGGTTCCAACAAGGAACCCGGAATCGTGTAGTACTCCAGAAGGGAATCTGCTTTCGTCAGACCGTTCCGTGGATATCCTTCACTTCAGCCTCGAAATTGAATAGCGTACATCCTCCGCTGTGGTTGTCGGCTTCCCTCGCGCCAATCTTGCGGACCCTGGCGAAGAAGGGAGAGCGCAGTACCTCCTCGATCGTATGATTCTTCAGATTCATCACGGAGAACGGTGAAAACGGACAAGGTTCCGCGTTGCCGGCAGGATTGATGTGGAAGAAGCCGCGACCGGCGGCAAGGCATCCCCCCATGAACTTCTCATTGCCGGGAAACGCAACCAGCCCCATCGAAGGAAAAGTCCTCTTCAGCTGGGCCAGGCTCTGGTCGAATTGGTCGACCTGCTGCTGGGAAAGCACCAGATGGCCCGTACCTTTCTCGGCGGGAACATATTCGATATAGAATACCAAGCCACACCCCTTGCGCTTCAATTCCTTCAGATACTCCGTATCGGTGACAATCCGCAGGTTTTCTGTCGTCACCGTAATGGAAACTGCCTGGAACAGATCCAACCGCTTCATCCGTTCCATGACGGCATCCAATTTCTCCGAAACGCCCTGTCCGCGCCTGGCATCCGTTTGCGGGGCATCACCTTCCACACTCAGGACCGGAATCATGTTGCGGTTCTCTTCGAAGAAACCGATATAGGCATCGTCTATCAGAGTCCCGTTGGTGAAAATGGGGAATATCACGTCTGTGCAGGAAGCGGCCATATGGATGACATCGCTGCGCATCAGCGGTTCCCCACCGGCAAGCAGGATGAACGAAACACCCAACGCCGACGCTTCCTTGAATATCCGTTCCCACTCGGCGCAGGACAAATTGTCCGCCGAAGGTTCCGTTTTGCATATGCCCCCCGCAAACGCATAGCAACCCGGACAGTCGAGGTTGCATTCGGAGGCGATGCTGGCGATCAGGAACGGAGGGACATGCAGGCCTTGGCTCTCATATTCGCCTCGGACCGCCATGTTACCGTACATCCTTTCGATGATACGGGCCATGAAACGCTTTCCCGTGGAGCTTTTGCGGTAGAAGCGGGCGGCGGTCTGCGCCAGCCTGATACTACCTTGTCGCATGTAATTGTTGATATCCATCCCGGGCTCCCGATCACATGCCAAGACATGTGGTGACGCTCTTCTCGACTTGGCGACACAATCGCGATTATACCACAATTCGGAAAACACCAAAGTGGTATTATGCTATACTGCACATCATCTTCCCCCCAGGAGGCGGACCATGGATAGAACGGTTGCCAATGCGCATACAAAGACAGAACAGGACGTGATCGGACTACTGGCGACCGATCCGAAGAACGGTCTTTCGCAACAGGAGGCTGCCCGGAGACTCGCCGAATTCGGTCCCAATGCGATTGCTGGTGGAGCGGGTGTCTCGGCTTGGAAAATCCTGCTGCACAACCTGAACAACATCATCGTCTACCTGCTGATCGTGGCCGCGGCCGTAGCCTTCGCCATGGGGGATACCGTCGAAGGCATCGCGATCATCATCGCCATCCTCATAGCCGTCCTTTCCGGCTTCATCTCCGAATACAAGGCCCAGAAGTCGGTCGAATCGTTGCAGAACCTGGTCAAGACGATCGCCAAGGTCGTACGGGACGGGACGGTGCGTCAAGTCGAATCCACCGCCCTGGTGGTGGGGGACCTGCTATTCATCGAAGAAGGGGACTCGGTCACCATCGACGGACGCATCATCCAGACCAGCAACTTCGCCTGCAACGAATCTGCGCTGACCGGCGAGTCGGAAGCGGTCGAGAAGGACGATGCCGTCTTGCAGGGGCAAAAGATATCGATAGGCGATAGGAAGAACATGGTCCACGCCGGAACCGCCGCGACACGGGGCAACGCCTACGCCATAGCCACCTCGGCCGGCATGGATACCGAACTGGGACGCATCAGCAGCATGCTCGACCAGGAGAAGAAGTCCTCGACACCCTTGGAGCAGCAGCTCGACAAGTTGGGAAAGACCCTCATCGTCATCTCGGCGGTGGTCGCACTCATTGTGACGGTCATGGGCGTGCTTGCCGGCGAGCAGCTGTACGCCATGATCAAGATCGGCATCATCCTGGCCATCGCCGCGGTGCCGGAAGCCCTGCCGGCGGTATCGACCATCACCTTGGCCTTGGGCATGCGCACCATGGCCTCGCACAACGCGCTGGTGAAGAATCTTCCCGCAGTCGAGACGCTCGGCTCGACCACGGTGATCTGCACCGATAAGACCGGGACCCTCACCGAGAACCAGATGACGGTCACCAAAGTCCATGTGGTGTCGGAAGCGGCGTACGAGGTGGAAGGAACCGGATACAGTCCGGTGGGGAACATCCTTTCCGGCGACAAGGAAGTCCTGCTCGACGAACACGAGGACCTTGCGAAACTGATCCATGCCGGAGTCCTGTGCAGCAACGCGACCTTGGTCGAGGAGGATGGCTATTCCGTCATCGGGGACCCGACCGAGGGTGCGCTGGTGGTATTGGGTAGAAAGGCTTCGATCGATCGGAAGTCGCTGGAGGCACACGGGTTCACCCGTATCGGCGAACTGCCGTTCAACTCGAGGGACAAGTATATGGTCACCGCCTATACCGACAAGTCGGGCTCGAACAGACTCTATATCAAGGGAGCATCCGATATCCTCATAGGGCTGTCCAAGTCTCCCGACGCGGTGTCCCGATCGCTAACTGGTGCGAACGATGCCTTGGCGGACCAGGGGTTGCGCGTCCTTGCCATCGGCGAGATCGATGATTATGAAGGTGATGGTTCCGAGCAGTCCATACGAGAGGCGATGGAGTCGGGATTCACCCTGTTGGGATTGGTGGGGATCATCGACCCGCCACGCGAAGATGTGAAGCAGGCGGTGCGCGAAGCTAGGGAAGCGGGGATCCGGGTCATCATGATCACCGGAGACCACCCCAAGACCGCCAAGATCATCGCCGGCCGGATCGGCATGGACCAGAGCGGCGAAGTCATAACCGGAGCCATGATGGACGACATGTCGACCGAGGAACTTGCCGAGAAGATCCTGGTCACCTCCATATTCGCCAGGGTGTCGCCCGAGAACAAGCTGCAGATCGTGCATGCGTTGAATGCGGACCATGAGGTGACCGCGATGACCGGTGACGGGGTGAACGACGCACCTGCCCTCAACGGCGCCGATATCGGGATCGCCATGGGCATACGGGGAACCGAGGTCGCCAAGGAGGCATCCGACATGATCCTCACCGACGACCGCTTCTCCACCATCGTGGATGCCGTACGGGAAGGGCGTGTGATCTTCGACAATATCGAGAAGTTCATCTACTTCCTCTTCTCCTGCAATTTCATCGAGATCATGGTGATCTTCGCGGCCATTGTCCTGAGAGTCCCCATGCCGATACTGGCATTGCAGATCCTTTGGCTCAATCTTGTGGTGGATGTGCTGCCGGCCATGTCCTTGGCTTGGGAGCCGGGGGAGCCCGGGGTGATGAAGCGCAAGCCGCGCGACCCCCAGAAGGCCATTGTGACCCGATCCTTTTTGATAAAGGTGTTGGGCAATGGCGCTCTGATCGGACTTGGAACGTTTGCGGCATTTGTCATCTCGCTGTGGTCGGGTATGGACGAAACGATCGCACGGACCATTGCCTTCTCGACGCTGGCGTTCGGACAGTTGCTGCATATCTTCAATGTCAGGGAGAAGGAATCGTTCGGGTTCGACAGGAGCTTGCTGAAAAATCCGTTCCTATTGCTGTCGCTGGCACTATCGGCGGTATTGCAGTTGCTGGTCATCTACCTTCCCTTCTTCAACCGGGTCATGGAGACCGCTCCCTTGAACGCCGGGCATTGGTTGTTCGTCCTGGCCGGTTCCTGCATCCCGTTGGCTTTGATACAATTGTGGCGGATCGTCGGCTCGAGACGGAAAACCGTCTAGCCGGAGTACCGAGTCTCCGATATGCGACAAGGAGGTATACATGAAATTCCTTGCACTTTCACACGATGCGCCGACCACCCTGTGGGACCAGGTCGATCCGGGGCTTCTGCAGGCCGAGGCGCACCGCGTGCATGAACTGTACCTGTCGGGATGCCTGCGGGAAATCCACTTCACCGATGCGGGTGATGCCGTCCTGATGCTCGAGTGTTCAGGCAAGGAGGAGGCCGGGCAGATCCTGCGTTCGCTTCCCTTGGTACACCACAAACTGATCGATTTCGAGGTCCTCCAGCTACACCCGTATCCGGGGTTGAAACGGATTATCGCCGAGCCCCTGCTGACCAAAGGGTGAGTTGCCGATACCGGCCAAATCTAAATGGACACTTTTGCGCCTATGTGTAATTATCCGTGCAAAAAAGTACTTGCGCGGCCAGGTTATGGAAGGATAACCCGTGAATCTGGTGTAAAAATATTTTATGATGCACACCTGAATGGCACATTGTAGTGTCATAAAATACCTCCAGTGCGCATAAGTATTTTTTTCACTACCATTGGGCCATTGCGGTTGAAGACAGTGTGAATTTACTCTAGTTTTTTTGGAATATTGATTGTATAGTTATACGATATATCACATAATGTGAAAATAATTTTAGGGGGTTGCGATGAAAAAAGCTATTTTGATCCTATGTGTTCTGTTGCTCGTAGTTCCGGCAGCATTGTTTGCTGGTGGAAGTACAGAAGCAGTAGCAAGTGGTGCCGATTCCAAGATGGGAGGCGTGCTTGTCTTCGGACGCTCGGGCGATTCTGTCAGTTTGGACCCGGGTCGAGAGACCGACGGCGAGTCCTTCTATGCCAGCACAGCTGTGTTCGATACCTTGGTTGAATTCGTTCCAGGGGAAACCGCAGTACAGCCCGCCCTGGCAAAAAGCTGGGATGTCTCCGCCAACGGTCTGGAATATGTGTTCCACCTCCGCGAGGGCGTCAAGTTCCACGATGGGACTCCATTCAATGCCGAGGCAGTCGTGTTCTCGTTCGAACGCCAGTTCAAGCAAGACCATCCGTACTACAACCTTGGACCTTGGAAGTATTGGGGTTACATGGACATGGACAACATCGTCAAGGAAGTTGTCGCTGTCGACGATCTGACGGTCAAGTTCATCCTCAAGAAGGTCGAGGCTCCGTTCATCGCCAATCTGGCCATGGATTTCGCATCGATCGTCTCTCCCACCGCCGTTGCGAAGTTGGGTGAGGAATTCAAGAACAATCCGGTCGGAACAGGCGCATTCAAGTTCGTGTCCTGGACCAAGGATTCCGATATCGTATTCGATCGGAATGCCGACTATTGGGGTGGCCCGGTCTATCTCGACCGCCTTATCCTGAAAGTCATTCCCGATGCCACGTCCCGCTGGCTTGCCTTGCAGAAGGGCGAAGTCGACCTGATCGACTTCCCGTCTTCGGAAGACATTCCCGCAATGCGTTCCACAAAGGGCATCCAATTGATCCAGCAGGCCGGTTTGAACGTCGGGTATCTTGCTCTGAATACCCAGAAGAAACCGTTCGACAACAAGCTCGTCCGTCAGGCCATGAACTATGCCATCGACCAGAAGGAGATTGTGGAAGGTGCATATGGCGAAGCGGGACAAGTTGCCAAGAACCCGCTTCCACCCAACATGTGGTCCTACAACGACGATATCGAAGACTACGGGTATGACGCGGCCAAGGCCAAGGAATTGCTTGCCAAGGCAGGCTACGCCAATGGTTTCAAAATGGAACTGTGGGCAATGCCTGTGGCACGCCCGTACAACCCGGACGCCCGCAAGGTGGCCGAGATCATGCAGGCACAGCTGGCGAAAGTCGGTATCCAGGCTGAAATCGTCTCCTATGAATGGGGCACATACCTGGACAAGACCGACCAGGGCGAACACCAGGCCGCGATGCTCGGATGGACCGGTGACAATGGAGACCCCGACAACTTCCTGTGGGTATTGCTCTCGGAACCTGCCGCGATTCCACCAGCTGGTAATATCGCATTCTGGAAGAACCGGGAATTCACCGATTTGCTCGCCAAGGCAAAGGCGACCGCCGACCAGGCCCAGCGCGACACCTTGTACCGGCAGGCCCAGGTGATCTTCCACGAGGAAGCTCCTTGGGTACCGATCGCACACTCTGTCGTGACTGTTCCTGCGAAGGATGCTGTCAAGGATTTCGTCCTCTATCCTACAGGCAAACGTGTATTCAAGCACGTATGGCTGGAGAAGTAGGTCGTACCGACTGTACTTGTATCAATATGGCAATCACCCCCAATCCGGGGGTGATTGCATGATGTCTAGATTACTTCGAGGATTGTATGATCAAACATATTCTTAAACGATTGGCCTTGCTGATTCCAACTCTGTTTGGTGTCATTACCCTCGTTTTCCTAATGATAGCGCTTGCCCCTGGGGATCCTGCAAGGGTCATGTTGGGTGAACGTGCCAATGCCGAGCAGATCGCGCAATTGCGCGCCGAACTCGGTCTCGACAAGCCGCTCATCCAACAATACGGATTGTATCTCAGCCGTGTGGTTCGCCTTGACTTGGGAAAATCCATAGCCACGGGCCAACAGATCGCGCGGGAAATCGCCGACCGGTTTCCAGCGACCATCGAACTTGCCTGGTATGCGATGATATTCGCGACCATTGTCGGCATGCTCCTGGGGGTCACCTCAGCGATACGACGCAATACCTGGGTGGACTACACCACCATGGGGGGAGCCCTGGTCGGCGTCTCCATGCCGGTGTTCTGGCTTGGGTTGGTGCTTATCATGGTGTTCTCCGTGTGGCTGAACCTGCTGCCGACCGGAGGCCGCATGAATATCCGGTACTACTTCACTCCGATCACCAACTTCTATGTGCTTGACGGAATCATCCTGTGGATCAAGGAAGGGACCCCGAAATACTTGTGGTCTGCGATCCAACATCTGCTTCTGCCCACCATCGCCTTGGGAACGATTCCCTTGGCCATCATCGCCCGTACCACACGCAGCAGCATGCTCGAAGTGTTGCAGCAGGACTATATAAAGACCGCACGTTCGGCCGGCATACGAGAAAAGCGGGTAATCTACCGGTACGCCTTGAAGAATGCGCTGCTGCCGGTGATCACGGTCATCGGTCTCCAGTTCGGCCTGTTGCTCTCCGGAGCGATATTGACCGAGACGGTGTTTTCCTGGCCGGGAATCGGCAGGTGGATCTACATATCCATCGGAGCACGCGATTACCCTGCGGTGCAGGGTGGAATCATCTTCATATCGACATTCTTCGTACTGATCAATCTTGCCGTGGATATCCTCTATTCCGTGGTGAATCCTAAAATTCGGTTGCAATAGCTGGCGGGGGTCATTCATGAAATCATCTGAAACTATGGACATACCAAGAATAAAGGAACCTACACCACTGCAGGAGACTTGGTATCATCTGAAAAAGAACAAAGGCGCCATGACAGGCTTGGGTATCATCACCATGTTTGTCCTCATGGCGATATTCGCGCCGCTGGTCTCCCCGCGGGATCCGTTGGCACAGCAGATATCCGAACGCCTGACACCCATGTTCACCAACGGATACATCTTCGGAACCGACGATTTGGGACGGGACATGCTCTCGAGGCTCATCTACGGGGCCCGCATCTCCATGACCATCGGTGTCGTATCGGTGGGAATCTCGCTGTTCTTCGGTATCATCATCGGGGTGACCTCGGCCTATTACGGGGGAACGTTCGACAAGATCGTCATGCGGCTGATCGATATCATGCTGGCTTTCCCGTATATCCTGCTCACGATCGTCATCGTGTCGTTGCTCGGCCCCTCGCTGACCAATGCCATGGTTGCCATCGGTATCTCGCAGGTTCCGCGGTATGCGCGTGTCGTACGGGCCTCGGTGCTCGCCGAGAAGGAAAGCGACTATGTGCTGGCGGAAAAGGCTTTGGGTGCGGGGAATTTCGAACTGATGTTCCTCACCATCCTTCCCAACTGCCTCTCCCCGACAATCGTCCAGGCGACCTTGGGTGTCGGTGAGGCGATCCTCAACTCGGCCGGGTTGTCGTTCCTCGGACTCGGGGCACAACCGCCGACACCGGAGTGGGGGCTCATGATAGCCAGTTCGAAACAGTTCATCACCAACGCCTGGTGGATCGTGACCTTGCCCGGTCTGGCGATCCTGCTGGCAGTGTTGGGCTTCAACCTGTTCGGCGACGGGCTCAGGGACATTCTCGATCCGAAGATGCGCAATTAGAAGGAAAACATTCGTCATGGCAGAAAAGAAAGAAATATTGTTGTCCATCCAGAACCTCAGCTTTTCATTCGACACCCAGCGTGGCGTGGTGAATGCCGTTCGGGATATCTCCTTGGATATCCGCAAGGGCGAGACGTTGACACTGGTCGGCGAATCGGGATGCGGAAAGTCGGTCACGGCCCACGCCATAAACCAACTGAATCCCATGCCTCCCGGCAAGGTCGACCACGGGAAGATCATGTTCAGGGGTACGGACCTGCTCACCTTGAAACGGCATGAGATCGAGAAACTCCGGGGAACGCAGATCTCCATGATTTTCCAGGAGCCCATGACCGCGTTGAACCCGGTGTTCACCGTCGGGACCCAGATCGCCGATGTGTTCATGACCCATCAGCACATGACCAAGCAGGAAGCCATGGAACGGACCATCGACCTGTTCAAACTGGTCAAGATACCTGCTCCAGAACGGCGTGTGAACAGCTATCCCCACCAGCTCTCGGGCGGCATGCGCCAGCGGGCGATGATCGCCATGGCCTTGGCATCACCCGAACCGGGGCTGATGATCGCGGACGAGCCGACCACCGCATTGGATGTGACGATCCAGGCACAGATCCTCGATCTGTTGAACGACCTCAAGCACAAGATCGAGATGTCGATTCTGCTGATCACCCACGATATGGGTGTTGTCGCCGAAATGGCTGACCGCGTGGTCGTCATGTATGCGGGGCGAAAAGTAGAGGAGGCCGATGTGTTCTCCATCTTCGAGACACCCCGGCATCCCTATACGCTCGGACTGCTCAACTCGTTGCCTTCAAATACCAAATACAAGAACGCCAGACGGTTGGAGGCGATCACCGGAACGGTTCCGGACATGCGGACCATCGGCGCGGGTTGTCCGTTCGAGAACCGCTGTGCCTATGCTTCCCAAAAGTGTGGACAGGAATTTCCGGCCGAGACTGTGTTGAGTGAATCGCATTCGGTGTGGTGCCATAATTACCACATGGTGAAGGAGGGTTGATGCCGGTGGGAGCTTCTACGATTATTGAAGTCAGGGACTTGAAAAAGTACTTTACGATAAAGACCGAGGGTGTGAGCGAGGAGAAGTCGTTGCTGAAAGCAGTCGACGGTGTCTCCTTGGATGTGTACGAAGGTGAGATCCTGGGTGTTGTCGGCGAATCGGGATGTGGAAAATCGACGCTGGGAAAAACAATCATGCGGTTGCACGACAAGACCGACGGCCAGGTGCTGTACCGGGGCAAGGATCTCTTTGCCAAGGACCCCTCGGCCATGAAGGACATGACCCTCAAGATGCAGATGATTTTCCAGGACCCCTATTCCTCGCTCAATCCGCGGAAAAAAGTCTCCAAGATCATCGGCCAGCCGTTGGATATCCACAAGATCGGAACCCCGGAGGAACGACTCGAACGGGTGGCGCAACTCATGGAGGAAGTCGGGTTGAATCCCAAGTTCCGCACCCGCTATCCGCACCAGTTCTCCGGCGGGCAACGCCAGAGGATCGGTATCGCCCGGGCCCTCGCGCTGAATCCCGAGTTCATCGTCTGCGACGAGGCCGTTTCAGCCCTGGATGTCTCCGTGCAGGCCCAGATACTGAACCTGCTGTTGGACTTGCAGGAGAAGTACGGGTTCACGTACCTGTTCATCGCACACGACCTCGCGGTCGTCGAGTTCATAGCGACCCGGATCCTGGTCATGTACTTGGGAAGGATTGTTGAAATCGCCGACAAGCACGAGTTGGTGGGAAACCACGTGCATCCCTACACCCAGGCGCTCTTTGAAGCATTCCCCGCAACCAGTCCGAAAGGTCGGGAATTGAAGAAGCGGATTGTCATGGGGGATGTCCCGTCACCGATCAACCCGCCGCAAGGATGCCACTTCCATCCGCGTTGCCCGTACGCCGTGGACAAGTGCCGTCAGGCCTATCCGCCGTTGAAGGAAGTGTCCCCCGGACACTCGGCGGCCTGTTGGGTCGTCCAGAAAGATATTTGACCACAATCACTGCATGGTGGCAACAAGCCGGCTCACGGGGCCGGCTTTTGTGTGAGTAGGCGTTTGCCTGCCCATTCGATGGCCAAGGCTCCACTCGGGGCTGTCAGGATGATGCTCATGACCGCGACAGCGAGTATCGTCTCACCGGGGGATGTGGGCATGCCCCGTGAGCTCATGACCGCCAGGGGTGCCGAACCGATGGCGGCCTGGACGGTGGCCTTGGGCAGATAGGAAATCACGATGAACAGGCGTTCTTTCCACGAGAAGGGAGAACCCAAGGTGCACAGTACGGTCCCCATGGACCGGAAGACCAGTCCGATGAGGATAAGCGCCGCTCCGAGAAAGCCTGCCGCGGCGGCCGCGCGCAAGTTCACTTGGGCACCGACCATGGCGAACAGGATGATCTCCGCGAAAACCCATATCTTGCCCAATTTCATGGACAGTTCGTGGGCCATCCGTTCCCGTTTCTCCAATATGATGAACCCGATGGCCATGACGGCCAACAACGCTGCGAACGGAATCTCCTTCGTCTCCAAAAAATCGCCGAGGTGCACAAGCACGATGGCGACGCCAATCACGGCCAACGCCCGTTTCGTCGCGCGCGGGTTGAACTTGTCGAAAATCCGGTAGAGCAACAGTCCTGCGGCCAGCCCTACGACAATACCCGTAACAATCGCCAATGGAATACTTGCCAGTTTCCAACCGACATGGACACTCGTGCCGGAGTAGATACCGATCAGCATGCTGTAGGCTACGATCACCACCACATCGTCTATACTGGCGGCCGCAAGGATCAAGGTGGGGATTCCCTTGTCGGTCCCACGCTTCTCGTGCATGAACCGGACCATCATGGGAACCACCACAGCCGGGGACACCGCACCGAGGATACACCCGAGGATCGCCGATTCCATGGTGGTGAGACCCAGCATGAGCGGGCCGAACAGTGTGATCGCCAGTGCTTCGAACGTAGCTGGCAGGAACGCGAGCAGGAGGGCCTGCTTGCCCACCTTGTTCAGGCTCTCCCGGGACAATTCGAAGCCTGCCCGCAGGAGTATGACGATCAGGGCGATCATGCGCAGGTCGGTACCGACTTGCAACATGTCCGTATTCATGACACCAAGTCCGGAAGGGCCCAACAGGATACCGATACCCAGCATGCCTATGAGTCCGGGAATACGGAAACGTCTGAATATCCAGTCGACCAATAGGCAGAGGATGATGATTTCAGCAAGATTTATCGCCATGTGCAAGCTCCTTCCCTGTATATACCCGACCAAGTCCGCCGCTGCAGGATTCCGAATGGGATATGTGATGGGTAGGAGTTATCAGTGGACAGTGTCCACGGTTGCGACCTTGTCAGGTAGAGGCGAACCCCATCGCCTGTAGCGCATGATAGCGGGAGAATGGGAAAAGGTCAATTCGGCAGGTGTTACTATTGACAGAAACAACAAACGTCGATATGGTGGATGTTACTATAAATAGAAACATCGGCGGATGCGACGACCGGAGGTGGGACAATGTCGGCAAAGCGGACGGATATGATCATGAAGAGTCTTCCAGGCGAGCGGTACACACCATTCTCCCTGGCCAACAAGCTGGGAGCGAAAGCGATTCTGGAATCGGCATCGTTCACGCACGGAAAGGACCGGTATTCCCTGTTGCTGCTCCAAGAAGCCTTCAGGATCGTCCAGGAAAGCGATAGGGTGACCATGCGTATCGATGGCGAGACGGTGCGGTGCCTGGAGACCGATATCCTCGAGACGGTCGCACGCATAGCTGCGCAGAATGTGTTGCCTGTCGAGGGTATTCCCCTACCGGGTGCCGGAATCGGTTACCTGGGATACCGGTATTGCCAGCGGTGCGACACCATAACCATGGCACCCCAACCCGACCCGATCGGCATACCGGAGGCACAGTTCATCGTCGGCCACGTATATGCGGTATTCGACCATTTCACCGATACCCTGCATCTGTTCGGTTTGAATTACGACGAGCATGAGACGGATCTGGAACTGGCTGTCGGGCAGGTGCTGAAACGGCTGGAGGATCTCGACTTCTCCTATCTCGCCGCTCCCCAACCCCCGCAACCGGCCCAGGTGGTGACCGATCTGGTCGAATCGCACGACCGGTTCGTCCGGGGTGTCCGTGAGATCAAGGATCGTATCGTGGCCGGAGACCTGTTGCAGGCAGTGCTCTCCCGCAGGTTGGTGCTGCGCTCCCAGGAGTCGGCCATGGCCATGTACCGGCGGTTGCGCTCCAAGAATCCTTCGCCATACCTCTTCCTCATAGACTTCAGCGACTTCCAGCTGGTGGGTGCTTCTCCCGAAAGCATCGTCAGGGTCCGCGATGGCATTGCCTCGATCCGCCCGATCGCAGGTACCCGCCGACGCGGCAAGGATGCTGCCGAGGACGAGCTGTTGCGCCAGGAGTTGCTCAACGACCCGAAGGAGCGGGCCGAGCATCTGATGCTGGTCGACCTTGCCCGCAACGATCTGGGAAGGGTAGCCACTCCCGGATCGGTCCGGGTGACCCGGAATATGGACGTGGAGCATTTCAGCCATGTCATGCATATAGTAAGCGACGTGGTGGGACAGATAGACCCCGTGGAGCACCGGCCCATCGACGTGTTGCGTTCGGCTTTCCCGGCCGGAACGGTCAGCGGTGCTCCGAAGATAGAGGCGATCCAACGGCTGTCGGCACTGGAAGCGGAGGAGCGCAGCTTCTACGGTGGTGCACTCGGGTATGTGGAGCCCGACGGGGACCTGGACTTCTGTATTTCGATCCGGTGCGCATTGAGGCAGGAAGATACGTGGACACTCCAGGCAGGTGCCGGCATAGTCCATGCGTCGGATCCCGAGCGGGAATGGATCGAGACCGACGAGAAGCTCGGAGCCTTGCGCCAGGTCCTCGAAGGAGGTCAGCTATGATCGTCATAATCGACAACTACGATTCGTTCACCTACAACATATTCCAATCGTTGTCCCGATTGTCTTCCGAGCCGGTCACGGTCATCCGCAATGATGCCATCGACATCGAGGGACTCAAGCAGCTGCCCCTTAGCCACCTGGTGGTCTCCCCCGGACCCGGTAGGCCCGAACACGCTGGACTGAGCGTACAAGCGATAACCGAATTTGCAGGCAAGATACCGATTCTCGGGGTCTGTCTCGGAATGCAGGCTATCGGATATGCTTTCGGAGCGGATATTGTCGGAGCACGGTACATCAAGCACGGCATTGCCGAGGAGATGCTTCTCGATGGAAAGGGCCTGTTCCGTACGATCGGCACGAAAGCTGTATTCACCCGCTACCATAGTCTGGTGGTGGACGAAACGACCCTGCCCGAGCAACTGGAAGTCACCGCTCGCGCTTCCGATGGCGATATCATGGGCATCCGCCACAAGACACTCATGGTGGAGGGAGTGCAGTTCCATCCGGAATCGATCGCTTCGGTCCAGGGTGATGCGATCTTCAAGGCATTCCTTTCGTACCGGCGCGAGAGTTTTCCGTTCAAGCAGGTGCTTGCCGAAATCACCGGCGGGACCAGCATGTCGCGCCAGGTCGCCGAGTTGTTCATGGAGGATCTGACCGAAGGGGTGCTGGACGAACGCCAGACTTCGGCCATGCTCACCGCGCTTTCGGCAAAAGGCCCCTCGGCCGAGGAAATCGCCGGGTGTGCTGCGGTCTTGGGACGGAAGAAGGTTCCGGTTCCCATTACCGGTGAGCTTACCGATATCGTCGGTACCGGGGGCGATGGGAAAGGGAGCTTCAATATCAGCTCCATGGCCGCGTTGGTCGCCGCCGCGTGCGGCGTACCCATGGCCAAGCATGGCAACCGCGCCGTCTCGAGCATCTCCGGGTCCGCCGATTTCTATGAAGCGCTCGGCTTCAAGATCGATCTGCCGGCAGCACGGACGGCCGAGATCATCCGTCGAACCGGATTCGGGTTCCTCTATGCACCCGTGTACCACAGTGCCATGAGGTTTGCGGCTCCGGTGCGGCGTGTGTTGGGCATGAAGACGATCATGAACCTGGTCGGTCCGTTGTCCAATCCGGCTGGGGCAACCCACCAGGTGTTGGGCGTGTACGACAAATCCTTGCTGGTTCCCGTTGCCAAGGCTGCCCACCTGTTGGGGGCTCAGCGGGTCATGGTGGTATGCAGTCACGATGGCTACGACGAGATTTCTCCGACCGCGCCGACCGATGTGGTCGAGATCGATGCCGCTGGAAAGCTTGATTCGTATACCATCGACCCGAAGGATTTCGGCATGTTCCTTGCCGAAGGTGATTCCCTGTCGGGTGGTTCTGCGGACGAGAATGTCCGTCTGGCTCAGGATATGCTGGACGGATCGGGACGGCCGGCCCTGGTGGCCGCAGTCGTACTGAATGCCGCGGCCGCCCTATATATCTTCGGATCCACCAACAGTATCGGGGAGGGAGTGGCACTCGCCCGGACAGCCTTGGCCGACGGGTCGGTCGCCCGAAAGATCGACGAAGTCCGGGAGGCCACCCATGCCTGATATCCTCGACGGGATCATCCAACGGCGGAGGGAGGATTATCGGGCTTTGGGACCGACTTTCGGGGCCACTATTCCGAAGACACGCGAGCGTCCCTCCTATCCCTTCCTTGCCGAACCGGGAGTTGTCCTTGAGATAAAGCGGGCATCCCCATCCAAGGGGGCGATCGCCATGGACCTTGATCCGGTCGCCTTGGCGAAGGCCTATGCGCAAGCCGGCGCGAAACAGATTTCCATACTTACCGAGCGACACTTCTTCAAGGGTTCGCTCGACGATCTGGTGGCAGTAGGCCGCTCCGATATTCCGGTCGCACTGCTGCGCAAGGATTTCATCCAGTTCGCCGATGAGATCGATGTCTCGTATCGGGCGGGAGCCGATGCGGTTCTTCTGATCGCACGCATGCTGGAGAGCCGGCAATTGCGCCAGCTTGCTTCCTTGTGCCGGGACAAGAACATGGTACCGTTTGTGGAGGTGCGCGAGATAGCCGATGTGGCCAAGTTGCTCGCAGTCGCCACCGATGGGCCTGTTGTCGCCGGTGTTAACAGCAGGGACTTGCGTACGTTCCTGATCGATCCGTTGGTTCCCGCGACCTTGCGTGGGCGGTTGCCCTGCAAGGCGGTATTCGAGTCGGGAGCGACAACTGCCGGACAGTGCCGCTATGCACGCACCCTGGGCTACGAGGGATTGTTGCTCGGGGAAGCCGCCGCACGGGATCCCTCCCAAGCAGCGGGATTTGTCGAGGCCTTCACCCGGGCCGAAACCAATAGGAGCGGACACTTCTGGCGCGAGATCGGAGAACGTGCGACGACGCGCAACCGACCGTTGGTGAAGATTTGTGGCATCACCACCGTCGCAGATGCCGAACTGGCGACACACCTCGGCTCCGATGCCTTGGGATTCGTATTCGCAAAAAGTGTACGGGCAGCCGATTGCACCCTTGTGGAACGCCTACACGCCTCATTGGAGGCACCGGTTGATGCCAGGAGGCCACTGTTCATAGGAGTGGTGACCTCTATCGAGGATGCATTGGGCCAGCAGGCCCTGCTCCTTGCGAAGCGGGGCTTGTTGGATGCGATCCAATACCATGGAGAGCAACCTTTGCGTACCCTTGCCATGTTGGACGAATACTTCGAAGACGGGGGAGTAGGTCGCTATGCGGCGATCGGGATAGCAGCCGAAGCCGATTTCACATTGGAGCACGATCTGTATCTTGCCGGCGAACCGAGGGTCCTGTGCGATGCCAGATCAGGTGCCCAGTCGGGTGGAACCGGTCGGCGTATCGACGGCGCGGTGCTCGGACAACGCACGGCCGATCGGCCGTTGTGGCTCGCTGGAGGACTCGGTCCGGAGACTATCGGTGATGCGATCAGGCGTTTTCACCCCGAGCTGGTAGACGCTTCGAGCAGGCTCGAGGCATCACCCGGAATCAAGGACCCGCAGAGATTGCGAACGTTTTTCGAGGAGGTCGACCGATGAGTACCCTTGGGTATTTCGACAGGTTTGGTGGACGGTACGTGGCCGAGATCCTGCAACAACCCCTGGTCGAACTGGAGCAGGCATTCACCGAAGCTCTCGCCGACCCGGCATTTCTTGCCGAATTGGAGGAGCAGCAACGCAATTTCGTCGGTCGACCGACCCCACTCTTGTATGCGGGGAATGCTTCGCGTGAACTGGGGGGACCTCCCATCTACATCAAGTTGGAGGGGATGGCCCATACCGGTGCGCACAAGATAAACAATGCCATCGGACAGGCGATGTTGGCCAAACGCATGGGCAAGACACGCATCATCGCCGAGACGGGAGCCGGACAACATGGGATCGCCACGGCTGCGGCGTGTGCGCGGTTGGGTTTGGAATGTGTGGTCTACATGGGCGATACCGATGTCCGTCGGCAACAACCGAATGTCGCCGGCATGGAACTCTATGGAGCTACGGTCGTTCCTGTCCACTCCGGGGCGAAGACGCTGAAGGACGCGATCAACGAGGCCATGCGGGACTGGGCGACACATTTCGAGACTACCCATTACCTTATCGGCAGCGCGTTGGGGCCTTCTCCGTTTCCCGATATCGTCCGGACGTTCCAATCGGTCATAGGGGATGAGACGAAGCGGCAAATGGCGGATCGGGGCATAGGAGGCGGTACATTGGTCGCCTGTGTCGGGGGCGGTTCGAACGCCATGGGATTCTTCTCCACGTTCCTCGACGATCCATCGGTACGTCTAATCGGGGTCGAGGCGGGCGGACGCGGTCCTGCGATCGGAGACCATGCGGTGCGTATGAGTGGAAGTGGTGCCGAGGACGGTATCATCCATGGGTATAAGAGCCGCTTTTTGGTCGATGCGGACGGTCAGGTGGCACCGACACATTCGGTGAGTGCCGGGTTGGATTACCCCGGAATCGGGCCACAACTGGCCGCTCTCGGCGAACGTGGTCGGGTCGCTTTCACCAGCGCCACCGATGCCGAGGCCCTGGAGGCGGTCAAGTTCTTCGCACGCACCGAGGGGGTCATGTTCGCATTGGAAAGCGCCCACGCCGGTGCGGCTGCCATCCGCTTGGCACGGCAACAGGAAAGCGACGAACCCATAGTCATCAACATGTCCGGCCGGGGTGAGAAGGACCTGTTCATCACCTCGCCGCTGCTGCGGTTGGAGGAATGGAAGGAATTCCTGGTATCGGAACTTGCCCGCATTGGAGGTATCGAATGAGTATCCCGATCAGTCTCATGGCCCATCTGGTCGCCGGGTATCCTACCGACGAGCTTGCCAAGGCGGCGGCACAGGGTTTGGCGCAGGGGGGTGTCTCCTATTTCGAGGTCCAGCTTCCCTTCAGTGATCCGAGTGCCGATGGACCGGCTATCCAAAGTGCCTGCGCCCAGGTGCTTTCGCGTGGCTATACGGTTTCGGAGGGGTTCGCCTTCATCGCCTATCTGCGCCAGATGTTTCCCCAGATTCCGGTCTATGCCATGACCTACGGAAATCTTGCCTATCGTCGCGGTATTGCCCGGTTTGCCGAGGATGCGGCCCAAATCGGCATAGCCGGGCTGATCATACCCGATCTTCCCTTCGACCATGACGAGGGGCTGCGCCAAGCGTGCACACAGGTGGGAATCGACGCGGTTCCTGTTGCGGCACCCTCCATGTCGCAGCAGCGGATCACCTTGCTGGGCAACCACGGGTATCCGTATGTGTATGCTTCCTTGCGGGCGGGCATTACCGGGACCGAGACGGAAATCGACAACCGGACGTTGCTGTTCCTCGACTCGATACGCGGTTCGAGCAGGTTGTTCGGTGGCTTTGGTATCCGCAATGCTTCCCAGGTTGGCCTGTTGGCGCCGTATGTGTATGCGGTCGTCGCCGGTTCCGTATTTGTCGACCTGATTGGAGTGCACGCGAACGAGGGCGTTGCGGGTGTGCGACAGGCTGTGCGCGAAAAGGCCCGGGAACTGACCGGAATGTGATAGAATGAAAGGTATCAATACCCCCAGGGCAAACGCTGGACCCAGGAGGCTTCGCCTCCTTTTTCGCCCCAAGGGGCGAGGTATGGATCCTTACGTTGCCTGCACTCGCTCGGGAAAGTGGACCATTCCATGGTCCCTTTCCTCTCGCTTCGTTTGGCAATCGGTGGGAGGAGGATGTGCATGGGCAACGATCTGTTCAATTCGATCGCGGGTGTGTACGGATGGTTCCACCGCTACCAGATGAAACGGTTCTCTTCGATCTTGGACCAGCACGCCGAGGCTGTCGGACTTTCCTCGATTCGGACCATTTGCGATGTCGGCTGTGGTACCGGAGCCCTCTGCGCCGTACTGGCCGAACGGGGGTTTGCTGTCACCGGTGTGGATCCGGCCGAGAAGATGCTGGCGGTCGCCAAGCGCAAGTCGGTGTCGCCGAATGTCGAATTCCTGCAAGGTGATGCCTTGGAGGGACTGCCGTTCGCCGGCGATACTTTCGATGTGGTGTTCACATCGTATGTCGCGCATGGCATGGACAGTGCCAAACGCAAGCGGTTGTACGCCGAGCTCATGCGTGTTGCATCCCGTGCGGTGATCGTGCACGACTACAACGAGGAGCGGGCGGTGTTGACCACGTTCATCGAATGGTTGGAAAAGGGCGATTACTTCGGATTCATCAAACGGCCGAAAGCGGAGATGGAAGAGGTCTTTCCCTCCATAGAAGCCATCCGGGTCGGCAAGCGCTCTTGTTGGTATGTGTGCCGTTGTCCCCAGCATCCCCAACCGTGACGGTTTGCCCCGGGATGTCGATATCTCTCACTTGAACAATAGTCCACCGACCATGCCCGCCACGAAGGCCATACAATAGAACAGGAATATCTGCGAGACATTTCCCATGCTCGGACCCTTGGTCTCGAGTCTGAACCCACGTTTCTCCATGGTCTTGTAGGACGTCCAAGCCGGTATGAAGGCCACGACGGCAAGGGGTATGGTAATCCAGGGAATCAACCCGAGCGATGCATAGACTATGGTCAGGCCGAAGGCTCCGACCACCAGCAGTTGCATGAGTACCAAAACCGCCCGTTCGGGAAGAAGGATCGAAAGTGTCTTTCGTCCCGCGATCTTGTCGGCAACCCGGTCGCACGTGTTGTTCACCGTGAGTATCAAAGCGATGAGGAGCATAAGCGGTAGGGAGACGATGATCGTATCGAGTTTGATGGAGAGTGCCTGGACATAATAGCTTATCGTGAACAGCACGGTTCCCAGGAAACCTCCGGCGAACAGTTCTCCGAAGGGAGTCCGGGAAATCGGCAAGGGGCCTCCGGTATAGACGAATCCCACCGCCATACAGATGCCACCGGCGACCAACAGCCACCAACTTGTCCACCAGGCCAGGACCAGTCCCAGGATGCCGGCCATTGCGAACAGACCGAGGGATATGGCGAGCGCGATCTTCGGATCCACACCTTCGTGGACTAAAACCTTGTCACGCTCATGGTTGTATTCGGCCTTGTCGGTTCCGCTGGTGAAGTCGAAATAGCTGTTGAATCCGGTTGTTCCCATGTCGACCAGGAGTACAGCGAATGCCATGACCACAAACCGTGGCCATGACCAGGTTCCTGTGGCGACAGCGGCGAAGAGGCTGGCACTGAGAAAGGTGCCCATGCTGATTATCTTGGTGCGGATTTCGACTATGCGGTTGAACTGGGTGATTGTCATGACAAACACTATATCGCAAAGCTTGGTGTTTGCAACCTATCTGCACCACCTTTTTTCACCCGGATCGACAAACGGACTGCTCCTCGCAAGAAGCAGTCCGTGGTTTACGGAAATCACATCAACTAGATCAGAAGTACCAGCGAAGCGACACATAGGCGAGGGAGTTGTCGGAATATGTTCCGAAGGTCCCGTCCTCGTCGCCGACAAACAGTTCCACTCCTCCTTCTATCGATACGCCGTCCTCGATGCTCCAGCTGAGCGACGGGCGGACCAAGGCATTCAACGGTTCGGGCTCGAGGTACACGAAGATCTTTGCGGTCAACCGGTCCGAGATATAGGTGTCCTGCATCCGAAACGTGAAGGTGTGCTTGAATTCTTCGACCGGACGGCCAAGCTCCATGAGTGTCGCATTGTGGTCATGCACATAGGAGAGGATATACTGGCCCGACATGGACACTCCCCACAGGTTCCAATCGACACCGAGCAGGGACTGGACCTGGTGATGCTTTTCCACCTCGACTGTTGGACTCGGCATGGCAGGAGTGACCGACGAGAACGGCTTGTCGAGGTACAAGGCGGCTTCCCCACGGACAACCGTCGGACCGAGTGGCATGCTGAAACTGCCACCGACGACCGCGAAGCGGCCATACTCTTGTGTTGCCGTAGCCGTCGGGCCATCGATATTGGTGACATGCGGTTCATCGGTCCACGCGTATCCGCCCATGACTTCCCAGCTGAGACTCGATCCGAAACGGCTGATCTTGCCGAATACCTCGCTGTCCTCGAAAGTGGTGCCGACTTCGGTTATGCTCGGAGCTATAGGGGTGCCGTTGGGCAATGTCATCTCTTGTGCCCAGAGGCCGTCCGAGGCGGGGAGGCTGCTGGGAACAAACCGGGGTATCCAGATTCCTTCGAACGTGTAGTCGCCCAGGTAGTAGTCCGCTTTCAATGCAGGGATTCCCATGCGGATCTCGGTGAAATCGGCAAGGATGAACGAACGCATATCCCTGGGACTCACGATATCGGTGATGAACGCACCCTCTGCCTGTCCCCAGACTATCGCCTGCTTACCGATACGCACATCCATGGATTCGAAGAACAAATCCACATACGCTTCCCTGATGCCAATCTCCGGTTCGGAATCCAGGCCGACATAGGCGTAGGGATTCACGACCAGTCGGGTCATGTCACCCCATCCTTCCAATTTCAGGTCGATGGTCTGTTCATTGATCGCCAAATCGGCATCGGCTAGCGTCATGGCGTTGTAGCTGCGCACCATACCGCGAAGATCGACGTCCTTCGCTCCAAGGGTGGCCATTGCAAGCAGCACAAGCGCGCCGACAAGCAGAGCGGTCTTCAAACTATTGTCTCTAGTATTGTATCTTCCCATAATCTTGTTTCCTCCTACAGGTCGTATCAGGTCCGGGGTCCAATGCGCATTTGCCGTTCTGAGAAGAAGCTGTCGGCCAGCTCGTTGTTGAAGGAAACGTCCTTCATCTGGATGCGGGTCGATGTATTCTTCTGCACATTGGCCATGGTCATATCGGTGATAACCCAAATATCGTCGATTTTCTCAAAAGCATCGATTCCCAACGTTTTTCCGAGTTTTCCATCGGCGGTGTAGAACTCCTTTTTCAGTCCGATCCACTCACCATCGACTATCCAAGAAACAGTCCGGGTGTAGGTTTCCTTCGGATCCACAGGAATGCTCTCGACCACGAGGACATCCCATCCGTCGATAGTCTCCTGGCGGAGGACCGTGTGCCGATCCTCGGAAGGGTGTCGCTCCCCCATGTCGTCATAGGTGAAATCGGATCCCATGAACGAGTCGCCCGTATTGTCGCTTGCGATCCGCTTCACCCGCTTGAGGGCAGGCAGATAGATCCATTGGTCGTCGCTGCGGCCGTCCGAATAGCTGAAGTTCAGGAAGCTGGTGTCCCTGACATCGGCAGGAGCGGTGAAAAACATGAGCTTCTTCTCTGTGGCACCGTCATCCTGCCTGAATTGGACGATGCTCCGCTCCCGGGTCGATCCCCGGTTGTTGGTCAATGTCATGATCAGATTTGCCGACATGTTGTTCCCGTTCGGTCTGGTATACACCTGTTGCATCACTTCATTGCCGGTCATGGTAGCTCCCACAGGGGCCAGGACAACGGCGCCCAAACAAGCCAATCCGACGATAATTTTTTTCAAACTGTGTTTCATGATAATTTCTCCTTCAATCCTGACGTGGATTTTATTCGTATGAACTTGCCTTTCCTGTCCAATGCCACGATTGCGACGAGCAGGATGGAAAGCGTTCCAATGGCACTTGTCGCCATATTCAACACAATGAGTCCGCCGACTTGACGGTTTGGCGGGAATACACTGAACATGAGGACCGCAAAGCCTCCCATGACAGCCACCGCATTGTAGATGATCGCCCGACCGGTATGTGCAAGGGTCTCGAATGCGGCGTCGTGGATCGAGACATCCTCCAACCTGCGGTTGCGGTAGTGCTCGATCAGGTGGATGGCATAGTCGACTCCGATTCCAACCGCGATGCTCGAAATGAGTGCGGTGGCGGAACTGAGTGGAATATTGAGCAATCCCATGACGCCGAAGTTGACCACTGCTGTGATTGCTATGGGAATCGTACCCACAATGCCGATGAGCAGGTTCTTGAAGAGCAGGGCAAGCAGCAGGGCGACAATAACGAACGAGAGCGCGATGCTGATGATCTGGCCTTCGAGCAGCAGTTCGGAGAACACGAATGCCTTGTATCCGCTGCCGGCGTATCGGAGCGTGACACCAAGTTCGGTCATGGCCGCCTCATGGACCGCAACCATGTCGATGACTTCGCTCATGACCGCCGAGCTATCGCTCTTCAATTGGAAGGTGATATTGGCGTTCTGGTAATCGTAATCGACTACTTTCGCAAGTGTTTCGGGATCCCCCGAGAACTCGTACAGCAGCAGGTATTGGGCGACGAGGTCCTGGTTGTCCGGAATGGTATCGTAGGCCGGATCATTGTCGAACATGACCTTGTTCATACGTTTGATGAAATCGGCGATCGAGAAACTGGTGCCCACCAGGGTATGGGTCTCCACATCGGTCTGCAGGGTATCCATGGCCTTGAGGACCTCTGGATCCTTGAAGGTGTCTGGATCGTCGGCGGACAACACGACGTTGAGCGAGGAGGTTCCCCCGAACCTGGTATTCACGAAATTGTCGGTGATGACGATATCGCTTCCCTTCTCGAAGTTGGCGAGAAAGCTGGTATCGATCCATACATTGGTCGTTCCCAGGATACCGAGGACAACGACGATCGCGGCGATTGCGACAACCCGCAATGGACGACGCATCATGGCAGATCCCCAGGCCCCGTCCTTTCTGGAGACGTTGCCCGATTTATTGCCGCCACCGTCCGTCAACCGCTTCGGAGCTATCTTCGGCGGACCGAACAGATAGATGGATGCGGGGAAGAGTATGAGCGCCAAAACCATTTCGGTCATGACGCCGACCGATGCGAACAACCCGAAGTATCGGACCGGCAGCACCTGGCTGGTCATGAGTGCCATGAAGCCGATCGCTGTGGTGATCGCGGCCATGGACACCGGACGGATCATGGCGGTAAGGACCTCCTTGACCAATTGCTGTTTCGAGATCCCGGGATTTGTCTGGACACTATGGTGGATGCTGTTGTGCATATGTATGCCGTACGCAACACCTATTGCTATGAGCATGACGGGTATCATGGTATCTACTGCATAGATGGGGACTCCCAGTACCGCCATGGCTCCGAATGGGACTATCGTTCCGAACAGGACTATGACCAGGTTGATCACCGTGTCGCGGATACTGCGCAGCAATAGCAGCAGCAGGATGATCATGACGACCATGACAATGGGAACCATGCGGGTCATGTCGGCCGGTCCGAGCTCGGCCATGGCCCCCTCCACTATCGGTCTGCCGGCGATGTAGAGTGTCTCGGGTCCTTCGAATGAAGCCGCGTAGGCTTCAAGACGCACATGCAGGTCGGCCGCATCGGCATCCGGATCGATTTCCGCGAGAATCAGAGTAGCTTTCGAATCGAGGCTGACATTGCGGCCGAACACCATTTCGTTCGATTCCACACGACGCTGCAATGCAAGCAACTCCTCTGCCGTCCGGGGGATCTCCTCGTAGAACGGTTCGACTTCCAGATCTCCATCCGTACCGGTGATGTTGTCTGCGGTATACAGGGATGTTATGCCTTCAGCATATACTTCCGGGAATAGCCCGGGCAGGTCCTCGGTGATCGTCTTGATCTTCTCCAGGGTTCCGGCATTGAAAATCGTATCGGGGTGTTCGATGGCTATGAGCACCGAATCCTTGATGCTGAACATCTCCTCTGCCTGGTCGCTGAAGACGAAGGCCGGGTGGGTTGCCGGCATGTATTCGTCCAGATCCGTCTCCAAGCTTGCGTTTTGGGCAATACTGGAGATCAACAATATGCTGACACCCAAAATGAACAGTACGATCAGCAACGGTTCTTTTGCAATTCTTGCTATGAGATCCATAGAAGCTCCTTGTGTATTAGTTAACGATAACTAACGATTCGGTCATACGATATATATGCTCACTGGGAACGTGTCGGTCATACTGAGGAGAAGAGGGTAGCCATGCTCGCCGCGAGTGGGGCCGCCTGGGTTTCCAGTGGAGTTTCTCCACCTTGCAGATGCCAATGGGTTACCGTGAGGCGGATCGTTCCCAGCAGGGTCATGGCAATGTGCCGGGCCGAGAGGTCTGTCCGGCATTTGTTGGCAGCCTGGGCTTTTTGCATGAGTCCCTCCATCAACGAGATCATGTCCGTGAGCATGCGTGATAGCAGCGGCCGGAGTTCCTCGTCGGCATGGAAGGCTTCCTCGGTGAATACGAATAGGGCGAAAGCCGGATTCGCTTCGATACGGGAGAACAGCGAATGGAAAAGGTCGGTGAACAGCCTGTCGAGCGTGCCGGTATTCCCTTTCGCTTCGAGGAAAACCGGAAGAATCGATTGCTGGAGGGTCTCCAACAGACTCACCATCAGGGCATGCTTGCTTTCGAAATGCCGATACACAGCCGGTTCAGTTACCCCGATAGCCATGGCTACATTCCGTATGGTCAGTTTCTGTGTTCCCTGCCCGACGATGATATCCATTGCCGCATTGATGATTTCCTGTTGCCGATCGGTAAGCATGGCTTGTCTCCTATAAACTAGTTATCGCTAACTAACATACATCCGATTGGAAGGTTTGGCAATAGGTCGGTACGCATTTTTGAAAAATATGAATGTGGGTTTCCGTTTCCACTCTCCCGAGCGAGTGCAGGCAACGTGAGGTTCCATACCTCACAGGCCACTTGGGTGGACAGATCGTCAGGAGTGTTGAAATCTTTCATTTACATCCGGAATGCCAACACCTATACTTGGACAACAGACATCCCCCTTGTTGCACAATGGAGTGACGACTATGCGACGTTGGATATTCCTAGCGCTACTCATTGCATCCACCATGGGCTCCCTTTGTGCAGAGCAGTCTTTTTCACTGACCGAATCGGAGCGATCGTTCATCCAATCGAATCCCACGATCCGTTTGGGAATCGACCCTGCTTTCGTGCCATTCGAATTCATAGGAACAGACGGGACATACCAAGGCATATCTGCCGATGTCGTACGGATCGTCTCGCAGCGAACCGGTCTGCGCTTCGATGTGGATACGGACCTTTCCTGGCAGGAGGTGGCAAACCTTGCCTCGACAGGAGAGATCGATGTCTTGGCCGCGGTGGGAAAGACTGCCGATCGGGAACAGTACCTGCTCTTCTCGAAACCCTATATCACGTTCCAACGGGTTATCGTGGTTAAGAACACCAACCAGAGCATCGATTCCTTTACCGATCTCGAGGGCCGACAAGTCGCTGTACAGGCCAACAGTTCCCACCAGGGATTGCTCAAGACATATCCGGCAATCGGCATCCGCGAATACGATACCGTGGAAGCTGCGTTGCGTGCCGTGAACCAAGGTGATGAAATCGCATTCGTGGGCAACGAGGCGACCACAAGCTATATCGCCCGGGCCAACGGGATGACCGAACTGAGTTTCATCCCCATCGATACGGGAGGAGTCCTCCAGCTCCACTTCGCTGTACGCAACGATTGGCCCGAACTGATCGCTATCATCGATAAGGCGTTGGCTTCGATCTCGGAAGCCGAATTTTCCCTCATCTACAACCGGTGGATTTCATTCGAGCAACGGATCGACACGACACCTTTCATCGCCGCGGGCATCGGGTTGGTGGCGTTGCTGCTTGTCGTGTTCATTGTCTCGGGATTCTGGATTGTCCGACTGAGACGGGAGGTCGCTGCCAAGGCCGCAGCCCAGCGGGATATGGAGCAGGCCAAGAGCCAGGCCGAGTCGGCCGACCACGAGAAGAGCCGTTTCATGGCCCGCATGTCACATGAAATCCGTACCCCCCTGAACGGAATCAACGGAATGACCTACCTGCTCGAAGGAACAGCATTGGATGCAACGCAAAAACGGTATGTATCCACCATTGGGCAGGCATCGAAAAACATGTTGATGATCATAAACGATATCATCGACTATTCCCGAATCGAGGAGCGGAGCATTCCGTTGGAACGGGCTCCCTTCAAGTTGGACGAGGTTCTCCAGCATGTCCTTTCACTCGACGGGTATCTGGTGAAGCAGAAGAAGCTGAACCTGCAGTTCGAGTGGGACCCTGCGCTTCCCGTCAATGTGGTGGGCGATGCGAATCGATTCGGACAGATTGTGACGAACCTGTTGCACAACGCGATAAAATTCACCGAGACAGGTACGGTGGGTCTCCGTGTGACCAGCCGGGAACAGTTCGGTCATACCTGTCGAATCCAATTCGAGGTACGCGATACCGGTATCGGAATGTCGCCTGAAGTGCTCGAGAACCTGTTCAAGCCGTTCAGCCAAGCCGATGCGAGCACCGCAAGGAAATATGGCGGTTCCGGTTTGGGACTTTCGATTGTCAAGAGTCTGGTCGAGATGATGGGTGGTTCTATCACCGTCGAGAGCGAAACGGGCAAGGGATCGGTCTTCACTGTGGAACTTCCATTCGATCTCGATATCGAGGGAGCTCTCGAGGATACCCGCAAACTCTCATCGGTCGATTTTTCCGCACTCAACATCCTGGTGATCGCAAAGGAGGAGGAGACCCGGAAATCGATCGAGGTTGCCCTCCGGCGGTTCGGTTCCCCTGGCGATTATATCGGATCCTCGCGCATGGCCCGGACACTTTTACACAATGACTCGGAAAAGGGCATCCCCCGCTATCGGTTGATCATGATAGATTCATCGGTTGACGGGACGGTACAGGATCTGCTGAAGGATGTGCAGGAGTCGTATCCTCCCGACACCCGTCCGAAATCGGTGGTGTTCGTCGAACAGGATACCGGGGAAGTCGGGCAGCACTTCAGGAATTCGGGTGCCGATCTGGTCATCCCCAAGCCGGTTTTACCGTCGCTCATGTTCAACAGTATGCTCGAGCTGTTCAGCGAGAGCGTTGTGGATAGGACGCTTTCCAATCCGAGACAGATTGAAGCCAACGCAGGCCAGGCTTTCAGGATATTGGTTGTAGAAGACAATCCGGTGAACCAGATGATCGCCAAGGAGGTGTTGGCCCAGGCGGGGTTTGTTCCCACGATAGCCGAGAACGGGAAGGCTGGATGCGAGCTTTTCGAGGCAGAGGGAAATGCGATCGACCTGATCCTCATGGATCTGCACATGGATGTCATGGACGGTTTCGAGGCGACCCGGATCATCAGGAGTATGGACACATCGATTCCAATTTTTGCCACAACCGCCGATGTTGTCGGGGATATCGACCAACGGTGCCGGCAGGCGGGATTCTCACGTATCGTCCCGAAGCCCTACGATCCGAAGCAACTGGTGGAGACCATTTTGCAGGCATTGCAGGGGACGGTACCCAAGGCAGATGGATCGCAGGGAAAACGGAAGGACTCGCAAGTCCAGCCGGTGCTGGATGCAGGTAAAGGGCTTGGGCAGGTAGGGGGAAACGGAGCATTGTACCGCAAGGTATTGGAAACGTTCCTTGCCGAGCATACCGGCACGGTACGGATGGTACGTGAAGCCATGGATAGGCGGGATTGGACAGTAGTGGAAGATCTCTCCCATAAGGTGAAGGGTAGCAGCGCGACTATTGGAGCTGCAGCGGTTTCGGCGATCGCCGCTGAAATGCAACGGGCGGCGACAGGAGATCCCGGAACCTTGGCTGGGATCTTCGACCGTTTCTCAGGAGTTTTTGGTGAATTGGAGCGGGAAATCAAGACATTTTTACATACTTGAGGCATCAAGAGGGCATTTTGGAGGTGCCGTTATCGCGTAAACATGGTATGGTTAGAGTACCAAATACCGAAATGGTTCGGAAGGAGGCTTCATGAAGAATTACAAGAATTTCATACCCCTGGTTGGGGCAAAGGTTGACCCCGTCGCATATGGGGTATATCCGCTATCGATCAATACTGTCGATGGCGGTACTGTTTTTATGGCGGAGGATGCCGGCGAGACACTTATTGTCGCAGTCGGTAAGGATTGGGATTTCAACGGGGTTGAATTCGATGTCGACGGCGTCGAATGTGTCGCGGCTCCCACGACACACGCGAATGCGAACGTGCTGCGTAAGTTGTTTCCGTTCACTGCTCCCGTGCGGGTCTTGCAGAAGGACCGGACAGTTGGGGTGGGCGACCGCCTCGGTATCGCGGCTCCGGGCCATATCAGGGTGTTCCAGGAATACGATGCGTATCCCATCCTTGCCCAGCAGTCGATCCGCGAATTGAACCTGACCCAGCGTACCTATGAGGATGTCTTGGATGCTGCGACCTTCGCCGTGTACCGCGACGGCTATCGCAAGGGTTTTGGGGCAGACGGCGACCATTTGAAGAAGCCCGAAGAAGTCGCCATGGCGCTCAAGCTCGGATTCACCATGATCACGCTGGACTGCAGCGAACATATGCACAATGAGTTCGAATCCATGTCTGTTGCGGAATTGAACAAGCGCTATGTTCCGAATGTCGAGCTGGAGAAGAAGTATATCGGCAAGACCTTTGATCTTGGTGAGAACGTTTCGGTCAGTTTCGATGAACAGTCGTTCAAGCGGATGTCCATGGTCTACGGAGAGGTGCTCGATTTCGCCACTTCCATCTACACCACATTCTTTGCCGATGGAACCTACGATGCCGATTTCGAAATCTCGATCGACGAGACGACCACGCCGACCTCTCCATTGGAACACTTCTTCGTCGCCAACGAATTGACCGCTCGCGGTGTGAAGTTCGCGACAATCGCTCCCCGGTTCTGCGGTGAGTTCCAGAAGGGTGTCGACTATATCGGAGATATCAAGCAGTTCGAAGCCGAGTTGGTCGACCATGCTGCAATTTCCCGCTATTTCGGATACAAGATCAGCCTCCACTCCGGATCGGACAAGTTCATGGTGTTCCCGATCTTCGGTCGGTTGACCAAGGGGCGGTTCCATGTGAAGACTGCGGGAACCAACTGGCTCGAAGCCATGAAGGTCGTTGCCATGGTCGATCCGAAACTCTATAGGGAAATCCATGCGTTTGCCCTCTCGAAGTTCGACGAGGTCACCAAGTACTACCACGTGACGACCGATATTACCAGGATTCCCGATCTGGATACCCTGTCCGACAAGGCTCTGTTGAAATTGTTCGAGCACAACGATGCCAGGCAATTGATACACATCACCTACGGACCGATCCTCTCCACAAAGGATGCGAAGGGCGAGTATGTGTACAAGGATCGCCTCTACCGGTTGTGGAAACTTCATGAAAAGCAGTATTCCGACCTGCTGTTCCACCATATCGGACGGCACATGGAAGAGTTGTACAAACACATGCGAGGGTAGTGGATGGCAATTGTCATTGCTTCGGATATACATGGGTCCGCGCTCTGGACCCGACGTCTTTTGGATGCATGCGAGGCCGAACAGGCCTCGCAGTTGATTCTTCTGGGAGACCTGTTGTACCACGGTCCACGCAATCCGCTGCCCGACGGGTATGATCCGAAGGCAGTGGTCGAGTTGCTCAACGCCCAATCCGAACGGATCATCGCTATTCGTGGGAATTGCGATTCCGAGGTCGATTCCATGGTGTTGCGCTTCCCGTTGGCCGAATCGGCTTGGATTGTGGTGGATGGGCATCGGTTCTACTGTTCCCATGGGCATCGCTTTCATGACGGGAATCCGCCTCCCATGGCATCGGGAGACACCCTGCTGTTCGGCCATACCCATATCCATCTTCTGCAAGAGCGCGATGGAGTCTATTTCATGAATCCTGGTTCCGTCTCGTTGCCGAAACAGGATCGGGCACATACCTTTATGGTCTATAGTGCGAACGAGTGTCGCATAAAGGATTTCGATGGAGTCGTACTCGATTCAATTTCTTTTCCAAATAGTGCCAGATGAAAAATGGGGAAGGGTCAAGCATGGTGACAGATTCCGTTATAACAGGGCTTGATAATAAAAGGTGGCCGCATTACTATTGATATACCATTTATGTATACATACGGGGTAAAATGATGCAATTGAAGTACCAATCGGTTTTTATGGATATCCAAAACAAGATTTTGTCCGGGTATTGGCCCGAGGATGCGATGATTCCGACCGAACTTGAACTATGCAAGAAGCATGACGTGAGCAGGATCACCGTGCGGAGGGCACTCGACGACTTGGTACAGATGGGATTGATCCGTCGTGCCCGTGGAAAGGGATCCTTTGTCTGCAAGACCAAACAGTATTCGGAGTACCGCAACGGGTTGGTAAGCCAAGACGGTGTCGAATACGATACACGGATTTTCAACCGTATACTCGAGGATGCGACCTACGGTCCCAAGACCGAATTGGCGAAGACCATGCTGCCGTTGTTCAAGCGGAACCTGGAGAGCGGGGAAGGAATAGTCAGGATACGGCTGTTGCGCCTGGTCGACGACCACCCGTACGCCGTCATGAGCATCTTCATGCCGGAGAGTATCTCCAATATCATAGACAGGGACATGTTGGTCAGACGGTCCTTCCTGGATGTGTACGAGTTGTGCACCGGGGTCAAGATCGTGACGTTGCACCGTTCGGTGTCGGCGGTGATTCCCGATGACGAGCAGTGCAATCTCCTCGGAGCACGCAATGGGACTGCCCATTTGTGGATGAAGAATACCGCATGCCTGAAGGACGAGACACCGGTCGCGATCAACTATGCGCTCTACAACGGCAATCTCTTCGACTTTGCCGTAAGCATAGACTTGGACAATCCCCCGAAGGCTGCATTATAGAAAATGTAAGGTGCGATACTTTACCCATTGGGGGCAGTTTGGAAAACAGAGGCTAATTAAAACTTGGTTTGCTCTGGAATTTGATACCTTTTATTTTGACAATGCCCTTTTTTGTGTTAAAATTCTCACCGAGAGGACACACGCCACCCAAGGCGTGTGTTGTCCTGTATCACAAGGAGTGAGACGATGAGAACAATCATACGGATGCTACACGAGGCGGCCCAACGGTTTCCGTCGCGCGCTTATGCGACCAAGAAGACCGATGCCGGGTGGACCCCCTATTCGTATTGCCAGGTCGACAACGACTCGGACAAGATTGCGGCATATTGCATTGCAAAGGGGATAGAGCCCGAGTCTACCTTCGGGGTTCTGGCTGAAGGTCGTCCGGAATGGATTATCGCCGAGCTGGGTGTTATCAAGGCCCGTTGCATTTCGGTCCCACTCTCCATCAAGTTGAATCCGGAGGAGATTGCGTTCCGTCTTACCCATAGCGAAGCCAAGGGAATCGTGGCCAGTTCCAATACGCTGGACAATGTCTGCAAGGCTATCGCCACCATGGAGAACAAGCCGGTACTGTACTATCTCGATTCGCCCGATGACCGTTTGCAACGGCAAATCGAGGAGAACGGATGGAAAGAGGGTGTCGACTATGTCACCTGGGATGTCCTGACCGCGTCCGGTGAAGACATCCTCATTCGGGTTCCCGATATGGTCGACTCGGTCGTGGCGAAGATTGATGAGAACGATACGGTCAATATCTGCTACACCTCGGGTACGACCGGGAATCCCAAGGGCATCATGTTGACGCATCTGAACTATTGGGCCAACAGCCACGATGCCGTTGAATTGTTCAAGCTTCCCGAAGAAACCTTCGAGACACTGATCGTGTTGCCGGTGGACCACTCCTTCGCACACACGGTCGGTATATACACTTCGATGCTCAAGGGCATCACCCTCCACTTCGTGGATGCGCGGGGGAGCAACGCCGCCATCATCCGCAATTTTCCGAAGAATCTGGGCGAAGTGAATCCGGTATTCCTTATGACCGTTCCCTCGATCAGCGGTAATTTCATGAAGAAGATGACCCAGGGAATCGCGGAGAAGGGTCCGTTCATCGACGGCATTTTCCAACGCGGGCTGCAAGCCGGCATCAAACGCAATGGCGACGGGTTCAACAAACCCCCGCTCGGAGTCCAGTTGGCCACCTTCGTGCCCTATTCGATAGCCTCGTTGCTGGTGTTTCCCAAACTCCGCAAGGTATTCGGCAACCGCATCAAGTATTGTGTCGGGGGAGGAGCATTGCTCGAAGCCCGCCAACAGCATTTCTTCGCTGCAATCGGCGTACCGGTGTACCAAGGCTACGGCTTGACCGAGGCCGCACCCATAATCAGCTCCAACTCGCCCGAACGCTACAAGTTCGGAACTTCGGGTTCGGTCGCCCCCACGGTAACCTGCCGCATCATGAAAAGCGACACCGAGGAGGCGAAGGTCGGGGAGCGCGGGGAGATCGTCATCAAGGGCGACAATGTGATGAAGGGGTACTTCAAGAATCCAAAGGCGACAGCTGAAGTATTGCGCGAGGAGAACGGGGAGACCTGGTTGTGGACGGGTGACCTCGGTTATTACGACGAGGACGGGTTCCTGGTGGTCACCGGTAGGGCAAAAGCCCTGTTGATCGGCAAGGATGGCGAGAAGTATTCACCGGAAGAGGTAGAGGAGGTCATGGTCAACCATACCGAGATGCTCAACCAGCTGCTGGTCTACAACGACCACAAGCCGACGACATCGGCATTGGTCACCCTGCAGGAAGATCTGGTGAGGAAGTTGATCGCTGAAGAGCATCTGCAGACTCCCGAAGCAACATTGAGACGGATTCTCGACGTCTTGCGTGCATATGAACCGATAGCTATGAAGAGTATCCCGTCGCAGTGGATTCCATCACGGTTCGCACTGATCGCCAAGCCGTTCAGTGAAGCCGACGGTCTGGTCAACTCGACCATGAAGCTGGTCCGCTACAAGACAATCGAGTTCTACAAGAAGCGGATCGACGAGATGTATGAGAGCGAGCAGCTCAACGAACAGCGGAATCTTGAGGTGGTCAAGGAATTGTTCTTCTCCTAACCACCAACCATGGTCAACGGGAGGCTGTTGCCGAACAGTCCGCGCAGATGCCTTTGAGCACGATGCCATGTTCGGAAACGGTGAACCCCGTCTCATTGTGCAACCTGGTGTCGATCGCGGCGAACATGCCGAGGTCGACATCTGTTATGTTGCCGCAGGAAGAGCAGATCAGATGGCAATGCTCGTCGTTGCGTCCATCGTATCGGATTTTTGCTGATCCCGTTGCCTCGAGCTTGCGCACGTTCCCCAGTTCGACAAGAAGACCGAGATTCCGGTAGACGGTGCCCAGGCTGATGCTGGGCATGTGCTTCTTTACGGCTACATACACTTCTTCGGCGGTCGGGTGGACTTCGGATCTTCTCAAGGTCTCAAGAATCAATTCCCGTTGGCGCGAGTATTTCATCGGGTTTCTCCTTTTGGGTTTTGATAAGTATCAAATGGATGGTGACGATAGTTCCGATTGTTCCCAATACGATAATGACAAGCGGGGTTCGGACCAATGCCGCCGAAATACCCAGGCCGAGCCACAACCAGATGATTGCCCTGATCTTCGTCTTGCGGGGCACGCCTTCATGTGTCCTCCAGTGGCGCAGATAGCTGCCGAACAACCTGCTCTCCTCCAACCTCTTCGCCATGCGCGGGCTGGAGAGGGAAAAGCATGCCGCCGACAGCAATACGAACGGGGTTGTAGGGAGTATAGGCAAAATTATACCTATTGCTCCAAGCAGCAGGCTTATGCTGCCCGCTATGGACAAGGCGATACGCTTTACGGTTCCTTTCTTCTTGATCTTTTTCATAGTCCTCAACTAATAATGGTTACTATTTCGAAATAGCATGTTTTTAATTGTCATGTCAACAATATGGTGTTACATTTGCAACCTACAGGTGTTTATGTGGTAGTTGTAGTGGAAAAATTCAAATTTACATCACGCGATATGACGAATATATGTGTAAAATGAAGCTTCCACTAGTCGAATGTTATAAAATTGTATACCCTGTAGCTAGGGGAGATACCCTTTTTCAAGGAGGACCAAGTATGAGAATGAGAAAATTGGCGTTCCTATTAGTACCGATTCTATTAATCACCATCGTTTCGTGTGATGGGGATATTTTTGGCAATCTAAGTGATTTCATGGGCCAGACTGGCACAAATATCTATGCGGAGAATGGACTCGTAACCATAGACACCTCGCAAGGTGCGGCTGTGGTCGATGCTACCGGTAGCATTTTGGATTTGGAAGAGCCTACGGCTCCTGTTGATCCCTTGAATCCTACGGTTGACGAGACGGCTGCTATCGAGGCGTATGAAGAAGCCTATGAGGCTGAAGTCGAGACAGTGAAGACCACAATCACCGAGGCTCTTACCTCGCCACAAAAGACCGAAGCCTTGGTTGAAGCCTTGGAGACTCCGCTTACCGATCCAACCGATATTCCTACCAAGGTGACCGACGTCATTACAGAGATGGAAACCGAATTGGGGATAACCATTGCCGATCCGGTGACCGAAGGCGATCTTGTCACGTTGATCCTGATCACCGATCTCTATGAATCCGCCGCCCCACTTGTGGCTCTATTGGATGATGGAGACGATACCAATGATCCTACTGAAGAGGAGTTGTTGCAGCTCGTTTCCGATGCGCTGCAGGTTGTGGATATAGTCAATACGGTTTCTCCCACAGGAGCCATCAGCCTGGATGATATCCTTTCCAACTTGATCGACGATCCGGAACTCTTGGATCAGATCATGGGCAGGTCCTCCACAACATCGCGGGATGTGCCACCGGTTGAAGACGGCGATGATCCGATGACCTTCATAGAGCCTATCTTCGCGACAGTCATCAATTCGATCGGGACCACCGGTACTGGTGATACGGAAGTCATTATATCTGCAAATCTGCAGAGTGCTGTGAGAAGCTTCGCCATCATCCGCTCCTCCTATGAGCAGATGGCTCCGGCGATTGCCGCCAGCGGTGCCGAGCTTGAACTCACCGATGTCATCAACTATGTATTGAGTGTCGTGTTCACCGAGGCGGATGCGTTCTTCCAGACCGTTCCAGGATCGATTACCTTTGAACAGGCCCTCAACGATGTCATTTTCTGGATGAACCAGGATGCAACGTATCAAGATACGAACAAGCCTGCATTTGTCGATGCTATTACCGACTGGGAAGTGGAGTTTGAGGAGTACCGTGCATTGTACCCGGCCAAATTTGGTGACGATGATACCATACCACGTACAGTAGGTTCGATCGAACGGACTTTGGATGCTTTGATCGAAGCCCTACCTGGTGACAACACACTCATAACCGATGCCATCGATGATCTCTTTGGCACCGACGAGCCGACGGTTTAAGGAGGCGGAATATGAAAAAGAAATTGATTATCAGTCTGTTGGTATTGCTTCTGGTCGGTTCAAGCCTCTTTGCCTATACCTTTCCAGACTTCTATTATCCCTTGACCTCCTTCCGGCCGATCAGTGCCAGGACGGAAGCCATGGGCGGAGCCGGTCTTTCGACCGCCTCCGGTGCGGATGCGTTCTTCATGAACCCGGCGAATCTTGCCTCGCGCAGATTCAGCCTCTATCTTCCCGCTGTTTCGGTGACAGTCTTCAACCCGAAGGCAATCATCGACTCCGGAATCATCGAGGATATCCAGGAGAATGAGGATCCCGATACCCTTGCCACCACAGTGGTGAACAAGTACATGGGGATTGTGAGCGCAGGAAGGGGTGAAGTAGTGACCACCGATGTGGCCATGTCCTTTACCGGCGGTGGATTCGGAATCGGTATGCAGGTGCAGGAACAATTGCACACCTACAGTACCGACGGCCAGTTGACCTCCGACAAGATCATTGCCGAGATCAACGCAGCGGCTTCGGTCGGATTCGGTTTCAGGCTGGACTTCATTCCTGAAATCCTGTCGGTCGATGTCGGAGCTACGGCAAGACCCACATACAAAGCCTATTCGAACAAGATCGGTGCGAACGAGATCATCAATATCGCCGATGACGACGACCCCGCGCAGAAGTTCATGTCGGAGTACCCGGTGGCAGCCGGTTGGGCAGTTCCCGTCGATGTCGGTGTGAATGTGAACCTTCCTGTCGGCCTGCGGGTCTCTGCGGTAGCGCGGAACCTCAACGGCAAGTACACCATGACCCAGTACGATGTTTCAGGTGATTGGGTCAACGAGATGATGGAATTCATGGGGTCGGACCCTGCATATACAGGGACCCCGGGAACAACGACCGAATACGAGTACACGGTTCCGTGGACCCTCGATTTCGGATTCGGCTGGATTCCCGAACTTGGCGGACTTGGCAGACTCCTGAGACCTTCATTCGCTTTCGATCTGGTCGATGTTGTCACCCTTGCCGAAAGCATGGAAACCGATGAGGATGCATACCTGAACCACCTTCGCTTCGGTGCCGAAGCCAAGCTGTTCTCCATGGTCGATGTCCGAGCCGGTATCAACCAGGGCTACCTCTCGCTCGGTGTCGGACTGGACTTGTTCGTCATCCATATCGATGCCTCGTACTACTGGCGTGAGTACGGTGCTGAAATCGGAGACAAACCGATCGATGCGCTGACCGTCAGGTTCAACCTGGGTGTCGACGGAAGATAGTACCTTTCAATTCACGGAATACGACCTCTCCTTCGGGGGAGGTCTTTTTTTCGCGATTCGGAATTTCAGGATGTTATTGAGGTAACTACAGTGCTACTTATACGAACACAATGTAAAATTATTACTGTACCTGTGCATATACATATGGTATGCTCTCCAGTGGAAAATACTTGCCGTCGGGCAAAATCAAGGGAGCGTATACTATGACGGATTTTGGACTTTGGGGACTCATTCCCCCAGTTCTCACTATCGCATTGGCGTTCATCACCAAGGATGTCGTCATCTCATTGTTTCTCGGAATCCTTTCGGGGACACTCATCGTCGCGGGAGGAAACCCGTTTGCCGCACTCGTCAACCTTTCGGACGTGGTTGCCGGCTCACTGAACGATGGATGGAATATCCGCATCTTCCTCTTCTGTGCATTGTTGGGAGGACTGGTCGGACTCCTTTCCAAGACAGGGGCAGCCAAAGCCTTCGGCCGTTGGGCAGCCTCCAGGGTCCGTACCGGAAAAGCCAGCCTGCTCATGACCTGGGTGTTCGGTCTGATCATCTTTATCGACGACTACTTCAACAGTCTCGCGGTCGGAACCGTCATGCGGCCGATCACCGACAAGAACGGTATCCCCCGTGCCAAGCTCGCCTATATCCTCGATTCGACTGCCGCCCCCGTGTGCATCATCGCGCCGGTGTCCAGTTGGGTCATCACCGTCATGTCGATCGTGAAGGGCTCCGAGGGTTTCGAGCAGTTGGGAATCACCGAGTTCGAATTCTTCATCCGATCGATTCCCTATAATATCTACGCACTACTTACCATCATCATGGTGTTGGTCATTATCCTGACCAGCCGGGACTTCGGACCCATGGCAGCCTCCAACCGCTACCACGAGACCACCGGCAGCCTCTACAATGAAGCCTATGGCGACGCACCCGGAGAAGTCGCTGAAATCGGTGGCAATGACCGGGCCAAACCGATGGACATGTTGTTTCCGATTGTCGTCCTTATCATCTCGGCCGTCGTATTCTTCCCTGTCACCACATGGCTCGGATCCATCGATGGGGAAAGCATCACCAGCATGTCCCAGGCTATGGGAAGCATGTCCTTTGGAGATGCGTTCGCCAATACCGACGCATCGTACGCCTTGTTCTATTCGGTCATCTTCACGCTGACCATCACCTTCATCTACTATTTCGCGCGTCGCTTGTTTACCATCAAGGAAGCCTCCGAAGCGCTCAAGGAAGGAATCGGTTCCATGGTTCCCGCGTTGCTGATCCTCACCATGGCCTGGACCATCGGAAGCATCATCAAGTCTTCTCCTGAGGACGGAGGTCTCGGATTGGCCTCGTTCCTCTCCGAAGCTGTGGTCTCTGGTGGATTCCCCCTCGCATTGGTTCCTATGATCGTCTTCGGTCTTTCGGCACTCATCGCGTTCTCCACAGGTACATCCTGGGGCACCTTCGCCATCATGATTCCGATCACCATGCCAATCATCGCTGGTCTCGCCAAAGCCAAGGGTCTTCCTGTGGAAGGCATGTCGCACGCCATGTTCCTTGGTGTCAGTGCAGTGTTGGGAGGGTCTGTATTCGGTGACCATGCATCACCCATTTCGGATACGACGATCCTCTCTTCGACCGGTGCGAGCTGTCCCCACCTCGAGCACGTCAGCACCCAGATGCCCTATGCCCTGTTCGTTGCGGTGTGTTCCCTGGTAGGCTTCCTGTTGGGAGGCCTGTTCCTGAACGCCATCGTCGCTTGGATCGGTGCGATTGCGTTGTTCATCGTCGGAATGGTCTTTTTGCCTCGTATCTATCGCAAGGCATGATACCGTGGTAGTATAGCTCTATGAAAACGCCCATGGAGTTATCTGTGAACATGGTAAAGATCACACCAAAGGTCCAGCCTTACCCATGGGGGGATGATTCGTTCATCCCCTCGTTGCTTGGAAAGAAGCCCGATGGGAAACCCCAGGCCGAATTGTGGTTTGGGACCCATCCCGGTGGAGAGTCCGCATTGCCCGACAGCGAACCGCTGGGAGATTTTCTACGGGACCACGACAAGGAGTTCTTGGGAGAAGAGCAGGTGAAACGGCACGGGAAGGAACTTCCGTTCCTTCTGAAAGTGCTTGCGATTGCCCAGCCATTGTCTTTGCAGGTTCACCCGAGTGCCGAGCAGGCGTTGCATGGGTATACCGAAGAGTTGCCGCGGCATGTGGATATCCCCCAGGACCAATGGAACTACAAGGATGGTCGCCAGAAGGCCGAGGTGCTCTACGCGCTTACGCCGGTGACGGCCATGTGCGGGTTCCTACCGATCGCGAAGTTGTCGGCAAACCTCTTGCGATTGCTGCCATACCAGTTTCCCCTGGTGTTCCCTTTCCTTCAGGAACCGGAGGAAAAGGACGAGGCTCGGTTGCTTCAGCGGTTCTTCACCACGCTCTATACCTTGGAACAGGAACAACGGAAGCTGCTGTTGACGGAGTTCAAGGAGAATCTCGAGCTCCTTCAAGAAGATTCCTACACCGTCGACGGGAATTGGCTGACACCTGGCGGAATCGCCCGGTTGTGCCTGGAGTCGTACCCCGATGATCCGGGTGTGTTCGCACCGTTCTTCCTGCATGTCCTGCATCTCAAACCAGGTGAAGCGGTGTACCTCGAACCCAGGACCCTCCATGCGTATGTCCGGGGGCATGGAATCGAACTCATGTCGAACAGCGACAATGTCTTGCGGGGCGGATTGACGAACAAGAAGGTCGATGTTCCCGAATTGTTGCAGACACTCGCATTCAAGGCCTACAACGCCGGACTGTGTCCGCAGATCAGGGATACGAACAATCGCCTGAATATCCTTGCTCCGACCGACGATTTCCTCCTTGGAGTATATGAGCGGGGGACCTATCATGTGGGCAATCGGTTTTCGATCGAATTCCTCCTCTGCAGTGAAGGTACGGCGGAGGTCGTGAAGGACAATCAGACCCACAAACTTGCACAAGGGGAGTGTCTTGTTGTCGCCTCTTCGGTCGATTCGTATAGGATCACTGTCAAGGGAAAGGTGTTCAGCGCTTCGGTTCCCGGTTGACCATCACGATGGAGCAATCGCACCGAATCGTGGTATACTCGCCGTATGGATGCACAGCAGTTTTTACAGCTTCTTAAGAAAGAGTTGATGATCGCCATGGGATGCACCGAGCCGGCGGCAGCCGCATTGGCCGGTGCCAAGGCACGCCTGTTGCTCGGTGAGCCGATCGTCCGGTTGGAAGTCCGAGCCAGCCGGGACATGGTCAAGAATGCCATGGGTGTGGGTCTTCCCAATTGTACCCTCCGGGGTATACAGGCCGCCGTCGCTTTGGGAGCCGCCGGGGGAGATGTCGACAACGGGCTTGGGATCCTTTCGGAAATCTCCGAGGATCAGAAGCGTATCGCCACACGGTTCGCCGCCGAGAATACGGTTACCCTTGCATTGGCTGACGATGTTCCGCCTGTCTACATCGGGGTAACGGCCTTCGGTGCTTCCCATGTGGCTGAGGCGGTCATAAGCGGGGAACACAACCGGTTTGCCAGACTACGGCGCGACCAGAAGGTGCTCGGGGAACTTCCCCTGGTCTCCTCCAACCACCAGGAGTCCGAAAACGATGTCACCAGCGATATGATCGCCCACCTTTCCCTGTCTGAAATCGCAGAAGCGGTATCCAAGATAGATACGTCCGATTTCGATTTCGTGCTTCATGGTGCCGAAACCAACCTGGCGATCGCCAAACATGCGATGGTCACCGATTTCGGTCTTTCCGTAGGCAAGACCATGGGTGAGGGCTTGCCCGAGCATCCGACTTCGCTCAACGAAGCGTATGCTTTGGGTGCCGCTTATGCCGCGGCCGCCTCCGATGCGCGAATGGCCGGTTGCCCCCTGCCGGTTGTCATAAACAGTGGGAGCGGAAACCAGGGCATAACCGTGTCTGTTCCGCTACTGGTCATGGCCCGATTTCTGGATACCGGTACGGACCACCTTGTCCGTGCCCTTTGTACAAGTCACCTGGTGGCATTGGTCCTCACCGCCAAGAAGGACCGGCTGTCGGCACTCTGCGGCGCCTTCACCGCCGCCATCGGAACCGCTTGTGGTCTGGTATACTTGCAAGGTGGCAGTGTGGAAGCCATGGACCGTGCGGTGAACACCATGGTGGGGAACCTCACCGGTATCATTTGCGACGGGGCGAAAGGGACCTGTGCCCTCAAGATATACTCCAGTGTTGAGGCGGCGGCGATCAGCAGCCGGTTGGCGCTGAAGGGCATATCTCCCAGCGATGAATCGGGAATCGTAGGAAAGGATGCATTGCAGAGTTTTTCCTATTTGACGCAAATAAGCCATGAGGGTATGGAACAGACAGACCGGACGATACTTGCTATCATGATGGGAAAACAGGAGCTTTGCACGAGATGAGATATGTCGCTATAGATTTTGAAACCGCAAACAATGACCCGATCAGCGCTTGTTCGGTTGGACTGGCGAAGATGGAGAATGGAAGGGTCGTCGATTCCTATTACACCTTGATCAACCCGCCTTCGTCCTATTTTTCCCCCATGAACATTTCGATCCACGGTATTCGCCCCGAGCATGTCGCCGATGCCCCGGCCTTCGATACCTTGTGGCCCGACATGCTCATGTTCATCGGAGACGACCTGCTCATAGCGCACAACGCGCCGTTCGATATCGGGATTTTGAGGGCAATGTTGACCTGGTACGGGCTACCTATCCCTTCGATCCGCTATACGTGTACGGTACGGATTTCGAGAAAGGTGTGGCCCGAATTGCCCAGCCACAAGTTGACCGACTTGTCGCGCCATTTCGGATTCGATTATCAGGCCCACCATGCTCTGGAAGACGCCGTGAACTGTGCGTTGGTATTCCACAAGGCCTGCCCCTGTCCCACGGAAACCGAGGCTGTGGAGTATCTTATGGAGAAGGGGATACGGTTCCAGCGTATGACCGGTGGACTGGCACCACTCGAACCACCACCGCAGCAGGGGGGATTCCTACTATAAAGATTCTGATACTCCTTGCGGATAATTGCGAGCGATGGTATCATAATTTGTAATCAATTCAGAGAAATTATCATAGTAGTGGAGGCACACATGGAACTCAAAGGATCAAAAACCGAGAAGAACCTGCACGATGCGTTTGCAGGCGAATCGATGGCCCGCAACAAATATACCTACTGGGCAAGCAAGGCGCGCAAGGAAGGGTATGAGCAGATCGCAAAACTGTTCGAGGAGACAGCCGACAATGAACGGATGCACGCCAAGCTGTGGTTCAAGGCGCTTCAGGAGAATGGCGATATCGCCGATACCGCGACCAACCTGAAAATGGCGGCCGAAGGCGAGCACTACGAGTGGACCGACATGTATGCAGGTTTCGCCGAAGTTGCCCGTGAGGAAGGCTTCAAGAAGATCGCCGCACTGTTCGAAGGCGTGGCCAAGATCGAGAAAGAGCACGAGGCCCGCTACCTTGCCCTGTTGAAGAACGTGGAAGAGGGCGTGGTATTCTCACGCGATGGCGAGCAGATCTGGAAGTGCGGTGTTTGTGGACATATCCATGTCGGCAAGAAGGCTCCCGAAGTTTGCCCGGTGTGCGCACACTCCAAGGCCCACTTCGAAATCGCTGCCCGCAACTATTAGACTAGTCCTCCGTTGCGAACATGTAGGGGCGTTCCAAACGCCCCTTTGTCATATCCTGAAGTTCGAAACCGTTGGATACAAAGGAAGACGATCCGTCGTGGACCGTCTTCCAACCAATAATCGAGTACAGACTTACATCATATTCGGAAGTGTCATGGTGAGACCGGGCCAGAAGGTGACCAGCATGAGTGTCACGATCATTGCCGCATAGAAGGGTAGCATGGCCTTGGTAGCCTTCTCGATCGAAATCTTACCGATCGCACTACCCACGAAAAGGGCCGAACCAACCGGTGGCGTACACAACCCGATTGCCAGGTTCAAGATCAACATGATACCGAATTGGATGGGATCCATGCCCATTTGTCCCACGACAACGGGATAGAGGATCGGCGTGACGATGATGATCAAGGGAGCCATGTCCATGATAGCCCCGAGCACCAGCAGCATGACGTTGATCAGCAGCAGCAGTACGACCGGGTTGTGCGAAATACCCAACAGGAACGTGGTGACAGCCTGGGGGATACGAAGGTAGGCGAGCAACCAACCGAATGCGCTTGCCGCGGCGATCAGACTCATGACCATGGCCAAGGTCCGAAGCGAATGCAGCAGTATCTTGGGAATCTCCTTTATCGAGATTTCGCGATACACCAGGAACGTGATGATGAATGCGTAGACGACAGCCACGGAGGCCGATTCGGTCGCGGTGAACACACCCGAAACGACACCACCAATGATGATCACGACCGTAAGCAAGCCCAACACAGCGTCACGGGAGACTTTCAAGGTCCTTTTGAGACCGTATCGCTCTTCCTTGGGATATCCCCGCTTCACCGCGATTATATAACTGACAATCATGAGGGCCACTCCCAATAGGATGCCCGGAACGATTCCCCCCATGAACAGCTTGCCGACGGATACGCCACCACCTGCAGCCAATGAGAATATGATCATATTGTGGCTTGGCGGTATGATGACACCTTGGCAGGAACTGGTTACGGTTACGGCTACCGAATAGTCGTCGTCGTATCCCTTGTCGACCATCATGGGAATCAGCATGGTACCGATCGACGAGACATCGGCAACCGCGGACCCCGAGATTCCTCCAAAGAACATGGAGGCCAGAACATTGACCTGGGCAAGGCCACCTTGCACACGGCCGACCAACGCGTTGGAGAACTCGACCAGGCGCCGGGAGATTCCTCCGCGCCCCATGATCTCGCCCGCAAGAATGAAGAACGGGATTGCCAGCAACGAGAATGAATTCACACCGCTGACGGTCCGTTGCACGATCGACATCAACGGTATGTTCAGGTATAGGGCGGTGAACACGGATGATATGAATAATGTGAAGGTGATGGGGAACTTCAGCAACAATAGGATTACGAAGGAGCCCATCAGTATGGCGGTTGCCGTTGTTGGATCAGACATGTGATGCACCTCCCGTCGTATCGGATTTCTTCGCTTTGGCCACACGCCGCAAGTCGGCGATGGCGACATAGAGGAAATAGGCGGCATACAGGATGATGAATACAGATGCGATTGGAACTATTATGTAGTTGACCGCATTGGACATGCCGGTTGCCGGCAACTTCGAACGTCCCGCATTCTGTGTCAATCCGATTCCGAAATACAACAGGACTATCCCGATAAAGATTTCCAGGATGTATTTGATCAGATTCAGCGAATCGTTGAACACACGGGGTAGTTTCTTGGGCAGGACCGTGATGTTGATATGCAGATTCTCCTTCACCCCCAAAGCCATGGCAATGAAAGTGAACCAGATCACGATGACAAGCGATACTTCCTCAGCCCAACGTATACCCGAGTTGAAGCCGTACCGCATGACTACATTCATGAACACGATAATCACCATGGCAACAAGCAGGACCATGGCAAGAATCAGCGCCCAATTGAACACCCGATCCAGATACTTCTTGAACACTTTCATGTCCGGCACCTCCTTGGTAGCCTTCTAAGCATGGAAGAGGGGTATTCCCTGCGGAATCCCCTCTCCATGATACACGACGGATTCAGTATTTCACAAGCTATTTGACAGCCTGGATCTTCTTCACCCACTCCTTGCCTTCAGCATTGAGGAAGCTGTCGTACAGAGGTTGCATCGCGGCTGCGAACTCGGCCTGGTTGTTGATCGCATTGATCTTCGATCCTGCTGCGACAACCTTGGCTTCCGACTTCTTCTCGAAATCCGCCCACGATTTGATCTGTGCTGGAGCGGAATCCCTTGCGGCCTGCTTGATCAGTTCCTGATCTGCTGCGGAAAGCTTGTCCATGGTGACCTTGGAAGCGACAATCATCTCGGGAACGCGGGTGTGCTGGTCGAGGGAGTAGAACTTCGCGACTTCGAAGTGGCTGGAGGTGTCGTAGGAAGGCCAGTTGTTCTCTGCGCCATCGATGACGTTGGTCTGCAATGCACTGTAGACATCACCATACGGAAGCGGTGTGGGAACAGCACCGAGAGCGGAGACGAGACCCATCATCAAGGATGATTCCTGGACGCGGATCTTCATACCCTTGAGGTCTGCGACCGAGTAGATCGGCTTGACCGAGTTGTAGAAGTTGCGGGCGCCGCTATCGTAGTACACGAGACCGACAAAACCATGGTCGGTCATGGAATTGAGGAAATACTCACCGATTTCTCCGTTGAGCACTTTCCACATGTGGTCGGCATCGCGGTAGAGATACGGCATCTGCAGGGCATTGAGCAGGGGGTTGAAGTTCGAGAGCGGGGAAATCGATACACGGGTGAAGTCGATTCCACCGAACTGGACCTGTTCGATCGCAGACTTTTCGTCACCGAGCTGTCCGTTGTTGTACACTTCGATCTTTATCCGACCATTCGAACGTTCGGCAACCAAACGGGCAAATTCGAGGTCTCCTACGACTGTAGGATAATTGTCGGGCTGGTTGTCTGCGAGTCTAAGCACGATCGGCTTGGCTGCGGTAGCACCTTCAGCTTGTCCTTGGGCGAACAACGGAACTACCAACAGGCTGACCATGAGCATGGCGAGCAATACTTTTTTCATATTTTTCCTCCTGGAAATCATTGTGATGTCCAAAGTATACGGTGGTGGTTTTCAAGCCGATAGATAGACAATCGTATGATTGGAGGAAATTTTCGCAAGATAATCCAAGTTTTGTAATTATTTCAGGAATTATGTTGGAATTTTATGTTCCTGCTGGAATTCCCGAGGGGACAACCCCACGGTATTTCTGAACACACGGGAAAAATAGCTGTAATCCGAGAATCCTGTCAGCGTCGAGACCTCCTGGATCTTCATGCCGGTCCGGATCATCTGTTTCGCTACGCGCATGCGGATCTCGGTAAGGTGGTCGGTGAAGGAGGAACCGATATAGTCCCTGAACAGTTTGCTGAAGTAGGAGGGGCTGAGGTTGGCGAATTCGGCCATTTGTTCCAACGAGATCGGCTGGGCATACTGGGCGTTCATATAGTCGTCGACTTCCTTGAACAAACGGACATACTTGTCTTTCCTATCCATTTCCACAACCGTACAAGCCGCATCAAGAAAATCCATGAAATATCGCTCGAGTTCCATGAGCGAGCTCTTGTATACCGGCTCATGGCTAAAGTGTGCGATCCTTCCCTTGATAGTCCGTGTCACCACCAACACCATCTCGTAGGTCCGGTCCAGAACCAACTGCTGGTCTTCCCCATACGTGAAGGCCAGCATGTCCTGGATCCGGTGTGCGAGCCTGCGTGCGTCGGGCAGCCTGGCATCCATGACAGCTTCCGCAAGCTCCCGCTCATGCTGCTCGATCTCCGAATCCGAGGCAAAGGAACGCTGGATTTCCAAATCGTCGAATCCGACCAACGGCTTGTTGTTCCGGATCGCAAGATAATAGGCCTGCGAGGCTTGGCGGAGCGCCCGGGGAATAGTTTCAAGGGAGTCGAAGGGGCGTCCGACACCGACATGGCACAACGGGCAGGAAACAAGGATATCTTCAGGATTGAACCTGGCTGACAATGCTTCGGCCTTGGTGGAGAAGAGCAGTACGCTGATACGGTCGACAGACGGGAAGTAGCAAGCCTTGAACGGAGTGGAGGGCACACTCCTTTCGAGCAACGGCAACAGCTCCTGGTCGTCGATACCATCGAAGATCAATGCTATTCCCTGCTCCTCATGGATTCCTTCCAATGCAAAGTAGGCATGCATCGCTTCGGCGGATACCATACCGTACTTCAGGGAAGCAAAGAAGCTCCGGTTGAACTGTTTGAGGATCTTACGGATATCCTCCACTCCCCGGGCGGCGGTATTATCGGCAGCCCGTCCGATCTCGGAAACAAGTCGGGTGAGCAGTGCGACGACTTCTCCTGCCGATGCGGGTTTGACCAGATAGTCCTTCGCACCGAGCCGTATCGCCTCCTGGGCGAAATCGAAGGTGTTCCAGGCTGTCAGGAACACCACACGGCAATCGGGCGCGATCTCGGCTATGCGCCGTGCGGCCTCGATGCCCGAAAGTCCCGGCATCCTGATATCGAGCAAGGCGATGTCGACCTTTGTGGACTGTACGGTCTCGACTGCTTCCCTTCCGTTGCGCACCTTGATGGTATGCAATGCCAAGGCACTCTTCTTTACCAACAGGTCTATGGCGTCCCGCTCCAACTGTTCGTCGTCGGCAATGAGCAACGTATACATGTCACATCGCTCCCAACCGGTCCTGCTTGCGGATCGGCAAGGTCAGGAGGATAACCGTCCCGCTCGGTTCGCGGGGTCTGACCTCCATATGGGACGTACTGCCGTAATACAGCTTGATGCGTTCCAACACATTCGCCATCCCGATATGGGTGTTGTCGTTCGCCCCCTGTGGTCCCAGCGCGATCTCGCGCTGTGCATCGGCAATACCGACTCCCGTGTCCTCGATGGTGATGAAGAGTTTCCGTTTGATGCTTTCTATGGCGATACGCACGGTCCCACCATCCTCCAACGGTTCAAGCCCATGGATAATCGCATTCTCGACGAACGGTTGGATGATCAATGGCGGGATCAGTATGGAGTGCAGGTCTTCGGGACACTCGAGTGCGTATTCGAGGCGTTCGCCGAACCGGATCTTCTGGATCTTCAGATATTTTCCAATGAACTCCAGTTCCTCACGCAAGGATACCGTTGTGCGTTGGTCCAACATGTAGCGGAATATTCCGGCAAGGTCGGTCACCAGCTCGGCCGTATCCTCGGCATCCTCGAAGAGGGCGGTACGCGAGATGGTGTTCATGGCGTTGAATAGGAAGTGGGGGTTTATCTGGGCCTGGAGTGTCAGCAACCGGGCACGGTCGAGTTCCCGCTTCACCTTCACCTGCTGCAGTTCCTGCACATGTATCCGCTTTTCAAGTTTGGCATTCTCATCCAAGGTTTCGATCCGTTCCTTGAGGCTGGCTTTCATGGAGTTCAGGCTCTGTTCCAGAAAGCGGATCTCGCTAGGCCCGACCGCCGGTAAATCGGGGGTCTCCAAGTTGCCCTTCGTGATCTCGCGTGCGGTATCGACCATCGACCGTACCGGCTGCACCAACGACCGTACGATCATGACAATCGCAAAGGTGTAGATGACGGCGAACAGCAAGACCAGCAGCATGGCCAGGGTCCTGATATGGGAAATCGAGGCTTGCATGCGCTCGACCGCTTCGGCATCCTGGGTGACCGCACTCGAAAGGAATCGGGCGTACACGTAATTGTCCAGGTAGTTGAATGTCGTGTCGATCATGTAGTATCGGGTATAGCCGGCGACATCGAGCGGCAGGTTGTCCAACACCAACGGTTTCTGTTGGGAGATGAAATCGAGGCCGTTGCGGATACCCCTGAGAAGAAAATACTGGTCAGGACTCACATCGAAGGCAATCTCCAGGCGTTGGAGCATCAACCGGGCCCTGATCTCGGCTCCGGACAAGTCGCTCAAGGCCTTGATCTTCTGCTCTTCGGTGGTGGTGTTGAACACCAGGCGGTTGAAAGCTTCCCGCTGCTCGGACAGGTGCGAGGCCAATTGCATGACCGTCGCATACCGGGAAGTCTGTTGCTGGACCGTGGAAAGCTGCGCGAAGATAATGGCGAACAGGATTGCTCCCAATACGAGCAATGTGGTCACCATCAGCACGCTGTAGGTGACCAGAAGTTGTCCGAAACTGTGCACACGTTTGTGCTTGCCCTCCGCCATATCGTACCGACCTATTGCCTACTCGCGTTGGCGATATACTCCAAACGCTCGATAATGGGCAGCTTTTGCGTACACAAGGGCTCGCATTGGCCGCATGCGATACATTTTGCCGCGAGTTTGGGGTCGACACCCCAATGGTTCTTCATGCGGACAAACATCTGCTGGTCGTCTCCACCGCTCAGAATGTGCATGTTGTAGGAATCGAGCAGTTTGGGAATAGGAACTTCCTCAGGGCAGGAATCGCAATAGGCACACGTCGTGCAAAGCGAATTGAGTTCGCTGGTCAGGTGGGCCGCCATTTCCTCCAGATACCCCTCGGGAACCGGTTGCAGGTCCTGTGCCGCAAGGACATTCTCCTCGACCTCTTCAACGGTACTGAAACCGGGTATGGCCAGCGTCGCCTTGTTCTGGGAGAGTATGAACTGCAACGCCGAGACGGCAAGGGAGGATTCCCCTCGCTTTAGGAAGGAGAAGTAGTCGGGGTGGGCGGGGATGATACCCCCTCCCAGGGGGTTCATGGTCACTATACCCAGTCCAGCATCGTGGCAGGCATCGATTCCCTTCTGCCGGTAGGCGAAGTTGATCGCATTGTAGCCGAGGGTCACCGCTTCGAATATGCCGTCGTGGGCTACTTTGGCGATATCCTCGCCATTGAGGTGGGTGGTGAAGCAGATATGGGTGATCAGCCCCTCGCGTTGGGCCTCCAGCGCCCCTTCATACACGCCTCCCTTCTTCAGGTATTCCCGGTAATCATCCAGGGTCTTCACCGACCACATGTTGTAGAAGTCGATAGTGCCGACACCAAGCCGTTCGAGCGACTGGTCGATCATCTTGCGCCCTTCCTTGGCGGTCCGGGCGTTCCAGAGTCCGCATTTGGTCGACACATGGTAGGTGGAGCGGTCCATGGTCTTGAATGCCTCACCATAGATCTTCTCGCTGGTATCGTCGCAGTACCCCGGAGCAGTATCGAAATAGTTGATCCCCAACTCATGGGCCTTGTGCACGACTGCCACGGCTCGCGTGTAGTCGCCTTGTGCATAATCCTCTTTCTTGAACCGCATGCCGCCCATGCCGATCACCGATACCGATTTTCCGGTCTTGCCAAAGGGCCTATAGATCATTCGAAGATACCTCCCGGGATAATTTGGCAAAAAGGGGAGACCCGATCGGGACTCCCCATGGTTGCGCCGAATGTGCAGTATACCACACGGAAAATCAGATGAACAGGTTGACTCCACTTTCCGAGGCAGCTTCCATGTAGGTCGCCACGCCACCGATCTCGACTCCATCAAGCAATTCGACCGCTGGGATACCCATGATATCCATGGACATCTGGCAGGCTACCATGCGAACCCCCGCCATGCGGGCTTGGGTATACATGGAACGCAGTTGGTCGACATGCTTCTGACGCATCCGCCGCTTCATCAACTTGGGACCCATTCCGGCGAAGTTGATCTGCGAGAGGGACAGGTCGTCCATTCCCTTCGGCAACATCATGCCGAACATCCTGCCCATGAAATCCTTCTTCACCTTGCCTGTTTTGCGGGTCCGCAATACGGTGAGACCCCAGAAGGTGAAGAACATGGTCACTTTGCGTCCGGTCGCGGCCGCACCGTTGGCGAGGACGAACGCCGCAAGTACACGGTCCATATCATTCGAGAATACGATGATCGATGCACCATCCTGGACGGGGGCTGTGGTTGTGTTCGAGGCATGGCCGACAGCACTACCCTGGCCCTTCTCCAATACGGCTTCTATCGTACCATCCTTGGTTTCCAACGAAACCAGGCGGTTGCCCGTCAGCCGGGCCCAGGATTGGACGTCCTTGGTGAACCCCGGATCGGTTGCCAGCACGCGCAGGAAATCTCCCCGGGTCAGGGCATCCATGGATTTCTTCATGGTCAAGATGGGTCCCGGACACTGCAAGCCACAGGCATCGACCAGTGTGATCGACTCGGATTGCGGGGAACGGGGACTGCCATCCTCCTCGCCGACACTGGTGGTGAACAATGCCACCTGGGCCTCTTGCGGGTGCAGCAAGGCATCCCGTTCATTGTCGACAGCATGCCAGGTGCGATACCCGCCGGTGAGGTTGTATATGTCGGCAAATCCGTGTTGGCGAAGCATCCGCTCGGCCAGATACCCACGCAGGCCAATGGCACAGTAGACGACGATCGGCCGGTCCTTTGGAATCTCGGACAGGCGGCTGCGGATTTCCGTATGGGGAATATTCACAGCGCCCGGTATGGCTCCGAGGTCGAATTCCTCGGCGGTACGGACATCGAGGAAAACCGCCTGGTTCGCGCGAAGCTCTTCGATCGCTTCCCACGTAGTCAACCGGCTTATGCCATCCATGGCGTTTTGGGCAACGAATCCCACCATGTTCAACGGATCCTTTGCACTGGAATAGGGTGGTGCGTAGGCTTGTTCGAATTCGGTAAGGTCCGCAATGGTTCCGCCCTTCTTGATATAGGCGGCAAGGACATCGATACGTTTGTCGACTCCGTCATAGCCGACCGATTGTCCACCATACAATGTTCCGGATTGTGGATCGTAGAGGATTTTCACCGCCAGTTGGAGGGAGTTGGGGTAATAGCCGGCGTGACTGCCCGCATGCGTGGTCACTTCGGCATAGGGTATCTCAGCCATCTTCAACTGTTTGCCGGTCATTCCTGTGGAGGCTGCGGTGAGTTCGAATATCTTTGCGATGCTTGTCGCTATGGTGCCGGTGTAGGGTTTGCAGCTACCGTGCACAATCGCCTCTGCGCAGAGTCTGGCCTGCTTGTTGGCAGGACCGGCAAGAGGCACGGTGACTGGTTTTGCGGTGAATGGGCTGGGGAATTCGATCGCATCGCCGACTGCCTTGATATGGGGGTCGCTGGTGGTGAACTGGTCGTCGACGGAGATTGCGCCGCTGGTTCCCAGCCTCAGGCCGGCATCGTGGGCGATCTTGGTGTCGGGACGGACACCGATCGAGAGGATGACCATATCGGTGGCGATCACCGTACCCGAGGCCAAGGTGACCAGTATCTCGCCCTTCTGGCGTTCGAAACTCTTCACTCCGTCCTTGAGGTACAAGTGGATGCCCTTGTCCCGCAAATGTTGCTGGACTATGGCGGCCATGTCGTAATCGATCACATTCATGACCTGCTCGAGCGCTTCCACAAGGGTAACCTTTATCTGGCGCTCCTTGAGGTTCTCGGCCATTTCGAGGCCGATGAAGCCGCCTCCGACAACCACGGCGCGGGTTGTCTGCGAGTTCTCGAGCTTCTGGACGATTGCATCGACATCGCTCACCGAACGCAGGGAGTAGATGGCGGGATCGTCGATACCGGGAATCCTGGGACGGATCGGTGCGGCTCCGGGGCTGAGCACCAACGTATCATAGTACTGGTCGAACTCACTTCCTGTCTGGAGATCCTTGACCCGGACGAACTGCTCCTCCTTGTGGATCGAGACGACTTCATGGCGAGTCTTGACTTCGACTCCGAACACTTCGTTGAAACGTTCGGCGGTCACGACAAACAGGCGTGAACGTTCGGTGATGGTTCCTCCCGCATAATACGGCAATCCACAATTCGCATAACTGATATGTTCGCCACGCTCGAACATGATGATGTGTGCCTGCTCGTCGAGTCGGCGCAACCGTGCTGCGGTTCCTGCACCGCCGGCGACACCGCCGACGATAACGTACGTCTTCATATGGTTTCTCCTGGCTGCACGCTGTTCGCATGCAGTATTTCGATTGCTTCCTCAAGATGGTGGGGAATGGCGATGTCCGTACAGCGCAGTGTCGCCACCAACTGCGCTCCCGCTTCGGTGAGATGGATTGATACCGCACGACGATCGTCGGGGGACATCGTCCGAGTCAAGAGTCCCCGCCTCTCCAGGGAGTCGAGGATTCGGCTCAAACGAGATGGGGAAAGTTCCAATTCCTCCGAGAGGCTACCCGGATCCCCTTTGCCTTTACCGGTTTGGCACAGGCAGAGTGCTTCGTTGAGCGAGAGGGCGGTGGTATCCTTCAGGGTTTGTTCAAAATGGCGGAGGTCCAGGACCAGCCGGCGTAGATCGCATAAATCGTACAAGACGGACTCCTTCATATTCTTTTCTTTTGCGCTTAGCAATATTTTCCAATGGCAATAATAGGGAAGTTCGGGTAGTGCGTCAATATATCGATGAATTTTTCTCGATTCGAGGTACCTGGTACGCATTTACGTTTTTGTATACAAAATTCGAATTCGGTACCTGGTACGGTATGTTTTGCCAATTGGGGGAAAAAGCAGTATATTTGGATAAAATACAAAAAAGGCACCTTCCTGTGCCGATGGAGAATGTGAAATGTTGCAGAAAAGCGTAGTGGAACTATTGAACTCACAGATCAACAAGGAGTTGTTTTCGGCGTACCTATACTTGGATATGGCCGATTTTTATGCGAGCGCCGGTCTTGAGGGCTTCGAGAACTGGTTCAAGATCCAAGCCCAAGAGGAACGTGACCATGCCCTGTTGTTCCGCCAGTATATATTGAACAATGGCCACAAGGTCACCCTGGGTGCGATTGCAGATCCTTCACGCGACTACAAGGACTACAAGGCTCCGCTTGAGGGTGCGCTCGAACATGAGCGTTTCGTGACCGAATCGATCAACACGATCTATACCGAAGCCTTGAAGGTCAAGGATTACCGGACCGTGCAATTCCTCGAATGGTTTGTGAAGGAGCAGGGCGAGGAAGAGAAGAACGCGGAGGACAATATCCGCAAATACGAATTGTTCGGCGATGGCAAGGGGCTATTCATGCTCGACCAGAGCTTCATGGCCCGCGTATACGCGGCACCTTCGCTTATCCTCGAATAATCGAATTCTCGTGAGCATACTAGAACGCCGGCAAGTGTTTCCACTGGCCGGCGTTTTCACTGTCTGGTGAAAGGATCCTAGAGATCCACTTTCCAGAGGCCGTGGAGATTGCAGTACTCGTAGAACGCGATCACCTTGCCAAGGCAGGAGAAGGTAACCTCGGGCTTGTCCCCGGGTTTCAGGGCCTTCCGATAGATTCCGCTGTCGGTGACTGCGGCGATCCATTGGATGTAGTGCTCCTCTGTCATCGGATGGGCCACTGAACCGACCTTCACCACCATGTTGTCGCCTTTCTTCTCGACAACCGGCACGTGTTTTTCCGTTGCGGCATCGGTTGTATTGGCTTTCAACTCAACCATGGGTTTGCCACAGCAGACCAGTTCTCCGCCACCGTTGTGGACCAACTCCACAATGTTTCCGCATTCTTTGCATCGATAGAATTTTACACTCATGAAACAATACCTCCTGATATTCTTTGGATTCGTTTCAAGTATAGTCTATCCAATCTTTGCCCAAATTGAAAGGGCAAATACAATTTCCCGAGGTGTGATGAAGGGAAAGGCATGCTATACTGGCCGAAACGGAGGCTTGCATGAGTATAAGAACTGTACGCAAGATCGTCGGTGGCGCGGTCCAGTATGACGGCGCTGGAGTCAAGCTGGTACGGGTGGTCGGCCATTCGGACGTTGATGATTTCGACCCGTTCCTCTTGTTGGATGCATTCGATTCGACCGATCCCGCCGACTACGTGAAGGGGTTCCCTTGGCATCCCCATCGGGGAATCGAAACGGTGACGTACCTGATCCATGGTGATATCGAGCATGGCGACTCCTTGGGAAACCAAGGGAGCATACTCGACGGGTGCTGCCAATGGATGACAGCCGGCCGTGGAATCATACACCAGGAGATGCCACAGGCGGTGGACCGTATCCTCGGGGCCCAGCTTTGGATCAACTTGCCTGCAAAGGACAAGATGACAGAACCGGCATACCGCGACATCACCAACGATATGATACCCGAGATTTCCGACAGCACAGCTGTGGTACGTGTCATCAGCGGCCGCTATCGTGAAAAGGTTGGACCGGTGCAAGGCGACTATGTGAAGACCCTCTACCTCGATGTCCAGGTACAACCGAATTCCGAATGGCGTTTGCCGGTCGATCCTGAGGCGACGGTGTTCTGCTACCTGGTTGCAGGTACGGGGCGGTTCGACGAGACTTCGGAAAGCATTCCCTCCCACCGTGCCGCATTGTTGGCCGATGGCGATGAAGTGGTGGTGAATACCGCCAAGGACGGAGTGCGGTTCCTGTTGATCGCAGGTCGACCATTGAAGGAGCCGATTGCGTGGGGTGGTCCGATTGTCATGAATACCCGTACCGAATTGCACCAGGCCTTCAAGGAACTGGATGAAGGGACATTCATCAAATGATGCCCGTATTGTTCGTAGGCCACGGTTCTCCAATGAATGCCATCGGCGAGAACCATATAACCCAAGGGTGGCGTTCGATGGTCGTATCGTGCGATACGCCCACTGCGATCCTCTGCATTTCCGCACATTGGTACACCAAGGGGACGCGGGTGTTATCCTCGGAGCTTCCGAGGACTATCCATGATTTCTATGGATTTCCACGAGAATTGTATGCCCTTTCCTATCCTGCTCCCGGGGATGTCGGACTGGCAAGACGTATCGGGAAGCTGTTGGGAAAATCGGTGACAGCCGACGATTCATGGGGATTGGACCATGGCACCTGGAGTGTGCTCCGGCACCTGTATCCCGAAGCCGATATCCCGGTGGTCCAACTCTCCATCGACGCCCATGCCTCCGCCCAGGCCCTGTACGACCAGGGGATGAAGCTGGGTGCTTTGCGTGACGAGGGAGTACTGGTTGTCGGTTCGGGAAATATCGTGCACAACCTCGCGTTGGTGGATATGGACATGGCGGGTGGTTTTCCCTGGGCGATCGAGTTCGATGCCTATATCCGCGACAACATCGTCGGGCATCGGCATGAGGGGGTCTTAGACTACCGGCAGGCTGGAGCGTGTGCCGAGGATGCCTTCTGGACACGTGAACACTTCGACCCGCTGTTGGTGGCCTTGGGTGCCGCCGGTTGTGATGGTGCGGTTGCCATCTACAACGAGGTTTTCTTCGCAGGTTCGGTGTCCATGACCTCCTATAGGTTCGGATAGTCAATTATACTAGCTTTAATAATAAAGCATAGTATTTTTTCACCGGCTATTCTCCTGAAGCGAAAACAGCCCCTCTGGTCAATTCATGCCATTGTTTTTCCCTATGGTCTTGCCTAAGCTTTACACAACCTGGAGGGAAAGTTGCCATGAATAGGGAAATACGGAAGATACGGGTATTCGGAGATTCTATCTTGAAAGGTGTGGTGTATCGGGAGGACGACGACCGGTATGTCCCCATCGGGCACAATGGGTTCGACCGGTTGGGACGGTATCTCGGTATCGAGTTCCAGAACAATGCCATGTTCGGTTGTACGGTTACCAAGGGAATGCAGATGCTCCAGAAAGCAATTGCCAAAGGCATTGGATGCGACAGTGTCCTGCTGGAGTACGGCGGCAACGATTGTGATTTCCTGTGGGATGAAGTCGCGGCCCAACCTGATATCGACCATTTACCCAAGACTCCATTGGAGAACTTCGAGAGCACCTTGAAGGATATGATCGCGCAACTCAAGTCGATCCATGTGGTTCCCGTGCTCATGACACTTCCCCCGATCGATTCGGTCCGCTACCTCTACCATATCTGCCGGAAGGGGTTGGATCGTGCCAATATCATCAAATGGTTGGGCGATATCCACAACATCGAGCGACGTCAGGAACTCTACTCCCTGAGGGTCGCAACCGTCGCTTTGGAAACACACACCCAATTGATCGATATCCGCAGCGGATTCCTTGCCAGAAAGGATTGCTCGTCGCTCATATGTGCGGATGGCATCCATCCGAACGCGAAGGGGCATGCATTGATCATGGAACTGTTGGCAGACCACCATGTCGTGAAGATTCCGGCGTAGTGCATCACCCGCCGACGAACTGGTTCCGCCCGTTTTGTTTTGCGGTATAGAGATTCAGGTCCACTTCACGGAGTATATCCCTGATCGATTCCTTCCCGTTGCCAAAGGCATAACCACTTGAAATACGCACATTGAGGTCCGCGACTCCCAATCTGGCAGCCCAGTCATACGTTGCCACGGCGGTATGGATCCGTTGGATAAGCTTGGCTGCCTCGTCGGACGATACATTCCGTACGATGAAGAAGAATTCATCGCCACCCCACCTGCCTACCTGATCATGTTCACGAATCAAGCTGGAAAAGATATTCGCCAGGTGGATAAGTACCGAATCTCCCGTCTCATGACCGTAGGTATCGTTGATGCTCTTGAAATCATCCACATCCACCATGTTCACCATACAGCGGTTCGGCTCTTCCCCCTGGTCCATTAGTAGTTCCAAATAGGTTTCCAGCGTACTCCTGTTGAGAATCCCGGTGAGTCCGTCATGCTCGGCGAGAACCTTGAGCTCCCCCATGATCCTATCCTTGTCCCGACCATCCTTGGCCAGATCGCTGAGCAAGCTGTTGTTTGTCAGCATAAGGATACTAAAGTTGACACCGACGAGGAGTCCGAGTGTAAGGAATTGGCTTATCCGCAACAACGGTGAATCGAACGTTTGGAGCAAATCCCCTTTGACCAGGGACGTGATGTCAGAGGCAATCCTGAGACAGTAGAAGAGTGTCAGGATGCTATAGATTGCCAGGAGCAAACGGAAGGGTCGGACAAACCAGGGATTCAGATCCCGATTCTTCCACAACAGCGACAGGTATCTGGTGGAGATGAACAGGACGGCAAGTCCATAGATAAGGGAGCGAATATAGCCATTGTTGGCGAAATTCACGCTCCAGACGATAACAATGCCCATGACCGCGAGAAAGGCATAGTAGAATCTCCTGTGTATGCGGGTGTGTGTGAATGCTGCCAGTCCAAAATAGAAGAAGATGGCGCCTATGCTGGATAAAAGGTATCCGATAGTAGTGGCAAGCTGACCATTCCGGACGATGCCCGATATCGCGATACCCTTTCCCACGACTTGCAACACAAGGTTGATGGTCCAGTACCCCAAACCAGCGACATGGTCACGGTTTCCTAGCCAGAGGGTGAAAAAGAATATTGCGAACATTCCGTAGAAAAACAGACTGAAGAAGGAAATAGTCGATTGATCGTAGGGAAACATCATAGGAGGATTACCTCTCGGAATGCATTGCTACCCGTCAATATAGGTGATTCCCCCAACCAAGTAAAGCCTGCCGGAACGGTAGGCATGTTCGTTGGACATAAGAAAGACCGTACGTTCCCTCTCCCCCGATAGGAAACACACGGTCTACAGAACAATGACCCGGAACCAAGAACATCCAGATACTTGGACTATACCGTGGATTGTGACATAGGTCAATCGCAATGTATTCAATTGGTAATATATTACAGGGAAGGACATGTGAAATTCCGCTATGGACCACACATCGAACACCACTTGACGAAGTGGTATGAGCGGGAGTAGGCTATTAATGTTAGCAATAGCTAACATTAAGGAGTTGTCCTATGCGTATCGCAATCATATATTGGAGCGGGACCGGAAACACCGAGTCCATGGCAACGTTGATAGCAGAGGGGGCACGGGAGGACGGTGCCGAAGTGGAGGTGCTGCCGGTATCCCAATGCGACGCCGATATTCTCACCAAATACGACCGGTTTGCCTTCGGATGTCCATCGATGGGGGACGAGGAGCTTGAGGATATGGAGTTCGAACCTTTCTTCGCGGGCATCGAATCGGGCTTGGCAGGAAAACACGTGGCCTTGTTCGGTTCCTACGGTTGGGGAGACGGACAATGGATGCGCGACTGGGAACAACGCGTCATTGCCAACGGTGCGAAACTTTTCGAGGAGGGGCTGGCGATCCAGGAAGATCCTAGTGACGAAGCCGACGACTGCAGGGCCTTCGGATCGCGTTTCTCGGCTGTATGACCGTCAACCCTTTGTTGCGAGGACCGATCGTTCCAGATCGAGCAGCCGCTTCTTGAGGGCGAGCCCACCACCATAGCCCACGAGGGAACCGTCCGCTCCGATGACACGGTGGCAGGGAATGATGAATGAGATGGGATTGTGGTGGTTTGCCATGCCCACGGCCCGTACTGCCTTGGGATTTCCTATGGCGATCGCGATATCCTTGTAGCTGCACGTTTGTCCATAGGGAATCTGCGTGAGTGCCTTCCACACCGATTGCTGGAAGGCCGTTCCGTGCGGTGCCAACGGGAGGGTGAAGGTTTGCCGCTGACCACGCAGGTATTGCCGCATCTGGTCAGCCGCTTGGGCTATGAGGGGAGTCTCCTCCTCCCGTGCCTGGAAGGTGACAGGTGCGTCCGGTCCCGTGAAGACATCGGTAATGGCCCCGTTCTCCTCGGCAATCACCAGATCCCCGATATCCGTTGTATAGACTGCATAACGTTTTTCCATGATAGAAACGTATCATCAAGTGCGGTGGTTGTATAGCCTTGTACCCCGTTCCGCCAAACGGTGCCGGTTGTTGAACAGGATCACTCCGAACAGGATCGTCGCACCCCCGACAATCGTCCCGGTATCGGGAACATCCCCGATGAGCAGGATCTCGAGGAATGTGGACAGCAGTGGCGTCACGAACATGAAATTGGTCACATCGCCGATATGGTGTGCGATGGAGAGTGCGCGTGTCCACAACATGAATCCGATCGCACTGGGAAAGACGCCCATGAACACGACAGCGGCGATTGGTTGCCAAGGAGCCGTGGCGAGTGTCTGGACCGCTTCGGGTAGGAACGGCATCAGCAGCAACGTCGAGGCTACAATGCTATAGACCGTCGATTGCAGGGGCGTGTACTTTTTGGTCGAGAACCGTTGGATGAGGTTGTAGGCGGCGAAACTGACGGCGGCCGCGAGCATCCATGCAAGACCCCACCCGATGGAGACTTCCCGTTCCCACAGGGTGAGCATGAGGATACCCGAGAACTCCACCACGACAGCGATCCATCCGATTCCCCCCAAGTGCTCCTTGAAGAGTATCGTCGCGAAGAGGGCCGCGATAACCGGTACCGTAGCGGTGACGACACTTGCCGTAGCCGCCGAAATGGTGGTCATGGCAATATTGAACAGGATCTGGTACAAGGCGAAGCCCAGCGCTCCCAATCCAAGGAATTGTGGCACGTCCCTGAGCCGTGGAAGTCCTATGCGTTTCACGAATCCGATGATGATGAGGACAATGGCCGCAAAACCATATCTGAGCAGTCCCAACGGTAGCGGTGCGATGTGACGGACCGCTATGCGCGTGAATACGAACCCAGTCGACCAGAGCATGACGGTCGAGAAGGCGAGTATCAGTGCAGTGCGGTTGGGAGAATCCTGTGTATGTTGCATCAAGGTGTACTCTAGAGCTTTTCCTTTCGGCAATCAATAGCTGGACAAGGCGGCACGATGCTGTATTATGGTACGGATGAAAGTGAAATATAGCGCTGGCTTCTACTGCATTGTGCTCCTGCTGTCTATTGCTTCCCTTTCGGCACGAGGTACTCATGAAGACGGATTCGTTCCGACCAGGTCTGTGGAAGTCGTGGTCCCGGCCGCCGAAGGTGGTGGGAGCGACTTGCTGGCCACAACCATCGTGGATATTGTTCAGCAACACCACTTGACCGAAGTACCGTTGACCATTGCACACAGACCGGGAGGTTCCGGTTCCGCGGGATTCGCCTACGCCAACAGTCGGCCTGATCCCGACCATACCCTGATGGTGGTGAATACCCCGCATCTGCTGGTATTGCACGATGGTGGAAGGAACCGACACCTGGTACCGATCGCACGGCTTGCCGTGGACCCGATCCTGTTTGTCGTTCCTTCCGATAGTCCATATCGCGAATTCAACGATCTGTGCACCCAAACCGGAGGCTTGGACCTGTTGGTCGGCACTGCCGATAGCTTCGACCGCTATTGTGTATTGCAGCTGAACGCCAAGCTTGCCGGCAACCTGAGGACAATCTATTACAACAGTTCCTCGTTCATCGTCACCGGCATGACCCACGGGCAGCTCGACGCAGGTATCCTCAATCCGTCGGAGGCTGTGGAAGGTATCGCTTCAGGCAAACTCAGGGTGTTGGCGGCTTTCACACCCATCGTTCCATCGGATATGGTTCCCGCGGTGCCGACATTGGCCGAATTGGGAATCGATGGGCTCGATTACGAGATATCACGGTATGTGATGGGCTCTCCTGCAATGAGTAACGAGGCGAGGGCCTATTGGCATGGGGTTTTCTCCAACCTTGTGCAAGAGCCCGACTGGATCGATGGATATGTCCGGGCCAATTTGCTCTCCGAGGCTTTCTTGGATATGGATGAAACGCAAACGTATCTGGTGGACATCGAGTTGCCATGGGTACGGGAAATCTGGGAGAGCGGGTTCCTGCAGTAGAAATAAAACAGGTGTTCCTCCGCGGAACACCCGTTGTTGTTCGATCGAACCGATCTGTACCCGATTAGTGTTTGAGTGCTTGGTCGATTGCCGCGCGGTCGAAACCGACAATGATCTTGCCATTCACATCCAGGACGGGAACTCCCATCTGCCCGGATTTGCGGACCATTTCCTGTGCCTTCTCGGAATTCGAAGCGACGTTGTACTCGGTGTAGGGAACGTTGTTGTTCTGCAAGTAACTCTTTGCCATCCGGCAAAATCCACAGGTCGGTGTGCTATACAATGTGACAGCCATGATAGGCCTCCTTAATTTGGTTTCTGTTTTATGCACATAACATACCTAGTCCTCCATGGTTCGGTCAACAAAAGAGTTGGTGACAACATCACCGAGCGGTGGTAGCATACTGGTAAGCTGTATATATAAAGGAGGAGCACCCCATGGAATACAAGGAACCCCATACGAACGGAGCCTTGGCGGCAATCTGCACCAACTTGTCGAAGGCTTGCGACAAGCAGATGCGTCCGACCGAAGCCGGACTGTTCGACAAGCTCGCCTCATATTTCAGTCAAAGCGCTGGAGTCGCCGGACCGGTCTCGATCAACGATTTGGATGCCAATATCGCGGCCGATACCGAAAGTGGCTACATTGCGGTGGAAAGCCGTGCCCAGCAAGTCGGCGACCGGGGAGCGCTCCGCTGCGTGACGTGGGGAAAAAAGGTGACCGCGATCCACAAATCGGTGCTGGTCCGTTATGCGAAACAGGGTGATGCCTTGATGGAGGGCAGCAATCTCTACGTGTGCGAAGCGTGCGGGTTCATTGCGATAGCCAAGGAAGTGCCCGGGCTTTGTCCGATTTGCAAAGCTCCAGCATCACGTTTCACCAAAATCTAATTGGAGGTTGCCATGCACGCCGCAAGAAATATTGCATTATGTACCAAGGATTGCCTGTGCCTGTTCGTCTGTCCGACCGGCGCGACCGATACGGAAAATGGACAGATAGACTTTTCCAGATGTCTCGACGGCTGCCGTCTCTGTGTCGATGCTTGTCCGTCGCATGCCCTCTATCTGGTATTCGACCGGTACCCGGTGAAACCACAGAAGGATGCGGTCGTCGCCTCGGCCCTCGACAACCTGTTGGAGAGCAAGGTGAAGCAGGAATTGATAGGGACGGCTCTGGCCCAAGGAGAGAACGGAGGAGCCAAATTGGCCAAGGCGATCGCACATTCGAATCGCGTCTTGGCCGAAGACTGCGCGCGGGAGGCCAGGTATATACTTCCACAGGGCAGTGAAACACGCAAACTGCTCACCGAACTGCTCGGACGGAGAGGGGATCCCGGATTTCCCGTGGATGCTGTCGAACAGTTGCTGGAGCTCCTCCAATAGGGGCCCGGCTACTGTTGGAGCGTGTCCTCGCGGTAGAATTCGCACCTATCCTTGAACTCGCACCTCGGACAGGCCGAGCCGGGGCACTGCTTGAAATTCGAATCGACCGACTCCAATTGCTCGACATGCCAGGTGAGATCCTGGATCAAGGCCTGGATATCCTTGAGATGCTGCATTTCCTTGCTCAATAGCTTCCGATATTGTTTGAGCAGCTCCAACCGGCGTTTCTCTCCGGTCGAGTCCTCATTGCCGAGGCGTATGATCTCGGCGATCTCATCGAGCGACATGCCATAGTTCTTCAACTGTATGATCCTGGTGAGATAGACCAGGTCCTCGTCGGTATAATGGCGTTGGCTGCCGTCGGCCCGGTCCTGGGTCTTCAGCAGTCCGAGCGATTCATAGTAGCGGACGGTACGGGTCGTCACATTGGCTTTCCTCGCCAGCTCTCCAATACGATATTGCTTCTTTTCCACGCTACCACCTGCATCTGTCGTTTTCTCCATGATACCACAGCAGGATATCCTGTTCCAGAAGTTTCCCCTTGACAGATGGGAAGATCGGCTGCACACTGTCGTTAAGTTAAAATTAACGTTAAACGTAAACTTTACAGACAAAGAGGCCGTGCATGAGAAGCGTATACCTGACCGAACCGAGAAAGCTGGAGATCCGACAGGAGGAGACTCCGGTCCCACGGGACCATGAATTGCTGGTCAAGATCGCGTATTGCGGTATCTGTACCTTGGAACAGCGCCTCTATGATGGCGAACGTAAGATATACTACCCCATAATCCCCGGCCACGAAGCCAGTGGTACTGTTGTCGCTGTCGGTTCCGAAGTCATGACCAGCGTGAAGGTGGGCGACCATGTGGTGCTCGACCTGGTGAACCGCTGCCACTCCTGCCCTGCGTGCCTGTCGGGCAATTCGAACCTCTGCGAGAATCGCTTCAAGAAGGGCCAGCGTGTGTTGGGCGCCTTTTCCGAATATATGGTTGTCAAACCTGAACAGGTGCAGGTGATTCCCGACGAATTGCCGCTGGACCAGGCCGCTTTCGCCGAACCGCTCTCCTGTTGCATCCGGTCCTTGCGCAAAGCCAAGGCCGGACTCGGGGACACGGTACTGGTCAGTGGAGCGGGAACCATGGGATTGCTGCACGTGAAGGCCGCTTTGGCCATGGGTGTGCGCGTCATTGTCACCGATATCGCGAAATCGCGATTGGACGATGCATTGGCCATGGGAGCCGATTTCGCACTCGATGCCTCCGACAGCCAGGTGTTCGTCGATACGTTAAGGAGCCTTACCCATGGGAGGGGAGTGGATAGTTGCATTATCACCACTCCCTCGGTCTGCGCCGTGGAAACGGCCGCCAAGGTGCTCGCTCCCGGTGGGACGCTGAACATCTATACCTCCTACGGGGACAAACCGGTCTTGCCGATCGACATGAATACCATCCACCGAAATGAATTCGTCATCACCGGATCGGAGGGTCGCAGCGAGTACGATTTCAACACATCCGTCAGAGCTCTCGCAAATGGGAAGGTTGTGGTTGATGATTTGATCAGTCGGATATATCCTTTGGACCAGGCCGCACAGGCCGTCGAGGCGGCACTGTCCGGCAAGACCTATCGAGTGCTGTTGAAAATGGAGGAATAGATGGTTCTGGCGATCGATATCGGAACAACGACATGCAAGGCCGCTCTGTTTGACCGCTTCGGGAACCTGCAACAGTTGGCGAAGGTTCCCGTGGCGATCCATTCCGATTCGAACGGGGCCCAGGAAACCGCTCCACGGTATTGGTCGGCGGCAGTCGCTTCCCTATGCGACGAGCTGCAATCCAAAGGGACCGTGCGATCGGTCGTTGTCAGTGGAAACGGGCCGACTGTGGTTCCCGTATTCGCCGAACCTACGCTCTTCGACGGATTGTTGCATGCCCAAACGGGGATGGCACGTCTCTGGCTCGATCGGAGGGCTGTAGCCGAAGCAACCGAAATCTCAAAGATGACAGGCAGTTTCGTCGATGCCAGTTTCGTGCTTCCCCAGGTACTCCACCTGTCCCGCACAGAACCGGCCACCTACGCCAAGACCCGGACCTTCCTTTCCTCGTGCGAATATGTGAATTACCTGCTCACTGGCGAAGTCCGGGCGATATTGCATGCCGACGACGCCTTGCGTTGGTACTGGACCGATGCGGTGCTCGACCATTTCGGGCTCGACAAGGACAAGTTTCCCGAATTCTGTCGACCGGGAGATCTGGTCGGCGAAGTGACCGCGCATGCATCGCGGGCCCTCGGGTTGCCCCAGGGTATTCCCGTATTCGCCGCGGGGCCCGATTTCCTGGTCTCGATACTCGGTTGTGCTGTGGTGGAACCCGGCATGGTCTGCGACCGCTCGGGGACAAGCGAGGGGATCAACCTCTGTACCAACGCACCGTTGGGTGACGACCGGTTGATGACATATCTCCATCCGGTCAAGCCGTTCTATAATATTTCGGGCATCATCTCGACCTCCGGAAAAGCCATCGGGTGGGCGAAATCGTTGCTTGGGATGGAGCGGCTCCCGTTCGACGACATGTATGCCGCCATGGCGAAAGCTCCTGCGGGAAGTGGTGGCCTGGTCTTCCTTCCCTACCTGACCGGCGAACGGGCTCCATTGTGGGATCCCGATGCCAAGGGAGTATTCTCGGGCCTTACCCTCTCTACCGGCAGGGAATCGTTGTTGCGCGCGGTGGCCGAAGGTGTCTGCCTCGCCATGCGTGATGTCATTACGGTCATGGAGGAACTGGGGGGAAAGGTGGAGGCGTTGCGCATCACAGGCGGTCCCTCGGAGAGCAGGTTCCTCAATCAATTGAAAGCCGATGTGACCGGACGACCGGTTGCCGTCCCACTGATAGGTGATGCCGAACTGGTGGGATCCATGGTGATCGCACGGACAGCCCTGGGCGATTATCCCTCCTTTGCGGATGCTGCCAGGCAACTGGTGACCATAGGGGAGAGCTACGATCCCGATACTACGCTGGGCGGTCTCTATGCGGACCTGTTCGAACGGTATCGGGCGACATATCGGAATTTACGGGAAACTTGGAGGAAATAGGTATGAATGCTGGTTTGGTGCTGCGCAGGAATGCGCTTTTCGACAAGAGGGACGGCCGGTCGGTGGTGATCGCCATGGATCATGCGGCGATCGCGGGACCGATTCCCGGTATCGTGGACCCGAACGGGATTGTCGCCGCCTGTGTGGCAGCGAAGGTCGACGGGATCCTGACGACAAAAGGGTTCGTGGACAACGCCCTTGGTGCATGGGATCGCTCAACGGCTCTGGTGTTGCGAATAACCGGAGGCTTTACGGTATTGGGTGGCAAGTTCGAGGAAGAGTTGGTCATCGAGCCCGAGACGGCCTTGGCCTACGGTGCATCGTGCGCAGCCATCACCGTGAAATTCGGCCATGAATACGAAGGTAAGTTTATCAGGCAGGCTTCGTTGGCGATAGACCGTTGCCATATGCTCGGACTGCCGGTTATGCTCGAGGCAATGGCGAAAGGGACGGTGAAGGGCGAGAAGCTTGCATCGAACGACCCCGAGGGTATCCGCATGGCGGCCCGCATGGCAGCCGAACTTGGCGCGGACGTGGTCAAGACCTATTATACCGGGAGCGTCGATTCCTTCGCGAAGGTGGTCGAAGGGTGTCCGGTTCCCATAGTGATACTTGGCGGAGCGAAGACCGATTCCATACGGCAAGTGTTCCAGGATATCCACGATTCGCTGGTGGCGGGAGGCCGGGGAATAGCGGTGGGAAGGAATATCTGGGAGCATGGGAATGTGGATAGGATGCTGCAGGCGGTCAATGGATTGGTCCATGGCCACTGGAGCGTAGAACAGGCATGTGATACAGTCGGTCTAGTCAACTAGAACAGGCCGGCTGAAAAGGAGGATCATATGAGAAAAGGAAGTGTACTCGTATTGGTATTGGTAGCCATGCTATTGGCATCATCGGTATCGATCTTTGCCGCAGGCAGTACCGAACAGGTCCCTACGGAGCAGAAATCGTTGTCGGTGCTGGTATATATCACCGGCGTCATGGCCGGTAGTCCGCCGTACACCGCATTGGCCGAGGGGGCGCAGGAATTCGCCGCCGCCAATGAGAACGTCACGGTGAAGATCTACGAAGCCGGGTTCAACCAGGCACAGTGGGAAGAACAGCTCACATCGCTCGTCGCCACAGGTGAATACGATGTCGTGTTGGGTTCCAACCCCTCGTTGCCGGAAATCTGTGAACGGGTCGGCGCAAAGTTTCCCAAGCAGAAGTTCATAATCACCGATGCCCAAAAGGCTGGAAACAGCCAGATGCGCACCTACCTCTACAACCAGTATGAACAGTCGCTGTATCTCGGCTATCTGGCTGGACTGGTGACCACCAGCTCCATGCAGCATGCCAACAGCGCGCTCAAGATTGGTTTCATCGCAGCCCAGGAATATCCGTTGTTGAACAAGCACATGGTGCCTGGGTTCCTTGCCGGGGCACGCATGGTCAATCCGGCGATCGAGCTCGATTTCCGTATCGTTGGCAACTGGTTCGATGCAAACAAGGCCGCAGATTTGGCTTCCAGCATGAAAACAGCGGGCGTCGATGTGTTTGCGGCTATCGCTGGGGGAGCCGCCCAAGGTTTGTTCAAGGTAGCGCAGGAGCAGGGCGCATATATCGTCTACCACAATACCAACGAGTACAAGGCTGCTCCAGGATATGTGGTGGGGTGTGGTTCCATGGAACAGAAGAAGCTGGTCAAGGAGATCCTCGTCGATGTCCTGGCTGGTACTGTCCAATACGGAACCGCCTCGGTGGTTGGAGCCAAAGAGGGGTACCTGGGCTTCTTCTTCGACGATCCCGCGTATGCGGCGAATCTCCCCGCGGATATCCGGACAAAATTCGAGGCATTCATGGCTGACGTACAGGCTGGAAAGATCGCCTATACGCTTCCTCCGCTTTGATCCACCACATATGATCGTGCGGTCCCGGATGTATTGTCCGGGACTGCCTTGTCGTTCGAAAAGGAGTAGTGGAACGGATGGAACATGCGGTCGAGATGCGCGGCATAGTGAAGATATATCCAGAGACCGGGTTGCGGGCCAACGACGGTGTCGACCTCACGTTGAACAAGGGGCAGATATTGTGTCTGGCCGGAGAGAACGGTGCGGGTAAGACGACACTCATGAAAGTCCTGTACGGGCTTGAGAAACCGGACGCCGGAACCATTTCGGTCATGGGAAATCCGGTCTCGATCACCTCGCCCCTACAAGCCAACCGGCTTGGCATAGGTATGGTCCACCAGCACTTCATGTTGGTCGACGACTTCACGGTCGCCCAGAACGTCACACTGGGAAAGGAACCGCTGAAGGGCAGGTTCTCGTATGATCTCAAAGGTGCCGCCGATGCGGTCGATGCGGTGATCCGCAAGCACCGGTTTTCCATCGATGCCACCAAGCGTGTCGGTAGCCTCACCGTGGGGCAGAAGCAGCAGGTCGAGATTGTGAAGATGCTGTACCGCGATGTCGATATCCTGATCCTGGACGAGCCGACAGCGGTCTTGACCGAGCAGGAGATCGAGTCGCTGTTCATCACCTTGCGGGCATTGGCCGAACACGGAACATCGTTGATCCTGATCACGCACAAGTTGCATGAGATCACCACCATTTCCGACCGGGTGGCGATCATGCGCCAGGGTGCGATGGTAGGCGATTTTCCGACCGATTCGGTGGACGGAAAGCAGATTTCCCGGCTCATGATGGGCCAAAGCGTCTCCCTGGTCGTCGATCGGCTTCCCTATACTCCTGTGCAGCATCCGGTCTTGCGTTTCGACAATGTGTCGGTCCTGAAACGCAACCAGCAGCGGCCGTTGCTCAACGGCGTCTCGTTCACCGCGCGTTCCGGTGAGATATTGGGATTCGCCGGTGTCGGTGGCAATGGATTGGGCGTGCTGGAAGCTGTCCTTGGAGGATTCCTTCCCATTTCATCGGGAGCCATTGTCCACAAGGACGAGGATATTTCCCGTTTGGATTCCCATGCATTGCGCAAACGCGGGTTGGCATATGTTCCCGCCGACCGTCTGCAGGTGGGCAGTGCGCTCCAGGCAGCGGTGTCCGAGAACCTGATCGTGGATGCGCGCAACGAGTTCTCCCGCCATGGGGTGATGCAACGCAAGAAGATCGAACAGCATGCACAGTCGCTGTTGAAGACCTATTCGGTCAAGGGCAGTCCTTCCATGCCGATCGGGACGCTTTCGGGTGGGAATATCCAAAAGGTAATCCTTGCCCGCGAGATCACCCAATACCAGGACTATATCGTGTTCAGCGAACCGACGTGGGGTCTCGATATCGCCAGCAGCCGTTTTGTCTATGAACGGATGGTGCAACTGCGTGACGAGGGCGCCGCCGTCCTGCTGATCAGCAGCAACCTGGACGAGATACTGGCTGTTTCCGATAGGGTCATCGTGATGTATCGGGGAACGATTGTCGCTGTGTTGGAATCCGAAGAGCTCCGGCACGTAACCAAAGAGGATATGGGCGCCTACATGTTGGGATTGCGGCAGCAGGAGGCACCACATGGTTGATCGTATGGAAAAGAGACGTGTTACGATTGTGGCGACACTACGCAATTCCATTGGAGCTGTGGTGATTGTCGGCATCGCACTCGCCGCGTTGGTGGTGCTGTCGCTGTTGCTGAGTGAGACTCCCATGAAGACCCTGCGCTACTTTTTCCTCGGTCCGGTGCAGAATACCTACTACTTCGGCAACATGCTGAATATGGCGATTCCCCTGATCTTCGGGGGGTTGGGTGTATCGCTGGCCATGCGCTCGGGCAGTTTCAACCTGGGTGGGGAAGGTCAGCTGTACAGTGGGGCCTTTGTGGCCACGATCAGCGCATTGGCGTTGGCCCGATGGGGGAGTGCCGGTGTGGTGGTCGCCCTGCTGCTCGGTACTTGTACCGGTGGGCTGTTGGCAGCCTTGTCGGGGGTGCTGCGGATGAAATGGAATACCAGCGAGCTCATTACCTCGTTCCTGGTTTCCAATGCGGTGGTGTTGGTCGTCAGTTATCTCATAGCAGGTCCGTTCATGGACCCGGCGACGAACCTGATCGCCACGCGGATGATTCCCGAGAGTTTCCGTTTTACACGGATCCTGGAACCTTCGAATCTCAGTTCGGCGCTGTTCGCCGCGGTGATCGCGGTCCTGGTGGTTCACCTGTACCTCTACAAGACGAAAAGTGGATACGAATTGCGGCTGTTCGGGCTCAATCCCCGGTTCGCGGCATATGGGGGCATCAGGACCAAGTGGTACCAGGTATGGCCCATGTTCCTCAGCGGTGCCTTCTATGGTCTGGGGGGAGGAATGGCTATTTTCGGTACCTACTATGCCTGTATGAAGGAATTCTCGACGGGGATGGGATGGAACGGCCTTGCTGTCGCATTGATCGCACGGCATCGGCCTGGTGCGGTCATACCAGCTGCGCTGTTCTTCGCCTACATCGAATCGGGAGCGCGCAATGCCATGCTCCACTCCGATGTCACGTTCGAGATCGCATCGATCGTACAATCGGTGGTGTTCTTCCTGGTCACCAGCGCGGTGTTGCAGAAGATCGGATCGGTACAGAGGAGGAGCGTATGAATCCTGTTGCGATCCCGGTCCTGCATAGTGCCGTGGCAATCATGACCCCCCTGTTGCTTGCCGCCATGGGCGGGTTGTTCACCGAGCTGTCCGGAATGTTGAACATCGCATTGGAAGGTCTCATGCTCATGGGAGCGTTCGCATCGATCGTGTTCACCCATTTCACCGGAAACATGGTTGTCGGTATAGCTCTTGGTGTGCTTGCCTCCATGTTGTTGGCGGCAATTCTGGGAACGGTCACGTTGCATTTGAAGTCGAATGTGTTCATTACGGCTTTGGCAGCCAACCTGTTCGCCTCAGGTCTGACAGTAGTGCTTTCGTTCAAATTGTTCGGGAACAAGGGCGTGGTGGTGTTCGATGGGATCGCCAGTCTTCCACGCTTGGATATTCCGGTATTGGCGAAGATTCCGGTGTTCGGGGATATCTTCATCGGACACAACATATTCGTGTATATGAGTTGGGTCCTGCTGGCATTGTGTGCATGGGTGCTCTACCGTACTCCGTTCGGATTCCGGTTGCGGGCCACGGGAATACACGAGCAGGCGATGGTTTCGTTGGGGATGCGTCCCTCGCGGTACCGGTTCATCGCGTTCCTGGTTTCCGGGTTCACCTGCGCGCTCGGTGGTGCGATGCTCACGTTGAATCTGGGCGCATTCGTGCCGAACATCACCAGCGGGAAGGGGTGGATTGCCCTCGTGGTGATTTTCCTCGGCCAGAAGAAACCTATCGGTCTGCTGTTCGCCGCCCTGGTGTTCGGTTTCGCCGATGCGTTCTCCAACTATGCGCAGGGGGCATGGAATGTGCCTGCCGACTTCATTCTTGCGATTCCCTATGTGTTCACGCTGGTCGCCATGGTGCTGTTCTCGATCTATACGAGCCGCAAGAACCGCGTCGAGTAGGTAATTATTGACAGTACAGCCGTAGTGGACAGAAATCTGGAACCATATCTTTTTTGTACTCATTTTAGTAAATATTTGCCAATTTTATTTGACTGGTAATTTAAAACCATGTAGAATATTAGGCATATACCAACAAAAAGGATAGTCTAATGAAGAGAAACATTTTCCTCGTTGTAGTTTTGTGTGCCCTTGGATTCCTATTGGTCGGATGCGCCGATAGATACTCGAATCCCGAGAGTCGGGAACTGGTAGTGTTCAATGATACGACAGATCAAGAGCTCAGCTATGTCTCAATACAGACGTACGTATCTACAGAGAGGGCTGCGATGCCCCCCAATTCATTGGCTGATGGAGAAACAATACTGCCAGGGGCGAAAATGTCCTTCTACCTGCCTCCGTTTCCTGATAAAACGTATATTATGATCAATTCATCTGCAACTGAAGGAAGTGAAGAAGGTTCTGAGTCTACAACTATATTTCGGGAAAATTTCATTCTGGACGATGGAGTCTCTGTCGAGGCACGATATTACTATGATGCGTCAAATGAAGCAATTGGGGATGGGTACCTGATTGAGCTTGGTGGCAACGGCTACGAACCTCTTTTTGATGAATAAATCCTCTGATACCGGTCTCTCAAGACAACTTTCTGGGAGGCCGACAAGGTATCTACCAACCAGTGGGAAATTACACGGTCTGTGGAAATCGAAAAGATTCTTGTGCTTGCGAGTGCGACTGAACACATTTGATACATGTAAGACAAATGGGATATTCCATAATTGAAATGAAAAGGTTTAGAAAAGGTGATTTTATGAAAAAGGCTACACTGTTGGTTTCTGTGCTGTGTGTTCTGGTTTTCCTGTTTGTGGGATGCGCCGAAGGATATCGGAATCCCAAGAGTAAGGAACTGGTGGTTGTGAATGACAGCGATTCCGGTATCGTTAGTATCGGTCTTTCGGCATATATCGAGGAAGGGGATATGCGAGTGACTACGCCACCGGTAATTATACCTCCAGGAGCTCAAGAATCCTACTATTTGCCACCATATGCGGATGCGATTCGCTTGGGTATCGATACGGAATCGGGAGGATATGGCTCCATTCGTTTCACGTACGACTACAAGGTGGATGGCCGGAATGAAACGATTACTGCCACCTACACGGAAACGTTTGTGACTGAAGGGACGTACAGCTACTATGATGGGAATATTGAGCTCGAGGGAAGCAATACCACCGAGGTGGATATAAAATAGCACTAGTAGGATCGGCCTCGCAAGCCAACTTCTTGCGAGGCAAGTGTTTTGTATGGTACACTCTCCCGAGCGAGTGCAGGCAACGTAAGGATCCATACCTCGCCCCTTGGGACGGGAAAGGAGGCAAAGCCTCCACTTTCCAGGGCTTGTCCTGGGGGCATTGATACCTTTCATTCTCAGAGTCCCAAACATCGAAACGATCTCTCGGGCGATAAGCATAAGGCACTATAATGTAATCCATTATTAGATTATGTCTCAAAGATGGCACGGTATTACATTTAGGATGGTTACATGAAGAAGTTCTTTTTCTTGATCTTGGCTACATGTGTTTTTGGTCTATTGTTTGTCGGTTGCGCCGATAGGTACGCGAACCCTGAGAGCAGGGAATTGGTGGTTTTCAATGATACGACGGATCAGATAATTGATAATGTTGCGATTAGTTCATACCTTTCGCCACCACGGGCAATTTCATCCAATGCCTTGGCAGAGGGCGAGACGATACAGCCTGGGGAAAGAAAGGCTTTTTATCTGCCGCCATATCCAGACTATACGACTATCCGTGTAGATTCTTCTCCTGAAGACAATTCAGTCGATAATTATGCCAATGACAGTCTGTACATGGAAAATTATGTTCTTGATAAAGGGGCGGTTGTCGAAGCAGGATATTACTATGATACCGGTTCAAGTTCTTTTAAGATTGAATTCGGTGGAGATGGCTACCAAATCGCAAAATAATTGTATTGGGGACGGCCTCACTGGACAACCTCCTGTGAGGCCGACTGGTCTTATGCTGTTGTTTTCACCATCTTCTTGTGCTTTCGTGTGAGAATCAAAGCGAAGACCAAAAAGAGGGTCAGTATCTCTACGAAACCAAGTGTCGCGATCAGAGGTAACTCCAGTCCTTCCTTGGCGACCGTGATCAACTGTCCCATCGGTTGGAAAACCGGCCAGAGGATGAATATGTTGCGTGTCAGCATGAAGGCCGCGCAGAACATGAGTCCGATAAAGAATAAGAATACCATTTCTGAACCGGTCATGCCATAGCCGATATGGAACATGGCATATAAGGCGGAGCCGAAGAGCATCCCCGGAACAATACCGAACGCCGACTCGAGCTTCTGGAACAGCCACCCTCTCCAAAACACCGCCTCGAAGAACCCTATGGCCAACGAAAGTGCTACCAGCGGAACAATCCGTTCCCAAGGTTTTCCCTGTAGGGTACGCATCAGCTCCCCCTGGATGAAGAGTACGAATATGGCCTGCAGCAACAGGCTCCACCATATGCGTTTCCTTGTGATACCCAGAGTTGCCAACGATTTGCGCTCGACGAACAGCGTCCACAAGAAGGGTGTTGCTATTCCCGCGATACCGGCACATGCGACAGCATACAAAAGGAAATAGTACATGCCGTGGGCAGGTGTGGCGACATAGGTTGCCATCGATAGGAATCCGATTACCGCCAGATAGGAAATAGCTACGGCAATCAGGGATTTGTTTGGTTTGAATCGGAACAACGCGTCGAGGTGTATCCGATATCCATTGGTTGGGTTGGATTTCATATAAGTGTCCTTCCTTTACATAGTTCCACACTCTCGGTTGAGCGTGTTTGTTTCAATTGCTCCCGGCGATGAAGTACTGCCAGCTGTCTGTCTGTTCGATTTCGGCAATCAATTCGTATGTCAATTGCAGCTCGGCTTCCTTCAGCAACCGGTTGTGCCGAACGAGCATGGATCCTATGAATGGGATGCCCGGATTCTGCTTGACTGCTTGCGTCTGAGCCTCGTTGCGTTGGATATCCCGCTTCAGGCGTGCAATCCTCTCCTGCAACAGGGGCAAGACCGTCTCCTTTTGCAGGTGGCAGACAAACAGCATGCCCACATCGAACGCCGCATTGTTGGCATCCTCGGATTCCAGGCATCTGCGCAGGTTGTCTTCCAACGCTGCAGTGCCGGCGGCGGTTATGGAGAAAATGGTCTTTTCCGGCATGTTGCCCTGCTTGACCTGCTCTCCCTGTATCAGATTGCGTTTCTCCAGTGTCTTGACCATGGTGTAGATGGAAGAGGGTGAGACGGCGAGCCACCGTTCAAAGTTTGTCTTTTCCAGGATTCCCACCATGTCGTAGGCGCCCATGGGCTTTTCGCTGACCAGGGCGAGCAATGTGGTGGCTATATTCGAGAGTGTGGTTTCTTTCATATACTATATACCTCGACTACTTTATATATGTAGTAGTCGAGTATGTCAATATGTTTCCGACCTATTTTTCATGGAATTCTGTTCGATGATGCAGTGGAGGAGGTGGTATGGATCGGTTGCTGCAACCAATAATTAGTGTGCAACCACTAGATTCAGCTGCACAGATCCAGCAGCAAGCGGGCAAAGTCGATACAAAACTGCATGTCTTTGATTCCCAGGTTGGCTTTATAATAGTGTCTGGCTTCATTCACATCCGATACTCTTCCAAGCAATGAAGCCGCCTCGGCGTGTGCGACATCGGACACTGACTTGTATCCAGCTTCATAAAAAGCTTTTGCGGCAACCGGGCCTACACCATTGATTCTCACCAGATCGGATAAACCGGACAGCTCATCTCCCTCAACCCTATTGCTTTCAAAATAGTCCTTTGAATTATCTATCCCCTCATCATGTAGCTTCTCCAGCACGGAAGGAGCGATACCAGGGAAACTTGACAATGGCACAGGTTTTTGCTCGAGGCTGTGTATTTCCCGTCTCAAGATGACCAGATATGCTTCCGGTATCCCACTGGTTGCTGCAAATGATGAAATCTTCTGGGGAGATGAAAGCGATTTCCCAAGCTGGGAAATAGTTGAAATATCCATATTCTCGAGCAATTGGAAATTCTCATCGATATGTTGCAAAAGGATTCTCCTACTTGGCAACAGGTTTTGCTTCTTGAGGATTTCCTTGTACTGGTGGACAGAGAGACTGGCCAGGTCAAGATTGTATTTCATACCTCATCTCCATGTACAAAAATGAAATCACCTGGGAATTGTCTTGTCAATATCTAGAGAACCATTGCATCCCGCCAGCACCTGTAGCTGGCAGGAAATGTTCCGGTAGTCGTTCTAGAACTTCCTGACTGGCCGGATATAATACGAAGTGTCCGAATAGGATCCCCCGACTGCCCCGATCCAGAAGTTCACCTTAGTGCCGCTCCTATCGTTTTCTTTGCTTGAGCTCCAATACAAATCGGCTTGGAACGAACCCAGATCATTCTTGTAGAGGTTGTTGCGTATGAGCACCAGTTCGTCTCGGGATGGCAGGTACCAGTCGTCGAATCCGTTGATCACTGCATCCAGACAGACCTCGGCCGCTACCGTTCCGTCATGCAAAGAAGAGAATACCCGCTCCCCTTCGGGCAATTGATCATAGATCTCGCGGTTGGCTTGGATGTGCCTGTTATAGATGGTGATATGCTCCGAGTTCTCCAGCCCTGTCCCAAAGCCGGTACCCAGTTGTGCTCCATTCATGGTGAAGGGGAATGCACCCCATTGGGCCTTGGGATCGTAGGGTGAACCCGACCAACGCTCCGGTGCCGCTTCCAGATACCTCCACCCGTCGCTGTACTCACCCTTGTCGTAGAACACCAGGCCGCTTGCAGGACCCCTTGCGCCAACCTCAAACACCCGCTGGACCGGCACGTCGACCTCCGGTTCCTCGACCACTGGAGGAGCGGGGGGTGCATCGGTCGACGCCGGAGCAGAAGTGGCAGTCTGCATCTCCCAATCGGCCAGCAGCGAATAGCACCCCGTCAACAGGACAAGACTTATGCCCAGCAATACTGCGCACACCAGTTTTCCATACCCTTTGTGTTTCATGTGGATAACCCCATACTTTTTTTCCATACTACGGGGGTATTCACCATAGCGCAAGGTTTTATCTGAAAAAAAATTCCAGAGCCGCGCAAAGGGTTGTGAAAAATATACTCGTATATCAGCGCAACGCTTTCTGTTGCCAATAGTAGATGGCTAGTTGCGTACGGTCCCTGAGTTGCAGCTTTTCCAGGATGATCGTGATGGTGTTTCGGACCGTCCCTTCGGTAATGAACAGCTGGGCGGCGATCTCCTTGTTGGACAGGCCGTTGGCGATGGCAAAGAGGATCTCGTTCTCGCGTGGGGACAACACGGTCTCCTGTACCGGCTGGGCATAGTTGTGCAATGCGTGTTCGCTGATTACCGGCAGTCCAGCATCGACAGCCCTGATCGTCATGATCTGCTTCTGCACATCGTCCGATTTCAGGACAAACCCGGAGGCTCCCACTTGCAGTGACCGGTGGATGCTTTGGTAATCGCCGAAGGTGGTCAACATGATGATCTTCACCTGCGGGAACTCATCGTGGATGATCTTGGCCGCCGCTATGCCATCCATCCCCGGCATCTGGATATCCATGAGTACCATATCCACCGGATGCTCCCGCACAAACTGCACCGCATCACCCCCCGAATTCGCCTTTCCGGTTATACACAGGTCGTTTTCGGTGGAAAGGAGTATTTCCAGACTCTCGATAACCAGCGAGTCGTCGTCTACCAACAGTATCTGCATATGCGGTCCCTATTCCTTCAACGGTAGGATCATGATCAGACGAAAGGTCTCGCCTTTCTGGATACTCAAGCTTCCATTGATCGCTTCGATCCGCCGGCGCATGTAGCGCAGCCCGCTGCCGAAAGCCGTCGGTTCTCCGGTGGCCAGTCCATCGTTCTCGATCACCGCCCGGACAATCGCCTGGGTGATTTCAAGCGATAGGGTGATGGTGGTAGGCTGGGCATGCTTGCTGATGTTCGTCAACGCCTCCTGCAACGATACGAACAGCAACTGGCGGACATAGGCCGGTAGCAAGGCCATATCCCCGTTGCAGGAGAATTGCACGGGGTAGACGAACGACTCGACCAGGTTCGTGATCCTCCCCAGGTCGGTTGCCCCTTGGGGTTCTATCTGGCGAACCGCAGTCTTCAGTTGCGTCATGGCGTTTGCCAGGCGTCCCTCAGCCTTCTGTTGCGACTCCAGGGCCTTGTCGAACTGGTGTTGGGTCAGGAGCGTACCGGCGGCCTTGACGCTCAATAGGGCGGCTGTCAATTCGAAGCCGAGATTGTCGTGCAGGATTTCGGCGATCCGTTGCCGTTCGAGGAGCCGCGAGACCTGTTCGGTCGCGTACTGGTCGGTAAGCAGGTGTTCCTCCGTCTGGGTCATTTCGTGCAGGTGTTGGCGTAGTGAATCGACCTCATTTTCCAACCGCACCCGCTGCTTCTCCCACAGGAACAGCAAGTAACCCGAAACGATAGCGAGGGCAGTCAGCCACCAGCTGAAGTTCGAACCGTAGCGTGCGAGCATCACCAGGGCCACAATGGTGAAGGCCGGTTTGTTGTGGACGCAGAAGTAGAAGACGAAGATGGGAAGGAATATTACATTCGACGGCGCGAACAGCGAGGCTACGATCACCACGGCCATATCCGCAAGCATCGTGGTCGGAGAGAGCGGGAACCGCCAGCGCAGTATGAGGCTGAAGATGGTGAACAGGTACAACAGGATGGCGAAAGGCCCGGTTCGAGGCATCACCTGGGATGCGACCGACGCCAACAATACGCCGAGCAAGACCCAATAGACGTGACGGGGACGGATATCGGGTCTCGGTTTGGACACTCCTACAATCTCCTCTTGCTGCCTACCAACAGGAATATCACGGCATAAAAGAGCAACACCGCATGCGCGACAAGCATTCCTGCGCTGTCACCTTCATAAATGGCAAGCAAACCATGCGGGAGCCAGTATGTCGGCAAAAACATGATATATCCGATCAGTGAACGGGGCAAGAGGAACAATGGGATGGAAATGCCGCTGGCCAGGCACATGATCGAGGCGACACCCGAGAATACCCCGAAGGAGAGGTTGAACGTCCTGAACAACGAGTTCCATGCCAAGGAGAATGCGATGCACATGATGCTGAAGGAGAAGTAGAGGGCGAATATGAGCAGCCTGTCGAATACCGCATCGCCGTATATGACAAGGCTCCCGATCAGAAACAATACGATCTGCACCGTAATCAGGGTCAGGTATGCCAGCAGGTGGTTGGACAGGTACCGGAAGGTTCCCAATGGCGAGGCTGCGATCCGGACGACGATTCCCTTCATGCGGTCCTCGACGACAGGTCTGGTCAACAGGAAGGTCGAGTAGACCAGGACCAGGCCATAGAGGCTGATTCCCATGGGAAATCCGTCCGCGTTGGCGGGAATGAACAGGAGGGAGAAGGGTATCAGCAGGATAAGCAGGATGTTCAACGGCTGGCGGATATCCTCGCGTATGGCAAATAGGTAGAGATTCATGATGTCACCTTTCCGATCAACGGTCGTATGAGGAAAAAGAGTCCGATGGTGAGGGCAAGCAGGGGGAGTGTGCCTGCGAGCGCTTGTCCGATATTGTTTTCGAATATTCCAAGGATCGCTGTCTTGCCCAAGGCCATGGGGGTAAGGTATTTCTCGACTGCGATGATCACGGGGGTGTCGGGGAGGGGGAAATAGAGGCCGGCGAGCATCGGTGCGATCGAACCGTAGGTGCTGATTATGATATTCGCGGTCTTAACCGAACCCGATGCCAACATGATCACAGATCCGAGCAGTTGGTGGAACACGATCGAGAGTATCATGACCACCAGGACAAGCGGTAGTGACGGCAACGTTGCACCCAAGACGAACTTGGCAAACAGCAGGACCACAATGGTCTGCAGGAAACTGACCAGCACCGATGTTGTCAATATGGAGAGGATCAGGCTGCGCGGATTGCAGGGCGAGGCGAACAGGCGGTCGCGCATGGGGGAGAAGAAATCGGATCCCATGGTCTCGAAGCTCAAGGAGGCCCCATAGATTTGGAAGGTGAGTGCGAACCCCACGGTCAATACCGTGAGATAGGGGATGGGGGATCCGTTGATTTCCGAGACGAAGGCTGTTCCTTTGAAGATGAAGTTGAAGAATGCGATGAGCAGCACGGGAAAGGCTATGAGGATCAGGTGGGCGAATATGTCGCGGGAACTGCGGATAAGGTTGAATTTGAACATGTCAGGCCTCGTCGCGGAGTTGTTTCCCGGTAAGTGTCAGAAAGACATCCTCCAGGTTCGGTTGCTTCGAGTTTATGTTTACGATCGTCTGGTCGGCGAGCACGGCGATGATCTTGTCGATGATGGTGATGCCTCCCGGAACGATTATGTGGTACTGGTTGTTTTCCAATGCGACTTCCTTGATTTCCGGAATTGCGCGCAATGCCTTCAGTTTTTCTTCCGATGCGATACGCACGTCTATGAGCATGTGCGCATCACCTTTGATCCGCGCGATGAGTTCGGGCAAGGTGCCGCTTGCGATCGTGTGGCCCTGGTCCATGATGCAGATGCTGGAGGCCACCGCTTCGACTTCCTCGATGTAGTGGGACGTGTAGAGGATGGTTGTTCCTTTCGATGCCAGCTGCTTGACGAATTCGAGGATGAAGTTGCGCGACTGGGGGTCGATGCCGACGGTCGGTTCGTCCATGATGATCAGTTCGGGATCGTGCATGAGCGAGCACCCGATATTCAACCGCCGCTTCATACCTCCGCTGAAGTGTTTGGTCTTTTCCCGCAGGCGTCCTTCCAGGCCGATGATCTTGGCGACTTCGAGGCTTCTTGTCGCCAGCTGCTCCTTCGTCATGCCGTAGAGGCTTCCGAAGAATTCGAGGTTCTCCTTCGCGGTCATCTCCTCATAGATCGTCAGTTCCTGTGTCACATACCCGATGCGACGTTTGATTTCCTTGTTCTTTCCATCCTGGTGGATGCCGAACACCGATATTTCCCCGTCGTCTATCGGGATCAGGCCGATTATGGCGCGTATACAGGTGGTTTTTCCAGCTCCGTTCGGTCCGAGCAATCCGATTACTTCGCCTTTCCTCATGTCCAGGCTGAAGGTATCGAGCGCCAGGTTGTTTCCGAATCGTTTCATGACATTTTCAATGTGGATGATCATTTGCAGTACCTCGAGTCCCAGTATAGGCAAGGCCCATGGATCGGGATAGTGACAATTGTAATGTTTGGAAGGGGATTCGCTTTGGTTAGATGAATCTTCCTGCATCAACGGAGAATAGCGCGGCGAGTCGCTTGGCCATTTGTCGACTGATGGGCTTGTAGTCCCGCTCCATGTCGGAGATGAACTGCTTGGCTACACCAAGTTTCTCGGCAAGCTGGATTTGCGTGAGATTTTGCATCGTGCGGTAAAACCGCAGGTTCTTGCCGGGGGAATCCTCACCTTGCAGGTTCTTGTACCAAACCATTTCTTCCACAGGCATCAGATTGCCATCATCCTCAATGCTCATGGCGTCCCCATACTCCAGCTTGAGAGAATCGATCAGTGTGCAAGGGATATTTCCTTCTACGCGGAATTCAATAGGGTGCTTTTTCACGACTACCAACATAATACACCTCCACGATGTACTGATCCTCTACCTTTTTCCAGCACGCTACCCAACGATAAGCAAGATGACAATGAAACGTGTTGCTGCCCAGCTTGCTGTATTTTTTTGTATCCTGGCTGGGCGGGTCCTGAAAGTCTGATATCATCAACCAACTTCTTCAGGGTAATCTGTGCATTCCTTGGCATTTCCCTGATAATCCGCTCAAACTTTGATGACATCACCACAGCATAGTTCATGCGTTAAAGTACTACAATATATAGTACTTGTCAAGGTTTCGATTCGATAGAGAAAAAATCCTGTCTAAAAGAGACCAGGTGTCTTAGATACTATTTGATAACCTATAGCAATTTATAACCTACCGTAATCATATTGTGTTAGAATGAGTGAAATAAAATGATAAAAAGTAAGGGATTAATTACTTCATCATTATTTCTTGCTCTTCTAGTCTCAATTCTAAGTTGTGTACAAACCCAGGAAGTTGATCCAATTTCTCCATATAGTGAGCCAATAGTTACCGACTCGGTTGAACAGAACGCAATTGCGAGTCTTGATGAAGAGGTGCTCTCCACTGAGACCAAAGAAGAACAGAATAAAGCTTTGGACTTCACCAAAAGTAAAGATATAGGAGATGAAGAATCTCAGGCAGATGTGAACATTATTGCAAGTCATGCCGAATCCAATGAAATCCTGGATGAAGTAACACAAAGTGAAATTGTTGTTCCTTCTGGAGAGCCAGTATTAATATTGGTAGAATCAAGGCCAGCCTCAGAACTTACTGAACAACCTTCGGAGAATCTGCATAAATCATTGCTAGTCAAAGAAGAATCATCAGTTGCTTCAGTTCCTGATTCTCCTCTCCAAGCAGAAATACCAACGTTTGCAACTTCCCTGCAAGAGCCAGTTGTGGAAGAAAATGAACTAACTAATTTGGAGAGTACAGAGGGGGCGCAAATGCCAAATTCACTTATATTGCCCATTCTATTTATTATATCAGTTGTTATTCTAACTATTCTTTTCATATTACTAAAAGCGGCGAAAACCAAATTGAAGAATACCAATCAAAATTTCAAATACTTGGGAGAAGAGCTTGATGAAGCGAGACAAATGCTTGTTGAAACAAAAAATGAGTTATCAGAAAAGCGTGAACGTCTTCGATACTCAGAAGAAGAATTGAGTAATGCAAGCAGAAGGATCCTTGAACTTGGCATTACTGATATCGAATCTGCAAAGAGCATAATGGAGGGGTTTCAGAAGGAAATACAAACATTGGAGGCCGAAGTCGCGAATCTTTATACTTATCAAGTTGAATTGAAAGGAAAGAATATTAATCTTAGCCAGGAACTTCAAAAACTAGATACAAGGATTGCCAATCAATCAAGGAAACTTATTAGAGCCCGAGAATTATCTTCCGCAGTAGAGCATGCGGTCGAAAGATTCTTTAGGATTGATATCCCAACGGAATACTACAGACCTTTGACAGATGAAGAAAAAGTAGATATCGATTCTATCGCTCCTTCGGTTATGTTGAACCTCAATTATATGAATTACCAGGAACTCCGGAAGGAATTTAGAGCGAACCAGAAACAGATAGAGTCACTTCTCGAAGAATATGCGCAGCGTTATACAACAAAGGCAAACCAATCCATCTACAAGCTAATGGTAATTGCATTACGCTCAGAATTACAGAATATTCTGTATAATCTGAAACATGAGAAGCTTGACAATGCATTGTTCCAAGTTCAATCGTTGATATCGAAATACCTGGTGATTGTTTCCGATGGTAATCAACAAATTGCTGGGACTATGCGTAAATTTATCGGAGAGTTGGAACACTTGTTCGACAGTTCTGTTAGAATTGAATATGAGTACTACATAAAGAAAGAACAGGCACGGCAAGAACAGCTTGCCCTACGTCAGCAAATGCGAGAGGAAGCGGAAGAACGGAAGCGTTTGGAGGAACAGAAGAAGCAGGTGGCTCTTGAAGAGTCGAAGTATCAGGCTGAGATTGAGAAGATTCAGGACTTGTTGGCTCAGGAGCCGGAAGATTCTGAAAGAAGGGCAGACATAGAAGCGAAACTTCAGGAGCTCAATGTTCAGCTTGATCTTGTTGAAGAGAAAAAGGAAGAAATCACCAAACTTCAAAATGGCAAGGCCGGTAATGTGTATATCATCAGCAATCTCGGTTCGTTCGGAGACAAAGTATTCAAGGTCGGTATGACCAGACGTTTGGACCCTCAAGAAAGAGTTGATGAGCTCGGCAGCGCGAGTGTTCCATTCAAGTTCGATGTGCATAGTTTTATCTTTTCTGAAGATGCTGTCGGTTTAGAAAACGAAATGCACAATCGATTACGTGCAAGACGATTGAATAAAGTTAATCTTCGGAAAGAATTCTTTGAAGTCTCTTTGGATGAACTTGAGCAGATAGTACTTGATATCAACCCGACAGCCGCTTTTAACAGGACTATGCTTGCAGAGGATTACAAGCAATCGCTCTCCTTGGGAGAAGAGGAAATTCCACTTTCCAACTCCGATGATACTATTGAACAATCCGATGAAGATGATCCAGATAATGGTGAAAACGATTAGACAGCATGTACCCGATCATAAAAATCTAGAAAGTTGGAATTCAAAAATTTTGAATACAAAGTGTAAAACACGGGCTCTTCCGCAAAACGTGTGGTCAAGTGGTGAAAGGAGGGGCGTGTGCGCGGAGGGGACGGCAGGAGGATCGCGGTTGCAAAAAGGGACGGAATTCC
>PGXU01000039.1 GCA_002839335.1 Spirochaetae bacterium HGW-Spirochaetae-4
CATGGGCCTCGCCCGGTGCAGTAGGGGGTATCGGCATGGTATTGTTTTCACTGAACAGTTACGCTCTTCCTATGGTATTGTTTTCACTGAACGTTGACATGGCAACCGAAACACGTTGAGAACGATCCGGATGTGCGGTAGAATGTGCCGACATATGGACGAAGGGAGGAACAGCATGGAACGTATCGGCTTCATAGGTGCAGGAATGATGGGTTCGGGAATTGCGAGGACACTGAAAGCGGCAGGGTATCCGGTGCTGGTCTACAAGCGGGCAATCTCCGGGGACGATGCGATCATACGGGAACTCAAGAAGCGGGATATCCAACTGACCACGAATTTGGAGCAGGTCTTCGAGACCACCGACGTACTGCTGCTGTGTCTCCCCGATTCTCCTACGGTCGAGACAATCCTTCTTGGCCGCAGCGGGTTGGTACTGCATGAAAAACGGACCGTCCATACGGTAATCGATTTCACCACCGCACACCCGGACTCGACGAAGCGGGTAGGCATCGAACTCGGGAAGCTGAAGATCAGGTTCATGGACGCTCCCATGACCGGTGGCCCGAAACAGGCCGAACAGGGAGAATTGGGACTTGCCGTCGGCGGCCCGCGGGAACTATTCGAAACCTATACACCCCTATTCGCCACCATAGCGAAGCATTTCTATTATGCAGGGCCCTGGGGCTGTGCGAATGTGCTGAAGTTGATCAACAACTACCTCAGTATCATGAATACCTGTGCGGCATCGGCTGTCTACGCCCTGATCGAGCAGTCCGATATCGAAAAGGACTCCTTCTATGAATTCATTTCCAAAAGTGGGGGTGACAGCAAGGGGTTCCAAAACATTATGACCCGGATCCGCAAACAAGAGTTCCCCATGGGATTCGCACTCAAGCTTGCCCACAAGGATATCAGTTACATGAAGGACCTTTTCGACCGAAGCGGCGGCTTTCCGATATTCACAGGAACGTGCGATGTCATGGACCAGGCCATGGACGAGGGCTACGGAGAGCGGGACATGCGGGAGGTCTATTTCAATATCAAAGAGCATGTGAAGTCGATTTCCTGAGCATCATTCCGATTTATCCCAAAGACAGATTCCTCTCTTGACAGATTTGTACGATTGGTATATATCTAACGTACGTTAGGTTACAAAGGGGTGGCACATGGACCATGGACAGGACTTGAAGTCGACGATAAAAAGGATTGCGGTCGAGCAGTTCAATCGGAACGGATACCATGGCACGACCATCCGTACTATCGCAAAAGAAGCCGAGTGTTCCCTGCCAATGGTCTACTATTACTTCTCAAGCAAGAAGGACCTGTTCCACGAGATCATACGGAAGGACTATTTCCACATACTCGACCGTGAGGCGCAGAAACTGAAGACAACGAATATCCTGGACTTCTATACAGACTTCATTGTCAACGTCATGAACCTCGACGAGCACGACAGGATGGTGTATCGGCTGGGGGTGAAGGTATACCTCTCTTTCGATGGCGACGAGGATCTGCTTGCGGTCATGGAGGCTTGGGAAGCGTCCATTGTTCCCCGGCATTATCAGCTTATCCTCCCCCATCTGAAGGATGCCTCGAATCCGAAGGCCCGGGTACGTACCCTCATGCACTTGCTGGAGAATTTGATCGAGCGGGTCGTGGTGAAGAACCAGACCCTGGTCGAGCAGGAGATCCGCGAGGAGCTGTCTATCGTGCTGGGCCTATAGGGGGATTTTTTTACGTTCTGTTTTAACGAACGTTAAGTAAACATAGAGGAGAAACCAGTATGGAATCGGAAAAGAAATTGAGTGTACTACAGAACATCTATGCGGCATCGATAGCAGAAACGGTGAATACCTACCAAGCTCTGGGACAACTGTCGTCGATTGTCGCACGCAAGGAGGCAAGGCAGGAGCAGACGGCTCCCTTCATGCTCCAGCAACTGGGAATCGAAACCGAAGAGGAGGTCTTTTCACGGCTTTCCGAAGTATTCGGTTGCGCCAACTGGCATGTGGAGAAGCATGAAACGGGGTTCGTGGCGACTGCGACAGCCTGCAAGCTCTGCGCGCTTACAAAGAAGATGGGAGGAGCCTCGCCCTGCCATGGGTGGTGCATCGATCCCATGACAGCCATGATCAAGGAGATCGCCCGCAGTAAAGGATACGTCGCACAAGTCAGACTTGAGGGTACGCTCATGGAACAGGATAGGTGCACACTCGCGATCACCATGTGATGCCAATGTGCGGCAACCAAGACCTACAGTTTCAGGCAAAAAAAAATGGGCGCACCAGGTAGTGCGCCGTAGGCAATATATTGATATCGGGAAAGGTCCCGTTTGCCGCCTCCCAGAATCGAACTGGGGACACAAGGATTTTCAGTCCTTTGCTCTACCAACTGAGCTAAAGCGGCGCAACAGTCACGTTTATACCCTGTGGGATTGCCGAATGTCAACCCCTGCCACCGATTTTACGCAAACGTTTTGCCACCGGTCACCAGGAACTGCCCAAAATCGGACGTAGCGAGATCTCTCCCGAACGCAGGGACTGAACCGAACCGTCGGCAAGGCGCACCACAAGCGCACCATCATCGGCAATACCGGTGGCTTCCGCCTCGTATGCGACAGCACCCTGCACTACCCGCACCCGTTGACCGACCACTACCGAACGACGCCGGTACTCCTCCATGAAATCGACCTGACCCATGTGGTCCACCACAGCCAGCAACTCCTCGACAATGCTTGCGGCCAACCGGTTCCTGGAAGCTTCGGGCGGCGCGGTGTCGACAAACAAGGCCCCCGCGATTCCCTGCAGTTCCTGGGGAAACCCTTCGGGCGGTACCGTATGGTTCACACCGATACCGACCACCAGGCTCTCGATCCTCCCGGTCTCGAAACCGCTGATTCCCTCGGTCAGGATACCACAAACCTTGAGGGAATCGATCAGGATATCGTTGACCCACTTGATTCCCGCCCGACGGTCGCACATCCGTTCGATAGCCCGGCACACCGCGACAGCGACTCCCGAGGTGACCCTCAGGGCCATGGCCGTGTCCAATTCGGGACGCAACAGTACACTTACGTACAGGCCGCTATCGCTGGGCGAGAAGAAGGATTTTCCGTTGCGTCCACGCCCTTCGGTCTGACGCCCGGCAACCACGACCGTGCCATGGGGAGCACCCTCCAAGGCCAAACGTTTCGCCTCGCCGTTTGTGGAGCCGATGCTTTCATGGAAATGCAGGGGAAGCTCGAGATAGCGCTTGTCGGTGAACGCCGAACGGATACCTTGCTCCGAGAGCACATCGCTACTCTCCGACAGACGGTACCCGATCTTGGTCGAAGCCTCGATCGCATGTCCCGAAAGGCGCAGATCGTGGATCGCCCGCCACACGGCCGCCCGGGTGATCTGTAGTTGCCGTGCAATCTCCTCACCCGAGATATGGGAACCCTTGAACTGTTCCAATAGTGCCAGGACCTGCTGTTTCGAAGACATCGCCTTCCTCCCCTCTACGCCTGCCGTAATTCTGGCCTATCCTAGCCGAAAGGCCGGCCATTGTAAACATGCAATACATTTATTGTTTACAATAGTGCCGATTCATGGTATAGATAGCCCCCAGGAGGCATGCATGAACTTACGTAGAATCATCATCATAGCAGTATTTGCAGCCCTGATTGTCGCCGGCTCCTATATCGCAATCCCTGTGGGCCCGGTACCTGTCACCTTGCAAACCGCTTTCGTCCTACTCGCAGGTATTCTGGGAGGACGGGCGATCGGACTCGCCGCCGTGGCCGTATACCTCGTCTTGGGAGCCATCGGGTTGCCCGTATTCTCAGGTGGTATCGGTGGGTTCGCCCATTTTGCCGGACCGACCGGAGGATTCCTCATCAGCTGGCTTCTGGTGGCCCCGTTCGCCGGCTTCTGTGCCGACAGGGGCTTCGCGGGTGGAAAGACACACGAAACGACAACCACCAGGCAACTGGTGTGGATTATCCTCGGTACCGTCGGGGCCACGGTGATCCAGTACCTCGTCGGCCTTCCATACCTCAAACTGATCCTTGGAATCGAATGGTCGCGCGCCCTGGTGGTCGGCCTGGTCCCGTTCATTCCCGGAGACCTGATCAAGATGGTCGCGGTGGTCATACTCGGCAACCTGTTCGCACCACAGGTGCGGCAATTCCTCAATTCGCCTGTACAAGAGGAGCCCGATGCAGAAGAAACCGGTACTTGAGGTAGAGCACCTCTCCTTTTCGATAGGGAAGGAACACCACATACTCCGCGACATATCGTTTTCCATCAACCAAGGTGATTTCATCGTCCTCTCGGGAAAGAATGGTGCCGGTAAAAGCATCCTCATGCGGTGTCTCAAGGGACTGCTGCAACCGGATGCGGGAAGCATCACCATCGATGGAGAGGACCTGACAGGACGCCCCAAGAAGCGCAACCGTTCGATCGGACTGGTATTCCAGGATGCCGACACCCAACTGGTGGGTCAGACGGTGGAGCGGGACATCCTGTTCGGATTGGAGAACCTCAATATTCCGCCTAAGGAACGCACGGTGCGCATGCAGCAGGTCATCCGTCTGTTGGGACTGGCCCCGTTGCTGCACCAACGGCCGCGGACCCTCTCGGGCGGTGAACGCCGTCGATTGGCCATTGCGGGAGTCCTCGTGATGCAACCGCATGTGATCATGCTCGACGAACCGTTCGCAAATCTCGATTATCCCGGGATCGTACAGGTATTGGAATCGTTGGTCGAATTGAAAAAACAAGGTACTACCATCCTGGTGGCTACCCATGAGATTGAAAAGCTGCTGGCCTATGCCGATTCCATGCTGCTGCTCGATGCGGGTCGGGTCGTCACACAGGGGCCGCCACAGCAGGTGCTGGAGATCGTCGAGGAATTCGGTGTCCGTCGGCCCCGGTTCCACGGCAAACCGATACCGGTCGGAGACCTCACATGGTTGAACTGAACCTGTTCCACTTCCGTGACCGCAAAACCTTCCTCAACCGGACCCATCCGTTGGCAAAGACCGTGGCGTTGTTGATCTTCTCCACCCTCATGGCCCGCTCCGACCTTGGCCGCATAGTCGCCATCCTCGCCGTGTTCTGCCTCGTGGCCCTCAGCATCAACATGCCGCTCGCCAGCTATCGGCGGGAACTGCGCTTCTTTGTGGTCATGGCAACCATTATCGGTATAGCGAGGGCTTTTGGAGCCGAGTCGTGGCAAGACCCGGCAACCGCGGTCCTTCGGTTCGCCGCAATCGTACTCATGGGACTCCTCTTTGCCGACACTACCGCTCCCGACGATATCTCCCGGGCGATCGGGAGTCTTCTCGCACCGCTTCCAGGTATCCACGGGCATCGTATCGGGGCAACGTTGGAGCTCACGCTGTCCACCATACCGCTCTTGTTCGATGTAGCCTTCCAAGTCTCGCAAGCACGCCAGGCCCGCTGTGAATCGTCATGGCATCACCCGGTCCGGAGGATCGTGTCGTTCGGCACCTCGGTGTTCACCTTGCTGTTGGAACGCGCCGAGGATCTCGAAGCCGCACTCAGATCACGCAATTTCAATGCGGATGCCAAGCGGGACACCATGCCGTTCGGGTACAGGGACGGTATCCTGGTGGCAGCTTCGGCCGGTATCGCGGTGGTGCTCCTGCTGGTTACTTGAGCGGCAGAACCGGAGCCTTGCGCGGATCGAAGTGGGCCTGCGGGTCCTTGCCGAGGAGATAGACATGGTTGCGGATCTTGTCCGCCCAGGCCTCGTCGGTTTCAGAATCATCCAACACAGCCGGATCTATCGGAAATCCAACGGTCATGGCGACCACCTTGCCCCGCTGCTTGAACATCTCGTCGATCAGATAGAGGGATTCGAGACTCGCCTTGATCCCCAACCTCCGTCTCAGGCTGCTCAAGCGGTAGAATTTCTTGGAATTGGAACCGTCGATATGGACCGGGACGATCGGTCGTCCGTACCGTTTCGCCATTTTCACGAAGGTCGAGAACCAAACATAATCGAACAGCACGCCATTGGAGAGCGGGCGGGAGCAATACCCGGCTGGGAACAGTACGATGGGATCGTCCCCTTTGAAGGCTTGCTTGAAGGTGTGTGCCAACGCGTGGTTCTCCGGGGTTGGGATTGGTATCAACAAGGGAGCTATCGGCACCAGGGCATCCATTACCACCGTACGGGAAATCATCTTGGCCTGCGGCGAATACGTCCCGGCTAGCTCCATGAGCAGCATCGACTCGGGGCCCCCCAACGGGTGGTTCGCAACCAATATGGACCGCTTGTCCACATACTGCGCCAACCGCTCTTCTCCGGTCACCTGCAGGGAAAGCTCAAGGAACTTGCCAGCCTCATGGATGAACTGGAAGGGCTCGTCCGTATAGTGGGCCCCGAGGAACCCATTGAGCTCATCCACATGCAGGAGTCGGGAAAGTGACCGGACCAGCCACTTGGGTACGAAACGGGCAATTCCGGGTTTATGTGTATGCAACAGCTGGGCAATGTCGATCTTCTTGTACCCGCCCTGTTGCGGCTCGTGGGTGCTCTCCATATCCGATACTATAGCAGAGAGTGGAAACGGCTGTCATATTTTTTTTCACCCCATGCCAAGGGCAAAAACCGTGTGCTATAATCCATGGCATGACCATTGCCCAAAGAAAACAACAATTGCGTTTGGATATGAAGCTGCTGTCCTCTACCATTGCCCTGGAGGAACGCGAGCGCAATTCGTTGGAAATCGTACGGAAGGTGTCGACGGTTCCCGCCTATGTCCGCTCAGATCTGGTGCTGGGGTTTGTCCCACTCGCTTCGGAACCCGACTTGGGTCCGCTGTACGACGCCGCGCTTGCCGATGGCAAGGTTGTCGCGCTTCCCCGCTGTACAGACGATGGCCGACTGGTATTCCACGCTGTCGGTCCCAATTGGCGCCAGCAATTGCTCAAAGGACGATGGGGTATAGCGGAGCCGGTACCGTCGCTCGATATGCTGGGGGAATTGGAACAGGCCGGAGCTGTGGTGGTAGTAGTTCCGGCTTTGGCATTCACGCCCCACCGGCGACGGCTCGGGCGCGGCAAGGGCTATTACGACCGGTTCATCAGTGCCAACCGCATGCCCGCTCTCACCAGTATCGGCATCTGTTTCGATTACCAGATACAAGTGGAGATTCCTGTGGATGAACACGATGCATTGGTGGACCTGGTGGTAACCGAGTCGACGGTCTACTGACCGTTCTGGTGCCAGATCCAGGAGAAGTGCTGGTCGGCAAGCATGTGCATGAGGGTATCCCCTTGCGATGACAGGGGGTCCGGGCATTCGTAATTCTCATCCAGGCGCAACAGCTCGTCGCGTACCTCCGGACTGCGTACGGTGCGCAACAAGGTGCTGAGCGTGCGGATATATTCGAATTGCCGGGTGGGCGAACTCGCGATCACAAAGAGGAAGTGGACGGGCAGTCCGTCCTTCGCATCGTAATCGACGCCACATTCGGAAAGGCCGAGACCGACCTGCACATGGGTGAGATTGCGAATCTTCCCATGCGCTATGGCTATGCCGTGGCCGATTCCGGTCGTTTCGATCGCCTCCCGGTTGAGTACCGCCCGTCTGAAGCGGTTGACATCCGGAAGGCTGTTGAATATGGAGCATTTGTCGATGACTTCGTTGATGGCATCGAACTTGTCGATTGCATCGATGTGGCAGATTACCGATCCATAGTCGGAAGGATTGCTCAAGCCGTCGCCCCTCCATCGGCCAGGAATGCGTTCATCGCCTTGGCAGCCTTGCGCCCCTGGCCCATGGCCAGGATCACGGTTGCCGCTCCCAGAACGATATCGCCACCCGCATAGACACCCTTCATGGATGTGGCGCAGGTTTCCTCATCAACTATGATATTCCCCCTACGGTTCACGTCAAGACCCTTGGTGGTCTTCTCGATGAGCGGATTGGAGTCGTTTCCGATCGCGACGATGACGGTATCGAACTCGTGCATGGCTTCGCTACCGGGAATCTCTACCGGAGAACGGCGTCCCGAGGCATCGGGTTCACCGAGCTCGCAGGTGATCAGTTCGACATGGCTCACCCGACCCTTCTCGTCTCCGACGATCTTCAACGGAGCGTGCAGATAGAGGAATCTCACCCCTTCTTCCTTGGCATGGGCCACCTCTTCACGACGTGCCGGCATTTCTTCATCGGTACGGCGGTAGACGATCGTCACCTCTTCCGCTCCCAACCGGCGGGCGGTACGGGCTGCGTCCATGGCAACGTTTCCGCCACCGAACACCGCGACCTTGTGGGAACCGTACAACGGGGTTCCCGCCTTGTTGCGGTCATAGGCTCGCATGAGGTTGCTGCGTGTCAGGTATTCGTTCGCACTGAACACGCCGATCAGGTTCTCGCCTTCGACGTTGAGGAACTTGGGCAGACCAGCCCCGGTGCCGAGGAACAACGCATCGAAGCCCTCGCGCTCCATGAGGTCCGTGACCTTGGCGGTCCTTCCCACCAGGAAGTTCCGTTCAATCTTCACTCCCATCGCATACAAGGCGTCCAACTCTTCCTGCACGATGCTCTTGGGCAGCCTGAATTCCGGAATCCCGTAGACCAGGACCCCTCCGGCCTTGTGCAAGGCTTCGAACATGACCACTTCATGCCCGGCGCGGCGCAGATCGGCCGCAGCGGTCATGGAGGCGGGTCCGCTTCCGACGACACCGACCTTCTTGCCGGTGGGCGTGGCGATCTCGGGATTCTTCCGGGCATGGTGCTCGGATTCCCAATCAGCGACAAACCGTTCGATCCGGCCGATATTCACCGCCTTGTCGATACTTTTCAAGGACTTTCCGACGGTACAGGTCAACTGGCACTGGGCCTCCTGCGGACAGACGCGCCCACAGATCGCCGGAAGCATGGAACTTTCCTTGATCACCGCGACGGAACCGGCATAATCGCCTTCGGCCGCCCTTGCGATAAACCTCGGGATATCGATACGAACGGGACACCCTTTCACGCAGGGGGCATTCGCGCACTGCAGGCAGCGCAACGATTCGACCACGACCTGTGCATCGGTGTATCCTGTGGCGACTTCACTCATATTCAATACACGTTCGGCGGGATCCTGTGTCGGCATGTCCTGGGCAGGAATTGCCAACCGTTCCTTCACCGACAACTTCCGTCCGCCATAGGCGGCGAGCTGCTCTTGGGCCAACGCATCCAACTGTTCACGATTCGGGTGTGACATCACGCTTCCCCCTCTTTGATTTGCAATCCGATATGGCATCTATGGTGGGCTTCCTGCTCCTGGGGCTTGTAGGTACCCAACCGCATGAGCAGATTGTCCCAATCGACCGCGAACGCATCGAACTCGGGTCCATCGACACACACGAACTTGGTCTTGCCGTTTATGCTCACCCGACAGCCGCCGCACATGCCGGTGCCGTCTATCATGATGGTATTGAGGGAGACGACGGTGGGAACACCGAACGGACGTGTCGTGGCGGTACAGAACTTCATCATGATCGGTGGTCCGATCGCAACGACCAGGTCCGGTTTCCACGTCTCGCACAGCTCCTTCAACGGTTCGGTGACCAACGCCTTGCGGCCGTAGCTGCCGTCGTCGGTGCAGATGGTGAGTTCACTGGCAATGGCCTGCATCTCTTCCTCGAGGATCACCAGGTCCTTGTTGCGTGCCCCTATGATGATCCGCACATCGTTGCCGGCTTGTTTGAGGGCTTGGGCTATGGGATGCATCGGCGCGACACCTACGCCTCCCCCGACACACACCACTTTCCCATAGTTCTCGATATGGGTGGGTTGCCCCAACGGTCCGAGGACGTTCTCGATCGCATCCCCCGGCTCCAACATGCCCAGACTGTGCGTCGCTTCCCCCACAGCTTGGAAGACAATGGTAACCGATCCCTTCTCGGGGTCGGCATCGGCTATGGTGAGGGGTATGCGCTCGGCGTAATCCCCACCTTGTTGCAAAATAACAAATTGTCCCGCTTTGCGTTCCCTTGCGATGTTCGGAGCAAGGATCTCCATGCGAAACACCTCGGCTGAGAGCTTTCGTTTATCCAGAATTGTGAACATGCAGACCTCCCGACCCGATTTGGGCACGCATGGACGGTACCCACAGGGTCGACCGGTTTCTCCACGCTGGCATGTGTTTGCCTCTACCGTACCAGAAGAGGCCGTTTTGGGCAATTGCTGAAAAACCCATCGCCTCCAGAAGTGCCTGCCAACGGTGCCATTGAATTGGAAGGGACAAGCGTTGTATAACCTGTGTATCCGGTGACCAGGGTGGCAGAAAACACCTGTAGCCGCAATTGATACGCAGGAGTGGAACAATGATCAAACATGCAACCGAAATGCTGCACAGGGAACGACAGATGCGGGGTGGCGACGGCGTGTGCCAGACCCTCGATTTCCTCATGCCCGAAGAGATGAAGCACTGCAGGCTCTTCAGCACGATTTCCATGGAACAGGGTACCTCGATCGGGGAACATGACCATGTGGCCGAGACCGAATACTACTGGATCATCAGCGGCGAAGGTATCGTGACCGAAGTCGACGGGGAGAAGGTGGTCACCAAGGGCGACCTGGTAATCACCGGTAACGGCGCGAGCCACGCGATCCGCAACGAGAAGAGCGAGACGCTCGTATTCTTGGCTGTGATTATCGTCGACTAATGGACTAGACCGTGCTATCGGCTGGAGCTACCGCAAGGGGCTCCAGTTTTTCTATCTTCTGCTTGTAGATGTGCCGGTACATGAGCGAACTCATGACAATCGAGGCCACCTCGGATACCAGGAAGGCATACCATACGGCATCCAACCCCCAGAACACCGAAAGCAGGTAAGCTACCGGCAACAGGAATATCAGCTGGCGGGTGATCGAGAGCAACAGGCTGTACATACCCTTCCCCATTGCCTGGAACGAGGTGCTGAAGGTGATCGCTATACCGGCCAACGGAAAGTGCAGGCTGATGATGCGCAAGGCCTTCATGCCGATTTCCATCATCTCGGGCGATGCGTCGAACATTTCCAATAACAATTGTGGAAGCAGCTGGAAGACAAGCAGTCCCACCGACATGATCGACAACGCTATGGTTGCGGCGACCCTGATGGTTCCTGTGATCCGCTGTGGATTCCGTGCCCCATAGTTGAAGGCCACGATCGAGATCATGGCGGTGACCAATCCGAACACGGGCATGAATATGAAACTCTGCAGCTTGAAATAGACACCGAAGACTGCCACAGCGGTCGCGCTGAACGAGATGAGGATCGTGTTCATGCCGATGGTCATGACCGAGCCGATCGATTGCATGACAATGGAGGGGAATCCCACCTGGTAGATTTCCCCGATGATACGGCCCTTCGGCCGGAAACCCTTGAACTTGAATTGCAGCTCGTGGGTCTTGCGCAGCATGAAGAAGAATGCCAGGCCCATGGCGAACCACTGGCCGATGACGGTGGCGACCGCGGCTCCCGTGACGCCCATGCGGGGTGCTCCGAACAGGCCGAAGATCAAGATCGGGTCGAGGATGATGTTGATGATTGCGCCCAGACCTTGGGTGATCATGGGGTGTATCATATTGCCGGTGCCTTGCATGATCCGTTCGCATATCAGCTGGCCGAATATGCCGAGGGACAAGGTGGTGCAGATGATCAGGTACGATTGCCCCATGGCGATGATCGCCGAATCGGCGGTGAACCACTGAAAGAACACCGGGGTGAGCAATGCGCCGAATATGCTGAAGACTATCCAGATGGCGATTGCGAGGAACAGCCCGTGCATGGCGACTTCCGAGGCCTCCTCGTGGTGCCGTGCCCCGAGTCTGCGCGAAAGCAGCGAGTTGACGCCGATCGCTGTTCCCACGCCCATAGAGATCATGAGCATCTGTATAGGGAATGCCAGGGAAACGGCGGTGAGTGCTGCCTCACCTACCCGGGCGATAAATATCGAGTCGACAATATTATAGAGGGCCTGCACCATCATGGAAAGCATGATGGGAAGACCCATGGTGATCAACAGGGAGCCGACCGGCTTGACGGCCATCTTGTTCTGGGGGATGTTCTGCATGCCAAACAATCTATCACCAAGTATGTGTACGGCACAACCCTTTGGCCGGGAGCTTTATACAGAAAGCGGTATCGACACCCATGTTGGCCGCAACGGCCTACCTGGTATCTTTGTCAGTTTCCTCTTTCTTGCCGTATGCAGGGGCAGTTTCCCTGAGCATGTCTTGGCGTAGGACCGCATTGATCTTGGTTTGGTAGCCTTTGCCTTTTGATCGGTAATACTCCAGCACATCGGAATCAAGCTTGATACTGATGGCCTTCTTTACAGGAACCACTTTGAAGTGTTCCCTTGGAACAATTCTCTCCAGCGTTGACATGAATTGGGGAGTGAGCTCCGGGATGTCAGAGAAATCAATGTCACGGGCTCTCAATTCCTCGATTTCCTTATCTGTCCGATCTTCTTTATTTGCCATATTGTCTGTCCCATGCTGCTTCCTTTCTTTTAGTATATACTATATAATCTATACTGTAAAGTATATACTCAGATAAGGCGTCTCACCATGAAAAAACGTCCCTCGAGGATCGGATCCCCGGGGACGCTATAGTAAGTTCAGACAGCCGGACCTATACCTTGAAGGGCACGACCAGGTTCGGATCGAGGACACGGAATGTGAACGATTCGGTCAAGAACAGAGTCACATCCTTCGTATCGTGCGATTCGTAGCCGATCGCGAAGTCCTGCCCGACAGTGAGCTCGAGGTTCTCGTTGTCATAGGGAAGCAGGAAGGCGCCATCGATGGCGAGGCTATGGACCACGCTGCCGCCGATCAGACGCTCGATGCGCTCGACGAGGGGAATTCCTTGGATTTCCTTGTTCAGGGCCATCCAGGCTTTGGTTCCCACTACCAAGGTGCACGGTCCCTGGGCATGGCTTGCGCGGAGGGTGATCAGCGCGACGGATACCGATTCCATGATCGAGGAGCCGTCCTTGCCGAACACGACCGGCTTGTGGGCCGCTGCTTCCGAGAGGCCTACGATACCGCCGGCCTTGAATCCGTGGTAGATCGCCTTCTCTTCAAAATCCGCGATCTTCTCCACCGCCGCATCCAGGGAATCGAGGTCGATATCCTTGGCGCCGCGATTGAGGTTGTCCATTTCCCATCGGTTGAGGGTGAAGCGGACACGGGCTTCCGACAAGGGTGCGACACGATAGACTCCGGCTTTCACGTCTCCGGTATCGTCTACCAGGTCGAGCCGTCCTTCGGGTACCGCGGTGAAGTTCCACCCTTTCGGTCCATCAACCCTCACTACCTTGCGGGCGCTGAGTCGTGAACGCAGGATCTCTGCCGCACGGCTTTCTATCTCTTCCCATACGCGGGTCGACAACGGTGCCAATTCTTTTTTCAAAATATCCATGATCTGTACTCCTTTGGTTACGCTTTCATGTTGCCGATCGAAAGGGAGGTGCTCGCTGGGCTGCCTTCGGCCGCACCTTCTTCGACTGCAAGCAGGGAACCGGTGGTGAACAGGTATCCCTTCAACTCGTCGTCCCATTTGGCCATGTTGCGCCGCAGCCATTCCAATGTCATGACTGCATGTTCGATTTCCTCGTCCCGGTTGTGGGCCATGATTTCCTTCAGTGAGGTATCGTTGGTGGTGGCGACCCGCTGATTGTACCAGTCGATGGCTTCGAGCTCCTCGCGGAGACTGGTGATGGCGCGTGAGATGTCGCGCGTCTTTTCGTCCAATGCATCATACGGTTCTGAATATGCCATGATTCCTCCTGTTCGTGTGCGTTTTCGCTAATTTGTTCTGATTTCAATATAGCAAAGGTTCGGCGTGCAGGCCAGTCTTGTTTGCACCGATTAAACTGAAGACCGCCATTTCTGGCGGTCTTGCAAGGGTTGGATGTACCCGGTTTATTTTTACTTGATCTTTACGTCGATCTTCTTTGGTTGTGTCGCCGGGACTTTCGGCATGGTCAGCTTCAGTACGCCGTTCTTGAACACGCCCTCAATGTTGTCCTCATTGATTCCCTCTGGCAGGGTGAAGCTTCTCTCGAATCCTCTGCAGGAGCGTTCGCGGATCAGGTAGTTCGGCTCTTCGTTGTCCTTCTTGGTCTCTTTCTCCGCTTCGCAGATCGAGGAGATCTTGAGCACATGCTTGTCCACATGCACCTCCACGTCCTTCTCGCTGTAGCCGGGAAGTTCCGCTTCAAGCACATAGGCCTTCTCGTCTTCCCAGATGTCTACCGATGGAACCTTGGTCGATGGTACGCCCCAATTGTTCCACAGGCTGTTGAACAGGCTGTCAAAGTCACGAGCCACGCTCACCGGGTTTGAATTTCTTGTCACTACGTATTTCATAATCACACCTCCGTAATATAGTTTGCTGTTTCATGTCCACTTTTTCTGGACATCTACCTATATGCAACAAGCGTGCCAACTTTTTCACAGAGTTTTTCGAGTATTTTTATTTCTTTCATTTATATATATTTACAAGTTTTCTTCATGATTCAAGAATTCGAAGATATCGTGATGTGCCTTACCGAAGGTGCGTAAAAACCTGCAAAATTCATCTATATTTCAATGGTTTTTTCTATACATGTGTCATTTTGTCCCATTCAAGATAACGAATGGTAAAATCTGATAAAACTTGTCCCAACCGGACCAGCTTCACATTGACTCACTGCGCAATGTGTTACTTTTTGTCCCATTTCGCACATTTAGTAAGTTTATCTCCCCAGCCGGTTGACTCTTTTTCCCTTCGTCTATATAGTTTGCTCTTGTCGACGCAGGGTAGAGCAGTTGGCAGCTCGTCGGGCTCATAACCCGGAGGTCGCAGGTTCGAGTCCTGTCCCTGCTATACTTACATATCAGTCATAATCCAGCCCACCGTACGGTGGGTTGTTTTGTATCCTGAGGTGAAGTGTGGATGGATGTGGTAGAGGAAATGGAGTTGTGTGATTGTATCAAAGCTGTCTATATCACCTCCAAGACTTTCCTAGGATTATCGAATCATCAGCTAGTATGTTTTGTAAACATAGGAAATTTAAGTATTACCTCCCCCCCTTTTTATCCTTACTTATGTTCTCGATTCTACGTAATTCTAGCATTTCAATCCCAAATTCTTGGCAGATTTGCTGTTTGAATCTATAATTCTCTATTTCAAACATATATAAATAGTTTCTCACAGTCTGAGATAAAACAGACTTGGCTAAAGGATTATGTTCCAATTCCTTATTTAACCTTCTCAGTTCAGCTATTGGAAAATCAATATAATGATTTATTTTTAAAACCGCATCTACCAGTTTATAGGCTGTTGTTCGATTCTCTTTTAATATTCTTCTATAAGTCATATCCAGATTCTCTGAACCCACGAATTGGGAAATTCTAGAAATGAAAGTATATGTTACAATTGTACATACTCGTGCAAGGAAAGCCACGGCAAAAGCCTCTACCACTTCTCGATCTTCTGTGTTATAAACTGGTTGAGTTCGCATAATCTTTACAATTTCAGCAGCTATATTCTCCGGCTCCCTCATAATTGATCTTAATAATAACCCTAGGGGCCTCAATAGAAGCAGATAAGTCTGTTCTACCAACTCTAGCTTTTGGTCTCCCTCCAACGAGGCGTATGCATTTTTAACAACTTGACCGATAATTTCAGCCAGTTTTATTGAAGAGGAGATTTTATCAATTAAAGTAAGTTCTTCTTCCACTTCAAGACAATCTTCTTCGTTCTTTTGCATCTTTGATTCGATCGTTTCGATTTGATCTCTTTCTTCTAATCTCACGATTCTCGCATCTTCTGTGCTAATCTGTTTTAAAACTAACTTAGGAACATCAACAAATATTTCATTCAAAGCCTTAATATCTTCATCTAGTTTTATAGGTTCTTCTTCGTTTAATAGTGATTTTGCAGCATTTAACAATGATTCTATTATTATAGGATCTTTGCTAAGGTATGATAGGAACATCAGTATATTTGAAAAATTTTCATTATGGGGCCTTGAAGCCATGCTTGAAATTATATCTTTAATTGAGTCTCTTGTTATCTTTTCAGAGAGATATTGAGCTGTAAAAAAATAAAACATATACCTATAAGAAAAAACGTACCTCCCTTCTTTTGAAATTAAAATTCCTGAATCAAGTATTTCACTTACAATCACATCAATTCTATTTTGAATATCGTGACGTTGAGCATGATCATCGCAAAATTGCTTAAAATCGACGTCGTCAAGATACTTATGATCGTTTTCAAACATTGAGAACGCTAAGGATGATAAAAAGTTTTTAAATGCGTCAATCGCATCAGGAGATGGATTACTCTTTTTCAGAGAATCTAAAATTAATGTTTGATAGTAATAACCATATGAACTTTGTTTAAAGTCAGTCGGATCAATGTTCGTAATATTTTGTAATAGTACAAGGATAATAATAGGGTACGATGGAGTTAGATTTTTCCCAATGATCTTATTGATCACATCCGTCACTCGATCTAATTCTCGTAAATATGTATTATTATCAACATATGGATCACTACTGAGCCCAAACCATTTTTTAATCAATAAGGATCTTCGAATATTTCCAAATTCTTTAATTTGAAAGAGATTAAATCCATCATAAATAATTGATGCTTCAGGTTCAGCTCCTGTCAATTCCTCAATTTCTAACAGATCATGCGAAGTAACCATTAAATTCGAATAAATATTTTTAAGAACATCCATAAATTTTCTTCTAAACTTGCGAGGCAAACTGGATTCATCGAAATCATCAATTAAAATAACTTTTTTATAATTATCATAGGTATTAATTTCATCAAGGGAAAAATCCCTATACTGATCTTTTGCTTCTTTATTTATTAATGATCTTATTTCCTTCTCATTTAAGGACTTTATTCTATCTCCTTTCACCCATATGGGCATATACCCATCATGCAACAGATTGCAATATACTTTCTTTAATAAAGTCGTCCTGCCACTTCTACTCTGTCCCAGAACAATATACTTAGATCCCGCGCCCTTTTTACTAAAGCTAAAGGCATTTTCACTATTAATAATTGCTGACTCATATGATATTTTTTTTAGAGGATCTGGATTTAAATGATGCAAATCTGGATAGATATAAATATCATCTAAATCTAGTTTTGAATTATGAGGATGATGAAGATTTGCTCCTATATCTTTTAGAAAAGTCTTCATCTGTGAGACTAAGGGCAAATAGCTTTTCTGTTGTCGAGGCTCTATAACCGAAATTTTACTGTCATCATGCTTCTCGCTATTCAACACCTTCGAATTAAAATCAAGAGTATATCTACTTATAGAGTAATTCCCTTCTTCATTTTTCTCTAAAAGGTATGAATAGCAACTATTTCCATTATGAACACTACTTCCATCTGAATAATAAGTAAGCAGGGAACTCTCATTGCTCTTTACATACGTCCTAACGAAATGCTCATGCCCAGTACAAACTATATTTGAACAACTTTCTATATAATCTGTTAGCCGTTTAGAACTCCAAGGTTTAAACCAACTTAGTGGATGGTGCATTAAAGTTACTGAAATACCATTCCCTGGCTGCATGGTTTCAGATATTAGTTTTTCAGGCAAAATTATTTTCCCCTGATTTTCAGGATTTGAACTCATCCAAGCACTGTTAATCACATACACATTCACCACGTCTTCAGTAGTATTTATCACTTTTTTCCAAACTATACGGTTTTCTTGAAAAGCCCCCTGCATTGAGTCAAATTCTTTAATAAATTCAAAGAAATCTTTTTGAGGAGCTGTACATATATCAATAATTTGGGGAGATACTTCGCTAGTACCATCTTCCGTATGAGTTATATCTCTTATGACTCTATTCCGAACCTCATCGCCATTATGAAAGTTACAATCATGATTTCCTGGCGTAATAATAATCTCGACTCTCGGGACCTTAAGACTATTATAGTTCTCAACTAATTGTGAAAGTAAAACATAAGCTTCAATATATCCTTGCTGGCTATTCTGATCTGCTATATCACCACTCACCAGAATTAGAACTAAATCGCAAGAATCTGCTATATTTTTTGTGATACTAAAGATACTCTCAAAATAAGAATTCATTTCTACACTCGATTTATCAATATGCAAGTCACTTAAATGCAATAAGAAGTATTTCATATATCCCCCCGTAAGATTCCAGATAATTACTTATATACCCATTTTATAGATTAATTAGTGGCAAATCAGTTTCTATTTGGTCTATCTTCGAAATATTCTATGTTAGGTTCTATTGTCTTCGCCAAATAGAGAAAATAAACTCTACAATAAGTATCAATATTCCCCAAACAAGACTATCACATTTAGAATATTCTATTATTCAACTCTTCATAATTCAAGCACTACTTGTGAATAAATATCTACCCCATTAAGATCGATCGAACTATTCTTACAAAAACCATCGTGTAGAAAGCTCGCAGTACGTTGCCGCAGGTATCGCAAATGCAATCTTTTGTGATCTAATTATTAGTGGTGACAAGCGGTTGTGTGATAATGCGACAGCTATATATGACTATAATGCGCCCATTGGATGACATGAACCCCTTTTGTTAGACGGAAAACTAACGGAGGAAGGTATCATGGAATTTACAGAACAAAAAATTGTTGAAGCGGTAAAACGGGTTATCGAAGAACACCAAACAATTGGTCATTCTGCAAGGGAAATAGGAACTCCTGGTACCAGGAAGCAAATCCTCGTTCAGCCTGAAAACGGGCTTCTAGGCGATTTCTGATGGGTTATGTGGAAACATGGTGCCAGGAAGGATTTCCGCACAACCCACATCGAACAAGAAAGTGGACTAGTTGGCCAAACTTCTGTGTATCTCAGGCACCTTCTAAGCAATGGTCACGGCTTCTTCGATTTTCCCAAATCGGATAAATTCCTGTTCAAGACGTAGGTTTTTTCTAATTCTGTCGTAGCGAAGGTCATCGTACAGAACAGCTTCATCAGGTGTGAGGTGTGCCAATTCTACGGTTGTTGGTTTTGGCTCGTTTCCCCAGGAAATTTCATGTTGCATAAGTGTATTCCGATCCATGAGGAATGAAGTGGTATGGGGAAAGATCATACGAAACTGATCCAAAATACGAAACCCATGGGTATCCAGGTCACCCCAATAGCGTAGATCAACCTGATGGAGCCATGCGCAGCTCTTCCAATGCTCGAAATGATATCCTCTTCCAAAAATTACCATGGCATTTTCCACTGGAGGAAAACTGAGGGCGCATATATCATTCTCAACAACAAACACCCGTCTGACAGGGATATCTTCCCAATCAGAATATAGACTGCAGAACTGGGCGGATGGCAAGGTAATGTCGCTGCACCCCCGCCAATAAAGTGTAGGATCGAGGAAACGAAATCGGATCAGTTCAGGTTTGCTTTGAAATCCATAGCGCGATTCAAAACGAACCATCCCTTGATAACAATGGTCGATCATTTCTTCCGGGAGAGTAGCGTCTAGCCATTCCGCAAGTATCTTCTTATAGGTTTCTGTAAACTTAGTATCGATTCCAGGAATATCTATCTGCCGTACATAGATATTCGGCCTTGGATTCGTTTTCATCCATGTCCATAAATTCACCAACCGGTCGAGATCTTTGCCAATGCTAAGAATATCCAGTGGATGCTGTTCTCCCCATTCAACGAGTCGTTTATCATGCTGTTCCAGATACTTTAGAGATTCCTTGAAGCGATTCCATTCTGGTGTGCGATTCAAGAAGCCAGCAAGATCTACAGGCGTTTCGAATACAAGAAATCGGGGAATTCTATTTCTTCCAAACAGTCGGTGGTTGATTTCCTCCCATTGCAGGAAAGGAGCAATTTTTTCATTCTCCTGGAATGTAAGTATCCAGTTCCGAACGTCGTTGTAAGAATCGGTCATCTGTCTGGAGGTGATCGTCCCCAAGGGTACCGAGAGCGGAAAAATTTCGCGATATCTCTTGAGATAATATCCTTTGTCCCATTTATCCAATAGTTTTCTACGGACTTCAGATGGAGATGCAGCAATCATAATCATTATTCTACTCCCTGCAGCAATGAAATTCCAAGCTCATCCATCACTGTTTCCGTTTTTCCTTCTCTTCCTGATACTGCCGTATCGTGAGACAACGAAGTTGAGAATAATTGCCTTCCGGATTATTGTGGACAAACCCTACGGAGGAAACATAGGGTTCGATAATATGGATCTTCTGAAGAGGCGTCACGATCAACAGTTGGAGTTTAAGCCTTTTGAACAAATCCAATCCGTATCGAGCCGATTCATCAGAACCACGTCCGAAGGCCTCATCGATAACTACGAAACGGAAAGAGCGGGAGTTCACTTCACCAAAATCAAGGCCGAACTGGTACGCCAACGATGCTGCAAGCACGGTATAGGCCAGCTTCTCCTTCTGCCCTCCAGATTTTCCACCCGAGTCGGTATAATGTTCAAACTCATTGTCATCTTCCCTCCACCGTTCTGATGCGGCAAAGACAAACCAGCTCCTAACATCAGTCACCTTGGCAGTCCACTTCTTGTCGCTATCCGAATACCCTTCCCTGCCCTTGAATCTGTTGATCAACCCTTTGACTTGAAGAAATTTGGTTTCGCTATACTGCTCTGCTTCCTCTGTGCCAAAGGAACCCTCGACACATGATTTCAGATCCTGCCGAAAGGTCTTGATATCAATATCGTTTGTATTTATGGCTTCAAGGTGTATATAGCGTCCCTTGTTGTAATCGATCTCATACATGGACTTGTTGATTGCCTCGACACGTTCCCGTATCTGATGAGATTCCTTGTTCAATAGGGCAAGAAATCCAGCGATCTCCCGAATCGTATTTTCGTTGAGCAACACTTTGAATTTCTGTTCAAACCTAGGAATATCTTCCCGCTCCAAGGTATTCAAAAAGTTGCGATACTCCTGTTGCGATTCCAGTGACGCATCCATCTCCCTCGTCTCCATGGGATAATCCCGGCGAAATCCTTCCATTGAGGAGATGATATTCACCTGAAGCCTCTCAAGCTTCTTCTTCGCCGCATCTATCTCTGCCTGAATCTTTTCCCGAAATTCACGTTCCGCAGTCGGACAATTCCTGAGATTAAGCTTTTTCTCACCGAGGTAAGTTGGTAATAGAGGTTCTATGCTTGCAGTGATATCTTCCAGACGTTCCTCGCACATAATGACGAGTTCTTTCTCCACTGCAACGCTCTTGTGCAATTCACCAAGGTCGTATTCCACTCCACCCAGATCTTTCTGCAGTTGATGAAGTTCGTTTTCAATCCCCGAAATCCTTCGTTCAATCTCATCGAGTTGTCCCTTCAGGGTTTTAAGTACAGCCGAGTTGCTCTCAAGTAATCGCATTTCTTCCTTCAAATCTTCTATTCGGGTGGCCGCAGGCTGCCAGTCCAGCTCATCGAAATGACTGTAGTTACTTAACTGTTTCAACCGATCCAGTTGGCCTTCAAGACCCGTTCGTTCTTTCTGAATGCGGGCTATTGAATCACCAGTATGTTGTAATTTCTTCTCTACCGATGTTCTTTGTTCTCCGAGCGCGGCAATTTTTGCTGTGTTGATCCATCCCAGAACGAATCGGCTCCTGTCATTGACATCATGGCGATCATCTTTTTCATGATAGATAGCACTCCCTTTCACCTGTCCCGCCCTAGTCAGTCCCTTACTTACCCTACGGAACTGGCTCAGGCTTTCACAACAGATGAAATCGGCAAATCGAACTCCGATCTGCTGTAAAACCCAAGCTCTATAAGAACTCTCTTCTTTCAACGAGATTTTGTTTATCAACGAATCAGAATTACTACTGGAATTAACCGTGGGTTTCACTTCACCCATCCGATAATAGATCAACCGACCTCTCAGATTTGTGGAATCGACCCATTCGGACACTCTTTGGTACAAGGAATCGGGAACCAATAAAGAGAGGGCGAATGAACGCAACACCCTTTCAATTGCCCCCTCCCATTCGCGCTCTTCGGGTTTCACGGCGATAAGTTCCCCGGCGAACGGGAGGAGCTCGGCAACCAGATTGAGTTCTTCACACAAACGTCTGCGTATCTCTATCTGATGTGTATCGATGTTGCTCTTTCTGCTTCTCAGTGAGCGGAGCTCTTCCTCTAATCTCTCATGGTTCTGTTTCAGGTCCCGAAACTCGAATCCATGTTCGTTGAGCTTCTGTTCCAACAAATTACGTTCCTGGGTAACCTCACTGATTTTGGACGTCACGGAATTCCTGCTCTCGGAAAACTGATCGATAGTACGAAGTATCGGAAAACCAAGATCTTTTGCGAGTGAATTGTAGATTTCAGCCCGGCGTTGCTTTTCCTCTTTTTCGTTTTCACGATGAACCATCTCAGTCCTGATTGTCTCCAGCCGGCTCCCTCCATTCGCTGCGATAGCTTGTGTGGTACTATCACGATCACTTCTAAGATTTCTGAGAATCTTGCTGCTGTTTTCGATCCGCTGGACTAGTTTTTCCTGATGCAATTCCTTTTCACCTATGAGTTCCTCCAGAAACCCCTTCTTTAAGGCAGCAAAGAAATATTTGAGATTGTCCCTATGACTCGTCTTTTTATCCACAACAAGGAGAGTCTCATTATAACGATTGAAATCTTCAACAAGTGGAGTCAATTTCTCTATCTGGGCTTTCGCAGTCAAAATGGATTCGTGTGTACGGTTCAGGTCTTCAAAATGATTGATCAGGTTATCTATATGGGTCTGGGAATCAAACGGTTCCAACATATGTTCCTGTACAAAACTAGTCAGATTACCCACAGTCTTTAAGGAGACGGTCTGATGAAAAAGTTCCATGGCTTGTTTGTTCCGTAGCCCGAAACGGCGCTGAAAGGCTGCTCCATATTCAGGAAAACTATCGAACACTGCAAGCCGCTCTCTTCGTTTCAACCGTTTTCTCAGACTGGATAGATCACCACCGAAATCAGAAAAATCCTCTGCAATGGAAAGGACGTCATCCGCAACAATATAGAATCTTTGCGGTTGACCACTCGGTTCCTTCTGATAGAACACTTGGGCGAGTGTGACATCTTGGCAGAAGGCCTCATCCCGAAATACTCCAAGAATCGCAGAAATAGTGGTACCGGCTTCTCTTAGAGCGACAGGCTTGGTGCCGAGGCCGCTATCACTTCGTTCCGCCTTGTAATATCCCATCACATATGACCGTAAAGATCGTTCCTTGAAATCGGCACCAGCAGCCTTATTGTAGGCAACCTTCTGAGAGGGAACCAATAGAGTGGTAATCGCATCGATAAGTGTGGATTTCCCTGAACCGATATCTCCGGTGAGAAGGGCATTCTTTCCATCTAGAGGAAACTTCACCACCTTGTTGTGGAAGGTTCCCCAGTTATATATCTCCACCATCTTGCATCGGAAACCAGCAGTGGAAGGATCGTCTCCAAATTCAAAAAAACCATCATGCGTCATCGTCATCGTCCCCTTCGAACTCTTCACCGTGGTCGAGATATTCCTTTAGTTTAACATCAAATTCACCAAGCCATTGGGCATCTACGAAGGATTTTAATATCCGCTTCACCTCCAGTTTATTCTTCTCCTTGTCAAGGAAACGAATGAAACCCAATTCCTGGATGCGTTGCACATGGGCATCCATACGTTTCAACATCTTCACCTCATTGTTTGAAGAGGGGAAGAAAGCACTGACCATATCGTATATCTCACCTACTTCAAGAATCAAACGGGTTTCACCAGAAGCCGATTCATGTTCAGCCAATTTTCGTCTAAGGAGGGCAAGAATCAGACTGACAGGATATGACAACCGTCTTCGGGTAACCAAACGAGGTTGGGAGGTCTCTTCTTCCTCTCTGCTTTTCAGATATGCATAACCGTCACTTTCGGATATCCCCAGTTCAAGACCAAGTATCTGAAGGTAATCTCTCACCGGACCTTCAAGCCTCTCGAGAGACTCCCAGAGCAAGGGCTTTTCTTCCTTATACAATATTCCCCGCATCAGATGTATCACCACGGGGGAGATGTTCTTCGTATCATTCGACTCCATATGAGCTCCTTCTGCTGAAAATGATACTGGGAAACCTGGCTTCCCTCAGTATACCCTCATTATCTGTCCAGCTGGCAACATCCTGATTCTCAGAGGAGATCGTTACAAGCGGATAATCTTCCGCAATGGCGAGGTATGTTATCAACTCCGCAAGACCATGTTCCAAAGGGTACTTCAGGAGTAGTTTTCCCAATTGGACTTGAGATGCTTCAGAAAGAGCAGCTTCAATATTCTGTTGAAGTCGATCCCTATCAATGTGAATGAGTTGGAAGAGTTTTTCCGTATCCACTTCGTCATCGTCTAGGATTTCGATCCTTGATATCAGCTCCCGTTGTGTGGGAGGCGAAAATAGGGGAAACTCCATAAGAAGATTCACCCGTATCCTAGGATCTTCAAGTTCCATCCAGTCTCCAGTGGGTATCTTGGTCTTTAAACCGACTGCTTTCTTTTCAATTTCGTCCAGTATTTCGACGATGCGCCTGTTTTCCCAGTATGTCCGATCATCCAAATAGCGTCTTAACTGGCTCGACAACCTTGCAACGGTTCTTTGCGTTTGTTCTCCTGCTTCCATCCAGTCAAAATGAATCCGTTTCAGGCGGGTATCTTCCCGCAGGTCACCCAATTCCTTCAGTTGAAAAACTTTGTCCAGTTGTTGGCTTAGTTCCTCCTGACTGTCGGGTGACATAATAAAATTCCAAAATGCCCGAAAACTTTCACCTTCGTCAGAATTGGTAATCAGATCGTGATTTCCAAAGAACTGCTCAAGCAGTTCGCCCTTTTCACCTTCCCAAGTTGCAATTTCTTCTCTGATATCCCGGTCAAGTTCCCGGAACCGATCCTCAACCGCCCTAAAATCACTGAGAAGTTCTCGGGCAGTCTTGCGAAACTGAAGAAACCGTTCTTTGATTTGTCTTTCATCCATAAGGGAAACATCCCCGTACTCGAGACGGCTAATCTCACGATCAATCTCTTCTTTTCGGTTCTTGAGCTCCTGTATTCGGACTTCCTTGTTCTTCTCGACTCCATTGACAATCTCACGAAGCAGATTCATACAGGTGTTAAGCCTGCCTTCTGTACCGATAAACTGATTGACAAAAAGCCCATCCACCCATTGCAACACCTGTTCTGTTCCAGGGGTAAGATCATAATGGGGAGTGTCACTTCCAGGTGGATAGAACTTTCTCAACCAGTCTTTACCGGGAGTCGTCCACTCCTCAAGGTATTCTGCAGCGTTTCGGGGAAAAGGATCTTCCACCTGCCCATCCCGAAGATGAAAAAGGTAATCATCCAATTTCATTTTCATCTCATCTTCACGGATCTGACGCAGATTTTTCTCCCGGAAAACCAAATCGAGGAAGCTGATTATGAGGGGGCTGGAATCCGCAGCCATTAAACGCCATGATGGATGGTTCTTTTTTTTATTAACTAGGGCATCGAATTCGAATGGCATAACTCAAACTATCATCAGTATATTGGGTGTGCAATAGGAAACCGACAATTGTTCATTTAGAATTGGCAAGTAAATGGTTAGATCCTTTTTATGTATCTATAAATTTCCTATGTACATTAAGGAAGTGAATCACACCTTTATGATCACCTTTCAAGAATCTTGAAAAAGCAGTAACTTTCCTTTACGTTCGGGAAATACTTGAAATCTAGAAAATTTACATCCAAGTATTTCTGATAGATGGTATACTAGTAGAAGGAGATGCCTAAAAGGTAATAGTAATGGCAAAAGCATATATCAACCCTGAAATCATCAAATGGGGAAGAACCAGATTAGATATACCTCAACAAGTCGTGGCAGAGAAGCTACACGTCAATTTTGATAAGTATCTATCTTGGGAAACAGGGGAAGCTTTCCCGACTATACATCAGGCTATGGATATCGGCAATCTATTCAAGATCCCATTTGGATACCTCTACCTTTCTACGCCACCTGAAAGTGATGAACTTCCTATTGCTGATTACCGTACCATCAAGGATCTGAAATTCCAGCAAGCAAGTATCGATTTACACGATATGGTTAACATTGTCCTCCGGCAGCAGGAATGGTATTCGGCTTACAGTAGAGAAGAGGGAAAAGCCTCTCTCGGTTTTATTGGCTCTTCTAATCTCACGGATTCTCAATTTGATATTGTAGCAGATATCCGTGAAAAACTGAGTTGGCCTAAAAATTTATTCTCCACTGTTTCCTCCAGGTCTGATTATCTTAGATCCATCATAAACTTATGTGAAAATGCGGGGATTACGGTTGTCAGAAGCGGAGTTGTAGGAAATAATACCCACCGCAAGTTGGATATCTCAGAATTTCGGGGATTCGCCATCTGCGATGATTTCAGCCCCTATATTTTCATTAATTCCAATGACTGTCATGCTGGTCAAATATTCACCCTGGCTCATGAAATTGGTCACCTATGGTTTGGGCGAAGTGGAATCTCCAATCTTAATCCTGACGATCAAGTGCTAGATGCCTATGAGGATCTTGAGAGAATTTGCAACCAGATTGCAGCCGAATTATTGGCTCCTGAAACTTTGCTACCTCCTCCAATGTCTGAATTGGATTTTGAAGAAATCATTCAACTCTCCAAGACTTTTAAAATCAGCACTATTGTCGTCCTGAGAAGATTGTTGGATACCAAGGTTATCTCGAAAAAGATCTTCTTTGAACTCTATGGTCAGATGCTCGAAGAAAACGCCAATCTTGAAAGATCGAAAGCAATCAGCGGCACTGATGGTGGTAATTTTTATAATAATTTCTTTGCAAAAACCGGGAGACGCTTTACCGATGCGGTTATATCGAGCGTTCAAGAGCGAAGGCTTTTATACCGTGATGCTGCTGATTTACTCAACGTGAGTGTTCCAGTCGTATATAAACTCATAGACATGAGGAACTTCACATGAGTTCTTACTGTCTGGATTCAAACGTCTATATCCAATCCCATCGTCTGGAGTACGCCTATGATATTGTTCCCGGATTTTGGAACTGGCTAGATCATTTGGTAGCAGAGCAGTGCATCATCTCTCCCTCTTTTGTATACCATGAACTGACAGAGAAAGACTCTGATGATTACCTATCCCATTGGGTAAAGGCAAGGAAGTCATCGGGACTATTCCTTGACCCTACTTCTGATATCCAGATCAAGTTTTCCGAAATCGCTGATTACGTCAGCCAAACTTATGATGCGAAGAACTCTGAGATTTTTCTCCAGAAAGCTGATGCCTGGGTTATCTCGTATGCAGCTGTAATGAACTATACAGTTGTTACTCAGGAGACATTTGCACCAGACCCAAGGGCTAGAAAGGTAAAAATTCCAAATATTTGCCGCGTATTTGGAGTCAACTACATTAATACCTATGCATTTCTTCGTGAAACGGGTGCTAAATTTAGTTAAAGATATCCCAATGATATCGGGTCATAGAGCTAGTATTCCACCAGCATAAAGCAAGGACTCGACAATGAAGCATGCAAAGAACAAGAAACAAAACCTCCAAGCATATGCTGATCCCCTTCATCATATAAAGAAGCATATCCCCAAATCAGCTTTGAAGATTATGGTGAACACCTGCTCCACAAGTATGTTGTCTACCATAATTGATGATACCGCACACCTGCTTGGACAGTCACCACAAGAGCGTACACTTCACTCTCGTGGATGTACCACATTTGATATCTCCTCTTCCCTCCACATACACTATCATGGTTTCCAAGACAGGAGAGTAGCCTATGCTCCATCATGAACCTACCTATGTAATAACCAATGCCACAGTCTATACACAAGGAACCTTACAACCACATACCACCATATCTGTTGAGCAGGGCATCATAACCACTGTAGGTAAGCATGAGACAGCACCGATGAAAAAGCTCAAACACTTTGATGCAAACGGATGCATCGTTGGACCTGGTCTCGTAGATATGCACCTACATGGCGCTGGAGGCTTTGGTGCCATCAAAGGTGCCATGCAAGAGAATCTTGAAGGATTAGCCATGTTCCTTGCAAAGAAAGGCATCACCTCCTTCCAACTTGCACTCGTCTCCGATCTGGATCTCTTGGCTGAAATCGGCATGGCACTAGAGAATAGCCCCTCCCTCTCCTCCCACCTGCTTGGAGTCTACCTCGAGGGACCCTTCATCGCAGCAGAGAAAAGGGGAGGCATACTGTCCTCTAACATCAAATCATATGATAAAGAGTACCTACAGAAAATCCTTGACATAAAAGTCGGTGGCAAACCCCTTGTCACCACCATGACCATAGCACCAGAGGTGCACGGTAGCGAAGAGCTAGCAGACATCTTGGAAGAGCACCACATCGTTGTTGCCTATGGGCATAGCAACTGCGCCATAGATGAACTACGACCTAGAGCCAAAAACCATATCACCCACCTGTACAATGCCATGAGCCCCATCGATCACAAAAGACCTGGCTTGGCAGCCATGCCCTTTGTGCGACCTTTTTTACACACAACCTATGAACTCGTCTGTGATGGAGTGCATGTCCATCCTGCTCTGTTAGACTTCACCATACGAAACTTTGGCACAGAGCGCCTCTGCATCATCTCCGATGCCATGATCCTAGCAGGCCTGGGTGCATGTGAAGGAACCTATGTAGGAAAAAAGATCTACTCAAATGGGAAGGCCTGCTATTATAGCGATAACGATATGCTGATAGGTTCAGCCATTACGATAGACGAATCTGCAACACGACTCTACCATGAAGGACTGCTCGACAAACACACCTTTTTCCAAGTTACATCTGAAAACCCGCTGAGCGTACTGTCACAGACCGATAGAGGACGTGTAGAGCCAGGTTATAAAGCTGATCTCGTTATACTATCTGAAGAGATGGCCATTCAAGAAGTGTTTAAGGCAGTCTAAGCGAAAAGCAAGTACTAGGGAGTGCATGTGCACCATCTTTCCTCAACTGGCTAATCGACAAAAATCAGCAGCAGCTAAAAATGCAGAACGCGCTACACACCTTTGCGATATGATCATAAGAGATTATCAACAACAGCGGTCGATAGAATAGTTGACGTCGGTCTCATTAGACACTAATAGGCACCTAGGATGGGAAGCGAGCCG
>PGXU01000040.1 GCA_002839335.1 Spirochaetae bacterium HGW-Spirochaetae-4
CCATGTACGGGTGATTGTCAATCAGGAACGGCAGACACGGTATATGGCCGAGGGAATGGTACTGAACGGTTCACGGGTAGATTTCAACTTCGTCACTCCCCAAATGCAAGTCGAACCTGCCGACCTGATTCTCCTGGCTACAAAGAACCATCACCTCGAACAGGCTATCGAAGATATACAAGGGCATGTCGGTCCAGAAACCATGATACTCTCCCTTCTCAACGGCATCGATAGCGAAGCAATGTTGGAAGCACGGTTCGGACCTGAACATGTGCTGTACGGTTTCACTACCGTACTGGATTCGACACGTGTCGGAACGCGGATCGATTTCTCTACCGAAGGTATCATCTACTTTGGAGAGAAGCGGAATACCAGGACTGTCCGGATCGAAACTCTTGCCGATTTGTTCACTTGTGCCAAGATCAACCATGTGGTTCCCGAGAATATCGAGCGTGAATTGTGGGCGAAGTTCATGGTGAATGTGAGTATCAACACCATTAGCGCCATTACACGCGGCACATACGGCGATTGTGCACATATACCCGCGATAAGGGACCTGATTGTCGACACACAACGGGAAGTGGTCGCGCTTGCGCAGAAGGCGGGTATCGAGGGTCTTGGTGATGCTTATATCGAAAAATACCAGAAGGTTTTCGCAAGTCTCGAATACGATGGAAAGACCTCCATGCTCCAGGATGTTGAAGCCGGAAGACCAACGGAGAACAAATGGTTTTGTGTCAGGGCATCCAAGCTGGGCAAGGAGTTGGGTGTTCCCACACCTCTGATCGATGTCCTGGGAAGGATCGCAGATGGAGCCGAAGCAGTCCAAAAGAGACACATCGGCAACCGTTGAATCCACAGTAAAAAAGAAGGCCGTCCCAAGTTTGCACCGAGGACGGTCCCATATATGAAACTGCTCGGGAGCTTGCCCGGCAGGGAAGTAGCGGATGACTACCTATAGGCTGTCATCCGCACTGCTTCCTGGTTAACAACAGCTGCTGCTCTTGCAATCGCTGAGGTTCTTCTCCATGACATCGAGCATTCCGGCAAGTTCTGCGGGCAACTTGTCCCCGAATTTGGGGTAATGGTTTGCACGGATGTCCGCGACTTCCTTGAGCCAACCTTCACAATCGACAGAGAGCAGGTTCGCCATATCCTCTTCGGTCACACCTTCCGGACGATCGATTGCATCTGCAGTCGGCATGATACCGATCGGGGTATCCTGTGTCTTTGCGGTACCGGCACAAGCCTCGAAGATCCACTTGAGGACACGGCTGTTCTCGCCGAATCCAGGCCAGAGCCACTTGCCGTCTTCTGTCTTGCGGAACCAGTTGACGTAGAAGATCTTGGGAAGCATGGATTGGTCGTGGGTCTTGCCGATATTGATCCAGTGCTGGAAGTACTCACCCATGTGGTATCCGCAGAACGGGAGCATCGCGAACGGGTCACGGCGAATGGTGCCTGCCTTGAGGTCAAGCGCAGCCGCGGTGATTTCCGAACCGACGATGGAACCAAGGAATACACCATGGTTCCAGTCACGTGCCTGGTGTACCAAGGGAACCGTGTGAGGACGGCGACCACCAAAGAGGATCGCGTCGATGGGGACACCCTTCGGATCTTCCCATTCGGCCGCAATACTCGGACATTGGCTGGCTGGGGCTGTGAATCGTGCATTCGGATGGGAGGCAGGAGCCTGGGCCTTGTTGCCCTTGTCCTGGGTCCACTCGTTGCCCTTCCAGTCGACAAGCTTGCCGGGTGCATCGTAACCGATACCTTCCCACCAGATGTCGTTGTCTTCGGTGATGGCACAGTTGGTGAAGATCGAATTCTTCTCCAAGGAGTACATGGCATTGGGGTTGGAATCCAAGGATGTTCCGGGAGCGACACCAAAGAAGCCCGCTTCCGGGTTGATGGCGTACAGCCGTCCGTCCTTACCGAATTTCATCCAAGCGATATCGTCACCAATGGTCTCGACCTTCCAGTCTGCGATTGTGGGAACAAGCATGGCCAGGTTGGTCTTGCCACAGGCACTCGGGAATGCGGCTGCGACATATTTCGCCACACCTTCGGGGCTGGTGATCTTCAAGATAAGCATGTGTTCTGCAAGCCAGCCTTCATCACGGGCGATCACTGAAGCGATACGCAAAGCGAGGCACTTCTTTCCAAGCAGGGCGTTTCCACCGTAACCGGAACCGTAGGACCAGATTTCGCGGGTCTCGGGGAAATGGGAAATATACTTCTGCTCGATTGGAGCGCAAGGCCACTGGCCATTGTCGGACTCTCCGTCGGCAAGCGGCTTTCCGACGCTATGGAGACAGGGAACATAGGTACCGTCGGCACCAAGCACATCGAGTACCCGTGATCCGACGCGGGTCATGATCATCATGTTGGTGACAACATAGGCACTGTCGGTAATCTCGACACCGATTTTCGCGATATCGCTTCCGACTGGACCCATGGAGAAAGGAATCACGTACAGGGTACGGCCTTTCATACAACCGTCGTAGAGACCGGTCATGGTTTTCTTCAATTCGTTCGGATCGATCCAGTTATTGGTCGGGCCTGCAGCCTCTTTGTTCGCTGCTGCAATGTAGGTTCTGTTCTCAACACGGGCTACGTCTGAGGGGTCGGAGAAGAATGCGATGCAACCCGGCTTTTTCGCTGGGTTCAGCGGCTTGGCGAGTCCGCTTGCAACCATCTCGTCGACCAACTGCTGATATTGTGCTGCACTTCCATCGGCGATCACAATAGCTTCAGGCTTGGTGAGGGCGGCGACTTCGTCGATCCACTTCTTCAATCCTGCATGTTTAAGATCCTGTAATTTCATTCATTACTCCTTGTAAACTTTACACGGCGAATTACCTGTGTTCTACATATATTAGTGGCCAGCCTATAGGGTTTTACAGTTTTTTTCAATCCCTTGACACATAAGGGTATGATATATATGTACTGTCCGCCTTTCCCGACACGCCTCCGAATGGTTGTTTGACCGCCCATCAGCTTCATGCTACACTTCCTTGCACCCCCGGGAGCTAGAAAAGGGAGAATATTCCGACTGTCAGAGGAGACGCCCATATGCGCAATCCAACGGTACACTCCACAGAAGCGATCGGCACGAAGGAAAAGCTCGCATACGGCTTCGGTTGTTTCGGACAGAATTTCAGCTATTACTTCCTTTCCAACTATATACTCTTCTTCTATACAGACATCTTCGGCATACTCCCCGCGGTAGCAGGCACCTTGTTGCTTATCACCAAGATTTGGGACGGCATAAACGATCCGCTCATGGGAATCCTGGTCGATAGGACCCGATCGCGATGGGGAAAGTTCCGTCCCTGGTTGATTTTCACTCCCATACTGTTCGCACCGATTTCCGTCATGTGTTTCAGCGCACCGGACCTTACCCCATTCGGCAAGATCATATGGGCGTATGCCACCTTCATTCTTTTCGACCTGACCTATACAGCCAGCGATGTTCCCTTCTGGGCCATGTCGAGTGCCATAACCGCCAACACCACCGAAAGGAACAGTGTCATCGTGTATCCCCGGTTTATCGCAACCATCGCCGTCGCCCTGGCAACCATCGGCACCCTTCCGTTGATCCATTTCTTCCAGAATCTTGCGGGAGGGCTCGAGGCCCGTGCCGACAGGGGCTTCCAACTCACCGCATTGCTATACGCAATCCTTACCGTGGGATGTTTTGCCATCACTTTCTTCTTTGTACGTGAGCGCGTTGTGGTTCCAAGGAACCAAAAGCAAGCTTCCTTGAACAGCATTGTCCAGACCATTACCCGAAACAAACCGTTGTTTCTTTTGATCATAAGTGGACTGTTTGTCAATGCAGCATCCGGAGCAAAACTCTCTTCCTTGATCTATTATGCGAAATACAATCTTGGCAACGAAATGTTGAATCCTGTTGTTGCGGCGATCAACATACCCTTCATCCTGATCGGTATCGCCGTCACGCCAAAACTGGCAAAAAGATTCGGCAAGCGCAATACGTATATCGGCCTGAATGCCATTTTCGCCCTCGGTTCCTTGGGATTTTTCCTGAACGGCTGGGACAATTTCACCACGCTGCTCATATGGAGCTGCATCAGTTCCCTAGGTATGGCAGCCCCCTTGGTCCTGCAAACTTCCATGATTGCCGATACCATCGAGTATGCCGAGCTGAAAACAGGCCAACGTTCCGAGGGACTGATCTTTTCCAGCCAAACCTTCATGGTAAAATTCTCCAATGCACTGACCTCCTGGGTAATGGGAGTCATCCTTACCGCAACCGGATTCGTGGCAAATATGGGCCAGTCCGCCGCCGCCCTGCAGGGGATCCATATCATCATCTCGCTGTTTCCCTTCATCGCTTGTGCTATTGCCATAGTCCCCATGTTCTTTTATCCTCTGACGGAGAAGAAACATGCCGAAATATTGAGCATGTTGGAATCGAACCAGAGGCCCAAATGATTGAACTGACCCTACCTGCCGGATCCTTGCAAGCGGCCCTCCATGCATTTGCGGGGGGCGCCGATGCGGTATACCTCGGCTTGCGACAATTCTCGGCACGCAAACATGCGACGAACTTTACCTTCGACGAACTTGCCCGATTGAAACAGGAGGCGGTCCGACAGGACAAACGGATATACGTCACGTTGAATACGCTGGTCGACGACCGGGAGTTGGACGGAACCATTGCCATCCTCAGACGATTGGAACTGCTGCAAGTCGACGGAGTCATTGTACAGGACCTGGGTTTGGCTTCCTTGATCCATGCCGACTTTCCCTCGCTACCATTGCACTGCAGCACCCAGCTGGCAGTCCATACGATCGAGGGTGTACGGGAGCTGCAACGCATGGGATTCAGCCGTATCGTCCTTTCCCGTGAACTGACGCTCAAGGAACTGACCACCATACGTCAAGCCTGTCCCGATGTAAGCCTCAAGGTATTCATCCATGGAGCGATGTGTTACGGTTTCTCAGGTCTTTGCATGGCATCCCACACCATAACGGGAAGGAGTGCCAACCGGGGCGAGTGCGCCCAGATATGCCGGACCTGGTTCTCACAAACCGAGTCGGATTCCACCGAACGGCACGGGTTCTTCTTCTCCATGTCCGATCTGGCCATGGGAAGTGATATCCTGCGGCTGCGTGATATCGGCATGGATTCGTTGAAAGTCGAGGGACGGATGAAAAGCCCAGCGTACGTTCGGTTCGCCGCACGCTATTACCGCATGATCCTCGATGGTGAGACTGACGAACGTGCCCTTTCGATCGCCAAGGATGAGCTCGATTCACAATTCGCACGGGACGCGGGCGGTGGATGGACATTCTCCTACGGGAAGGAACATCCGCAGGAAAACAGACATACTCCGCCACTGACCACTGTACAGTATCCCGGGCACAAGGGAACGGCAGTCGGCAATATCAGGCACCTCGGAGTGGGACCTGTCCAATCGGTCATCGTAGTCACCTTGGTGCAGGATATTGCTGTACGCGATGGCCTCATGGTGCTCGAGGACGAAGCTTCAGGTATGCAGAATCCAGTCCGGTTCGGTCTCTCCAAGATAATCCAAAAGGATGGTCGCGAGACGTTTGTGGGCAAGTCGGGGACAGACGTGGAGATACCCATCCCACCAGGTGTGGAACCAACAATCGGGAGCAGCCTGTACCGGGTATCGCGTCATGACTTGCATGTTCCCGAGATCAACGAATCCAGCTTGCAGCCCTTCCGGTATGCATATGTTCTCGAAATCACCATCGGCACCGACACCTTGCGTGTCCAAGCCCGTGGATTGCCGACATGGATCCCGACTGGAATCGGACAAAGCTATGCGTTGGACATACAACAGGCAAAGTCGCCCCAGCAACCGCAACAAAATTTGGAGAAGGTGTTCTCTACTCCAGGAGAGGGGTTGGTCACCACCGCTTCAGTCGAGATAATCAACGAGTCGGGACTAGTGGATACACAGGTCTTCATGCCATTGTCACAATTGAAGGAAATCCGTCGAAATTGGTATGATTACCTGAACACGGAAATCAACCGGTATATCGATGCCAGGGTTCCCATGGAAATATCCACACCCATTTCGTTACCGGTACTTCCGGCTCGGAAACGTATTTCTCCACTTTCCGATTCCCCGATTCCATGGGCAGATCCAGAAAAAATTCTCAGGCAGTTGCGGTCGGGTATGCAGGTGGAAACACTGCTGGCTACAATCGGTGGCCAGATATACCTGCCGCTTCCCCCAGTGATGTTCGGAGAACAAACTCTGTTCGATGCATTGGATGCGCTTATCGAACATGTTGGTCAAAGCATAGTGGTAGGGTTGAACAATATCGGCCAGTTGTCCTGGGCCCGCAGGCACCCCGAGATACCTTGTTTCGCCGACATCTACCTCTATATGACAAACCGCAGGGCGGCACAGATGCTCGTGGATTCGATTCCGAATATAGGAGGCATGTACGGTTGGATAGAACGCGAATACCTCGATGCCTCAGGATGGCCTTGCTACCCTTCACAAGTGGGAAAGGATTTTTCCATTCCATTGTTCATCAGCAGGAACTGCTACCGGTACGACACATTGAAACTGCCGTGCGAGGGATGTCCCCGCAACGGCAGTTGGAAAATCGAGCAGAATGGGAGACCCTACAGGGTCGATGTCCGTAATTGTGTGACAATCGTATCAGAACAACCAGAAGAGCAGTGAAGTTCCCATCTTGGCATTGTCCCAATCGGGCATCAACTCCAGGACATCGTTGTCCGCCATGGTATAGCCGTCGGAAGGTACCTGCAAGGTAAGACCAAAGGAAAGCCTTCCAAGCTTCATATCACCGTGCGCACGATAGTGGATGAGTCCATTGTCGAACACTCCACCGATATCGGAAGCAGGATACGCCGACCCGGAACCATCCATGTATGCCCAATCGACTTCTCCGTCGGCCATAGTTACCGCAAAGGCAGGTCCGACACCCACACCAAGATGCAGCAGGTCGAACAAGCTGAGGGAGGTCCCGACTGTGAACAGTCCGGTGATCATATCATTCGAGGCGTCATAGACCCCACTTACCGATCCTTCGGCAAACAGGACACCAAGACGCATCTCACCACCAAACTGCCAGTCCTCGGCGGTTCCCAATTCGGGATCATCGTTGTTGTACGGAAGGGTATTCAATGCATGGGCACCGAAGCCGAAAGATATCAGTCCGGCTGATACGGCAGACACTGCGAAGCAGAGTACCATAATGGTGATAAGCAATCTTTTCATCGATTCATACTCCTTTGGCAAGCAAGACTGTTCTACAGCAACCCGTACTTCTGGACGAAAGCTTCCGCGTTCTGGATGGAACCGCCAGCCGAGCCTTTCACCAAGTTGTTCACCAACAGCATGAAACCGATGCGGTTGTCCCGCTTCTTGATCCGGCCGGTATAGACTTCCATTCCTTTCGGAGTTCCCCAGAAGGCATACTTCGGTTGTGGGAACGTGTTGGAACCATCATACAATACGGGTAGCTTCGGTGTCGAGGGGAGATCGGGCACTTCGCGGAATTCATCCCAAGTCTTCAGTACATCTTCGATAGAAACCTCCTGCTCGAAGGTCAGCCACACAGCCTCCAAGTGACCGAACATGACCGGCACACGGACACAATACGCATCTACAACCGGATCGAACGAAAGGATCTTCTTGATCTCCTTTTCAATCTTCTCCTCTTCTCCCCCGATATAGGGGATACAGTTGTCGGTGATATCGAATGAGGATAGCCCGGGATACCCGGCTCCACTTACAGATTGGTAGGAGCATATCGAGATTTCCTTGATGCCGAACTTCCGCAGTGGTGCCACAGCCATGGCAAGACCAGTTGTCACACAGTTGGCGTTGGTGACCACAAACCCTTTCTCGGGATACCCTTGGTCTTCGATCAAGGACAAAGTCTCGAGGTTGGTCTCAGGAATAAGGATGGGCACATTCTTGTGATACCGCATCGCCGAAGCGTTGGAGAAGATATAGAAGCCCATGTCGCGCAACAGCGGTTCTGCCTCGGCGGCAACACTCGCGGGAAGCGCAGAGAAAACAATCTTCACACCCCGCTCCTTCATGGTCTCACCACTGAATTCGCTGATAGTCCGATCGCGTATGGCGTGGGGCATTTCGAATGGAAGAAGCCAATGCACCGTAGATCCATACCTTTGGTTGACTCTGGCGGCCGAGGCTGTTATATAATCCACTTCAAACCACGGGTGGTCTGCTAGCATCCACATGAAAACCTGTCCCACTGCACCAGTTGCTCCAATGACGGCAACTTTGATCTTTTCCATAAGTAGTTCTCCCAAAGGCATCCGCAAGATACCTGATTTGAAATTTTGTTGGACTGTACCGTATTTTAAGGAAGTTGGGCAATAGGTTTGAAAACATTTATGTTATTTATTTTACATTATGTTATTTTGATAACTAATTGTTAGTATTATTAAAGGTTTCCAATGAAAACAATCTGATTCATCGAATCAATCTTGACTAAATCACGCTCCATCAGTATGCTAGCTATGCGTTTGGGGGTGTAGCTCAGTTGGCTAGAGCGTTTGAATGGCATTCAAAAGGTCAGGGGTTCAATTCCCCTTACCTCCACTAGATAAGTCGTTGCGAAAGTAGCGACTTATTTTCATTTTTCGGCTCTCTTCAGAAACCTGTGGGATTGAAACGAAGCGAGCGGAGCGGGACCATGCTCACACTACTCCCAGCCGGCTGCAATAGTCGAAGGCTTCCTGCAAGGTCCCCTGCTTGAAATCTGAAATATCGGCACCAGTGCGGTTGATCAACCAATCGGTGACCAGATAGACATCCATCCCCAGCTGTCGGGCGACCAGATCTTCCTCCACATCGTTGCCAACCATGAGGCACTGTGTGGGATCGAGTTCCAGCTTGGACAAGATTTCGTTGTAATATCCCAGACTTGGTTTGGCATAGGAAAAATCTTCATATGTTGTGATCATCTCGAACCACGAAGGATCCAAGTCCGCCCAAGAAATACGTTCCAATGTTCCCTGTCGTGGAAATACCGGAGAAGTGGCAAGTACGATCCGATACCCGTTGGCACGGACTGTCTCGACCAGTTGACGGGAAATCGGATTCATCTGTGCGATCACCCGCAATCGGGTGAATTCCTCATGGTAGAAACTGATGAAGTCAGCTATCCGATCATCTATCGGAAACCCCATGACCGCCGAGAACTCGAGCCAGAAGCGTTTCTCATTGGTCATCGACCCATCGTTGGCCAACATTGCCTTGAACCCGGTATCCAACGCCTTCAGGGAAAGCCGAACCGGTAGGGACAGTTGTATGCACTTTCCTGCGAAGGCCTCGAGATATGCTTGCATGAACCGGCTTTGGTCCATAGGCAACAATGTCCCGTCCAAATCGAACAATAGCGTACGTATGGGGTGTCTAGACATACCCACGATGTTACCCTTTACAAAGTAGAGGAGTCAACAACATCGAATTATCGCAACTTATCCAAGGCTATGGCACCCAACGCCGCCCGTGCGAGGACCGTTGTCGGATCCACCAGGGGACAAGACAGCATTCCCTCGTGCAAGGCCAAGGGCAACTCGGTGCATCCCAAGATGATCGCATCCACGCCCTGTTCGATCAGGTGTTCGCTCTCTTGCAGCAACACTTCGAAAGCCTTTCGGGACACTGGGGATACAGCCTTGATTCCATACGAGGTATCATATATCGCCTGATGAACACGCTCTTGGCCCAAGGCATCCGGCTCCAGCAACTCCAGCTGTGGATACTGTTCGAAATATTGCCGATACACACCTACAGAATGGGTCCCTTTGGTTGCCAAAAGACCGATTTTTGCTCCCTTGGGGAACATGCTTGAGACGGTGCTGCAAGTTTCAACAATCATGTTCAACAATTGAACATCTGGGTGCAGGCGGGAAACTTTCTCCTTCAAGACATCGTAGATCGGTGGAGCATGTGCAGTGTTGCATGGTATGACCACAACCGAAGAGCCTATCCGGGCAAGTTTCTCAAAACATGCATACAATCCGTCCGCCGGATTTTCCCCACCCTCAAGCAGGAACCGGGTTCTGTCACCGATGATCGAAGGAGTACTGGTCAGATAGAGATCCACATGTTCCTGATCGCTTGTAGCGATGGTATTGTCGAAGACTTTCTTGAGAAGATCCAATCCCGCGTAGGGACCGACACCACCTATGACACCAATGGCTTTTTCCATTTCGACCTCCGTGACTTACAGATAGTAACCCAGCCGCACTAGCTGGACAAGTAGTCGGGACATGGTATGATGGTGGGGATCGCAAGGGGGGACAAAGTGGCAGAGTCTAGACAAGGAGTCAGGGAAATCAAGCAACGTATGCAAGAATTATATGTCTACGACCTGTATGGCTTCCGTACGGAAACCAAGGCTCTCGCTTCGGTATTGTATCCCTACGAAACCATCAATTGCTTTGCGACGGGAATCCACAAGGGAAAACGCAGGATGTTGGTGGTGACCTACTATCGGATCATCATCATATCGACCGCGTTCGGCTCACCTGCGGATATCGTCTCGATCAATCGGGAGAAGATTCAGAATCCAACTTATACGAAGCGTTTTTTCACCAGCTCCATCTCATTCGAAGCCGATGGAACCAAGTATGAATTCGCCATGGTTTCCCGCAGGGTATTGGAAATGTTCATTTGGGCTCTCGAACAGACGCTTCCGATCCGGAATTGAACCGCACAAAAGAGAACGACCGCCCTCTCGGACGGTCGTTGAAAATAGTTCAAACCCTAGGATCAAGCCCATTTCTCCATGTCGAGTTGGTTCATCCCCTTCGCGACCACAGTTGTACAGGTAAGGTCTCCTGTGACATTCAATGCGGTTCTTCCCATGTCGAGGATAGCATCGATACCAAGGATCATGGCGTACGCGCCGGCAACCAAGGTTCCTGCCTCAACCGGCAATCCTACCGATTCCAGAACCATGAGCAACATGAGGGCACCAGCTCCAGGAACACCCGCTGTCCCGATCGAAGCCAAGGTGGCGGTGAGGATGATGATTCCCATTTGACCAAGTGTGAAGCTATGTCCTGTGACGGTCAAGCTGATGAAGATTGCACACACGCCCTGGTAAATGGCTGTTCCATCCATATTGATGGTGGCACCGAGAGGAAGTGAGAATGCATAGATGTCCTTCGAGACTCCCAGGCGGGAAGCTGCCTCGATGGTGACCGGCAATGTTCCGTTCGAACTACGGGTGACGAATGCAGTGATGAACGGATCCTTCGCATCCTTGAAGAAGCGCCTGATGCTCAACTTGTTCAGTTTGAGCAATCCACCATAGACCAGTACAACATGGATGAGATAACCAACGAAACATGCAAGAGTCACAGTTGCCAAGGAACCGGCGACCTTCGAACCCTGCTTGGCAAATACTTCGGCAACCAGTGCCAAGACACCGATCGGAGCATATTGCATGATACCGGTGACCATGCGCATCATGACTTCCGCTGTTCCATCAAACACCATGTACAAGGTGTCGCCGGCTTTCTTGAGCCGCTCTTCCTTGCTGATCTTGAGGTAGGAGATTCCTACACCGAAGATGATGGCGAAGAAGATGACCTGCAACACAACTTCATTCACGACAGCCTGTGCGACACTAGTCGGAACGATGTTGAGAAGTACGGCAGCGACCGACTGGTTCGCGGCTGCCTTGCCGGCGGCTTCAGCTGAAAGGACCGCCATGTCGGCGCTGGGCTGGAAGATCGAACCCATGAGCAACCCGACAAACACTGCAAAGGCAGAAGTGAGCAAATAGAAAAGGACAACACGAATACCGACTTTTCCGAGCGTCGCGGGACTGATTGAAGCAGCTCCGACTATCAGGGTCGAAAGAATGATCGGCATCATGATCATTTTCAGAAGCCTTACGAACAACGCTCCGAATGGAGCGATCCAAAGAATCTTCTCTCCGAGTGCAATTCCCAATATTGCACCGAGAACCAATCCGATGAGAATCCGATACAACAGGTTGAAATTGAAGTACCATCCGAGCAACCCTTTCTTGAGAGGGGCCTTCCTTTGTTCTGCCATTTTTTACTCCTTCTTCTCGTGTTCTCCGAAGCAGCGACGATGCATCCGAATGCTCCGGACATGTACGTCTAACTGTACACCCGGTTTACCAAATTTTAAACAGAAATATTTCCGATTTGTCGAAGTCCGGGAAGACCGGGGACTCGAGGGGAAGATTGAAAAAAAGGAGATCTTTTGAACTGTCCCACCAAGAAGAACAGTGTTTCAGTCTTCACGAAAATCGATTCCCCGGCTATGATGTGACCATCATTCTCTTGAAGGAGCGGGACATGAATCCATTGGCAAAAGAACTGAACGATATTCTTGCAGGAACCCTGGCAGAAGAATTGCTCTCCGATTACGGCAAACGCATGTATTTCCCCAAAGGCATCATCAGCCAATCGGCTGAAGCCAAGCAAAAGGCCCACAAGTACAACGCGACAATTGGAATCGCCACAGAGCAAGGCAATGCCATGTGCATTCCCTCCGTATTCGCCGAATTCACCGGTGATCTTTCCAAGAATGATGTATTCCCCTATTCTCCAACTGCCGGAGAACTACCGTTGCGAAAAATTTGGTTGCAGGAGATGGTGAAGAAAAACCCATCCATGGCAGGAAAGAAAACCAGCCTCCCTGTAGTGACTGGAGGTCTCACGCATGCGATAAGCCTGGCTGCCTCGTTATTCCTCGATAAAGGCGAATCGATCATAGTACCCGACATGTATTGGGGAAACTACAACCTGGTTTTTACCGAGCAACGGGAAGCCAGACAAGTCTCATTTCCCCTGTTCGTTGACGGAAAGCTCAATATCACCGGACTTTCGGAAACCATCGATGCGATCGAAGGTCCCCATGTTGCCATGATCCTCAACTTCCCCAACAACCCTACCGGCTATACTCCGACGAATGACGAAGCGGCAAGACTTGTCTCCATGCTCGTTTCCAAGGCACAGCAGGGAAGGAAACTGTTGATTTTCACTGACGATGCGTATTTCGGACTTTTCTTTGAAGAGGACATCTGTCGGGAATCATTGTTCTCCCTATTGTGTGATGCGCATGAGAACATCTTCGCAATCAAAGGCGATGCGGCGACTAAAGAGGAGATGGTCTGGGGCTTCAGAGTCGGATTCATCACGTACAACTCCAAGGGGATGACCGAAGCCCAATATGAGGCTATGGTTAAAAAAACCATGGGTGCTATCAGAGGAAACGTCTCCTCCTGTTCCAAACCTGCCCAAAGCATATTGCTCAAGGGAATGCAGAGCGCTACATACCATAAGGAAAAGGAAAACGGTATTGCCGTAATCGGTGAACGCTATCGGTTGATGAAACAGGTTTTGGTAAAATATGCCGGCAATGCATACTTGACTCCCCTTCCGTTCAACTCGGGATACTTCATGTCGTTCATATGTGCGGGAGATGCCGAAAAACTCAGGTTACACTTGTTGGATACATATGAAGTGGGAACCATTTCCATTAAGAACACGTATCTCAGGCTTGCCTTCTCCAGCACAGACCTTGAAGAGATCGAAGACTTGGTAAGAATCGTATACCAAGGAGCAAAAGAGGTCTTTGCATAGGATTCGAGGTGCATATAGTGGTTGATCAAACTTTCCGGATTGGTGAGTTGGCCCGAAAAGCCAACGTCACCGTCCGAACCGTACGGTATTATGAAGCTCTGGGACTGCTGAAGACCCAGAGCCGTTCGGATGGAGGACAACGGTACTACACGGATACCGACCTCATCTATCTGTTGCGGATACTGCAATTGAAACGGTACGGATTCTCATTGGAGCAGATTGGCCGCATCATACGCATGGGCCCGGACGACTCTACCGGAAGAAAGCGAAAGACGGAGTTGCTTAAACAGTATCGCAAGCAGGTGACCGAGACAATTCGAAAACGCAAGGAGCTCGACATCCTGCTTGAAGAGTTGTCATGGCATGTCGAACAGCTGGAATCAGTCAAGGACGGCTTCCAATCCTGTCCCGGTCCAGCCTGTGCCGAATGCGAATTCAAGGATCGTTGCGATTTTTATCAGCCGCTATTGGCCGAATCGAATAGCTCTACAAGGTAATTTCCCACATCTTGTGCATGCCTCAGGAAGGATCCCTTCAATCCTTCGGGAAGATATTGCGTAAAGAACATGACTTCATAGGTCAAATCACCTTGATATCCTATATCCGCAAGCGTCTCCATGCAGAGCTCCCAAGGAACCGTTCCATAGAAAGGTAGCAAGTGTTCGTCGTTCAGACCATGGTTGTCCGCAACATGAAGACACGCCAAGCGGTCGCCCAATGCCTTCAGGTTTTCCTTGTGATACGCTCCCGTCAGGTGGGCATGTCCGAAATCATAACACGCTGCAACATTGGGACGATCGAAGGCATCGACGAGACGTACCAGATCGGAAATGCGCGAGGTGAATTCCGGTCTTCCCGTCTTTCCGAAATCCAGATTCTCCAAGGCAATTCCCGTTCCAACCTGAGTCGCGGTTTCCACGAAGCGTCCAATCCAGTCCAAATTCCTCTGGAGAGAACAGGTTTCTCCTCCCGCCGTAAAGTCGGTCGCCGCATGCAACACTACCCAGGGAATCCCCAACTCCCCAGCGATATGGATCGTCCGTTCGATTTGGCTGTCGAGCTCTGCCCCCACAGCCGAGTCCATGACAAAACGGTCATGGGTATAAGGCGCATGGGATTGGTTATACACCAGAGCGTACTTTCCCTTCAATTCAGCGAGTTGACGAACATAATCCCGCCAACCGGAGCCAAGCAATTCTGACCAGGGATTCATCATCTCACAGAAATTCAAATCCAAGACAGTGAAGCCTGATGTTGCGAGGAAGGGTATGAATTCCACCATGGGAATCCGATTCCCGCCCCGATTGTACGAGATGATATTCGTCGAAGTCGCTACCCGCATACCTACTCCTTGTTCATCCGATTGTATTCATCCATGTACCGGTTCAACACCGATGAGAGCTTCTCCACGGTCTCTTCCGTGCCCAAACCCTTCTCCAACATTTCCAGTATTCCGTTTTGGATCTCAAAATAGGCTTGGTAGCTGTTGGGCCACCAGACACTCTGGATTCCAGGATTGCTGTCGTTCAATTGGTCTATGGCAACCTTGAACAGGGGATTCTTGGCTATATGTTCCTTGAATTCGGGCAGCCGGTAGGTACCGAGGTTTACTGGGAAATACCCGGTCTTCTGGTGCCAGAACAATTGGGATTCGGCGCTCATGAGGTATTTCAAGAATTCCCACGCTGCCTTTTTACCCGGATCATTGTGATTCTCGAAGACAAAGATCGCTCCACCACCGATATTGACTCCGCCGGTGCTCTCGGAATTGACCATGGGGAAATACCCCGCTCCCAATTCAAACCGATCGCCAACCGAATCGATCACTGTGGCAAGGGAGCTGGTGGAAGTTGCGAACATGGCTGTTTTTCCCGCAATAAACTGTTGGCGGACATCGCTTGTCAGATTTCCCAGGCCGCCGCTGGCATAGACCTTACGCCATTCATCGAGAAAAGTCGCAAGAGTCCCTTCCGAATCGAACACCACCTTGGTCGGATTCCCATCATGTCCGTTGGACTTGTCGGTGAGATAGGAAACGCCATGCTGCTGCCCGATCCAAGAGACCAGCTCATACGTTGTGGGGACACCCGCAAATCCATATTGGACCACCGTTTTTCCATCGGAAGCATAGGTGACCAACTTTCCGGCATAATCGGCCAATTCGGCCAAGGTCCGGGGCGGCCTTTCCGGATCAAGTCCGGCTTCCCTGAAAGCGTCCTTATTGTAATAGAGAAGGATTGTCGATGCATTGAAGGGCATCCCAATCAACTTCCCCTTATAGGTCATCGAGAGCACCGTTCCCGGCTGCAGTACGTCCAGGGAGAAATCAGGATCGGACTCCACGAGCGTCTGCACGGAAACCATCATCGACGAGTCCCGAACATCCATGACTCCGGTCGCATCCAACTGTGCGAGATCGGGAAGGTCCTGTGCCCTGTTCGCCTGCAACCCGGCACGAAGCTTGGTCGCGACATCCGCAGCTTTTCCTTGGTATATCTCTTGGACAACAATAGCCTTCTCGGTTCCAACGGTCGCATTGAAGTGTGCAACCAATTCTGTCATCGCCTCTCCCAGCAATCCGCTGTTGGAATGCCAGAATTCTACTGTTACCGGTCCAGAGTCCCCAGTAGCCGAAGTTGTCTCCATACCACCTGCTCCGAACAACGGGCCGGCAGCGAAAAGTACAACGGTGATCAACAATAAGGTCAATGAAAAAGTTCTTTTCATATGTGTGTGAATGTTCATTTCCGAATCTCCTTACGATATGGAATATACTAAATTCAACCGACGATGGCACCGGATGCGATTCCCTCGACTATCTTCTTCCGCATCAAGAGGAAGATGATGATCGATGGCAACAGCAATAGTGATATGGCCGCGAAAATCGGCCCATAGTCGAGACTATCGGCATATCCAAGCATGGTGATCCCTACCTGGACTGTCCGCATCTCGGGATTGTTGGTCACCAACAGGGGCCATAGGTAGGTGTTCCAAATGGTGACGAAGGAATGCAGTGACAGTGTCAACACGATGGGTCTGGACATCGGCAATACGATCGAAGTGAGGAATTTGAAATCCGAGCACCCGTCTATCGCCGCTGATTCCCGATACGTCAGAGGGATGGTCTTGAAGCTTTGACGCAACATGAACATTTGTACGGGGGCCAACAGGTATACCGACATGATTCCCAGATAGGAGTCGACCAGCCCGAGTCGGCTGATGGTAAGGTAATTTTCGATTATCAAGGCATCCCCTGGCAACATCATGGTCCCGAGAACCAGGAAGAACAACAACTGTTTTCCCTTGAATTTGAGGAAAGCGACTGCAAAGGCCGCCAGTATGGCGACAATCATCCTCAACAGGGAACCGACCAGACTGACCACCAACGAGTTCACCATGAACCGCGCAAGCATGGACTCGGTGAGCGCACGAATGTAGTTCACCAGTGAAAGAGTCGAGGGGAACAGTGTCGGTGGATAGGTGGAAAACTCTCCGATCGTGAAAAATGAGGCACTGAATGCATAGTAGATCGGGAAGACCACAACAAGCCCCAACATCGTTGCGCCTGTGGCTTTCACGATATCGCTGCGTTTCATGAAAGGGTTCATTGGTAGAATACCCCCTTCCGCTCGAATCTGAAGGCAAGCAGAATCAACAGGAACGTCAAGACAAATACCACCACACTGATTGCCGAACCCTTGCTGTAATTGCCGGCGGTAAAACCTTCGATATACATCTGGTAGACAAGTGTTTGGGTAGACCGGTACGGTCCGCCGCTGGTCATGACCATAACCGGACCGCTGAGCAACATGCTGTCCCGCAACCTGGTACTGACAATGAAAAGGATTGTCGGCGATATCAATGGCAATTGGATCCGGAAAAATTTCGCTACCGGCCCGGCACCTTCGATTTCAGCGGCTTCCACTATATGCTTTGGAACACTCCGCAACGCTCCCACAAGCAGAAGGAAGTCGAGACCCATAGCCATCCACACACCAAGGAATACGATGGTGAACATTGCCCAGGCAGGATCGTTGAACCACTGGATCGAGATACCGAAGAGGTGGTTCACCACACCGATGGTCGGATTGAAGATAGCCTTGAATACAAGGGCTGCGGAACTCATGGCCACCGCCATGGGCATGATGAACAAGGTTTCGTTCAGCGCATTGAACCGCCTTTTCCTATACACCAGCAAGGCACACACCAAACAGAACACGAGATCTATGGGAATGAAGAATAGTGCGAAACGGAAGGTGTTGACGAGACTCGTCTGAAAATTCCTATCGGTAAAGAGGGATTGGAAATTCTCCAATCCGACGAACTCGATTATCTTACCCGAAAAATTGACCAAAGAGAGACTGTTCGCGATAGTCTTGAAGAATGGATGGTAACTGAATAGATAGGCGAGCACCAGTGCCGGAACAAAGTATAGGTAAGGAGATAGGGTCTTTTTCATGCGGGCACTTCGCTTTTCCATACGCCCGTATGATAGTCACCACCGGTAATCTTGACAATACTTTCAGATGTAATTCATTAAATAACCAAGAATTCCTTACGTATTCATACCCAACGTCAGCTTTTCTTCCCACCGCTTGTATATTAGCTTGCTTTTTTTTCGGGATTGGATGAAAATTAATCGGGACCATTGACTTGTAAAGCGTGATGCTTCACCGAGAACTTTGTTTTCCGACCGTAGGAGTTAGCCTGATGTATTGGAATGCGGCCCCGGAAATGATTTCCGCTTTGGTAATAATTGTCATTCTCATAAACTCACGCGATGCCCACGCCATGCCCACCACCCGGGACCGGATGTTTAGCTTCACGTTGTATTACTCGCTCTTCTGCTTCCTGTTGAATTTCGCCTCTATCCAAATAGTCTACCATTATCTCGTTGTACCACGCTGGGTGAATATGGTGGTCAATACAGCATATTTCGCTCTGTACCCGCCGGTGACCTTGGTATTCATTTTCTACATACTGCTGTATGCCTTCGAACAGGCACCCCCCGAACATCGGGTCCGGCTCAAGACCACTTCAGCCATAATTCTGGGAAGCACCTTCGTATATGAGATTATCGTGTTTCTCAATTTCACATACGGGTGGCTGTTCTATCTGGATGAAACCAACAAGTATTTCAGAGGTTCCATAAATAGGATCTCGTTGATCCTGGCGATCTTCCACATCATCGTCGGTTTGATAACCGTGTACCGGGAAAAACAGTATCTCGACCGTTTCTTCTTCAAGGTGGTCCTTTGGTTCCCCATGATTTCCCTCGGTATCGTTATCGTCCAGATACTCTATCTGGAAATCGTCCTGACCGGAACCGCGTTGGCGATCGCGATCCTCTCTGTGTACCTGAACTTCCAGACACGCAGGATATCGATTGACAACCTCACCCAGTATCCGAACAGGGAGTCCTTCGTCTCGAATTTGGAAAACCTCGCCCATCACAACAAGAAAGCCCTGGTTGTTGTTGTCAGCCTGGATAACTTCAAATCAGTGAATGATACGTTCGGTCAAAAGCGTGGCGACATGTTCATCAAGTTGGTGGCTGACAAGTTGCAGGAACTGTGCTCCAAGGGCCAGGTATACCGTTATGGAGGCGATGAACTGGCAATCATCGCCGATTCGGTCAACGATCAATCCGTGGTTGAGCGGATTGCGAACCAGTTCACATTCCAGTGGAGAGTCGAGGGTGTGGCCACCCGACTGAGCGCATCGCTTGCGACACTCGAGCTACCGTTCCGGGCAGACCCGACCGCCGATCCCATCACATTGCTCGACCATACTGTCAGGACGGCCAAGAACCGCGGGAAAGGACAAACAGTCAACTGCGACACCATGATCTTACGTACCATCCGCCGCAAGAACCAATTGTCCGACAGACTGTTGCAGGCTATCTCCACCGACAGCCTCTCCCTCGATTACCAACCGATATTTTCCCTTGATTCGGGCAACATGGAAATGGCCGAGGCTTTGCTGCGTATGGAAGACGAGAAGATGGGGACGATCCATCCCGTTGAATTCATTCCCTTGGCCGAGGAGTTGGGAATCATTGGGGAATTGGGACGTTGGGTGCTTGAGAAGGTATGCATCCTGCTCGATGAAATACGATCGAAAGGCAAGGAGATGCCTGTGGTCTCGGTAAATTTCTCCAGTTTGCAATTCGCAGATGGAAATATTGTACGCGATATCCTTGAAATTGTAGGCCGCTATCGGATACCAGCCGGAACCATTAACCTTGAGATCACCGAAAGCACATTCATCGGCTCTTCATTCACCGAAGCATTGGCAGTCATGGAATCGTTGATAGGCCATGGCATCAATTTCCATCTCGATGATTTCGGAACCGGATATTCGAACCTCTCGTATATGGTGAACCTGCCGTTCAAATGTATAAAACTGGACAAGTCGCTCTTGTGGGATGTACAGGAACACAATCGGATGCACCATTTCATTGAAAGTCTCATCAAGGTGGTCCGGCAGATGGATTTCCGGGTAATTGTGGAGGGGGTCGAAAACGAGCAGCAAGTTGCCTATCTGCGCAAGATCGGTTGTGATATGGTCCAAGGGTACTATTTCAGTCCTCCGCTGGGTAGGGTCGATTTCATAAAAATGCTCGAATCCAAATCATTTCACCCTTTGTCTCCGATTCATCACATGTGATGCTTGAGTCTCTAGTTACTATAAGGTTTACAGTGTCTCCATCACCCCTGTGATGGAGGCTGTTTTGGAAAACCTTGTCCTTATCCGCAATGCAAAGGCAATTGTGACTTGCGATGCGAACGACCGCATCCTGCACGACACGGATATCAAGATTGAAGATGGAAAAATTACCGACATGGGTCGGAACCTCGTATCCGACGGATGTGAAGTCATCGATGGAAGCCATGCGTTCGTCTATCCGGGACTTATCAATACCCACCATCATTTTTTCCAAACATTCGTGCGAAACCTCATGACTGTGGATTACCCGAACATGCTTGTGGTGGAATGGCTGGACAATATATATAGGATTTTCAAGGAAATCGACTCCGATGTCATCTACTACTCGTCCCTGACAGCAATGGCCGACTTGATAAAGCATGGCTGCACCTGTGCCTTCGACCACCAGTATTGCTATACACGGAAAACAGGAGTCCAACCAGTCGATCGACAAATGGAAGCAGCAAACCTATTGGGTTTACGTTACCACGCGGGAAGAGGTTGCAATACCCTTCCCCGGAGCAAGGGAAGTACGATTCCAGATGAGATGCTGGAGACAACGGATGGATTCCTGAGAGATTGCGATCGGCTGATATCTACCTATCACGACCCCAAGCCATTTGGCATGACGCGTATAGTGGTCGCACCATGCCAACCGATCAACAGCTATGACCATACGTTCATCGAATCGGTGGCTTTCGCTCGGGAAAAACACGTGCATCTCCATACCCATCTCGGTGAAGGGGAAAATCCGATCATGGTGGATCGCTACGGGAAACGCACCCTGCAATGGTGTGAAGACATCGGTTTTGTCGGACCGGACGTATGGTTCGCACATGGCTGGGAACTTTCTCCCGAGGAACACGCTTCCCTAGCCACATACGGAAGTGGTATCTCCCATTGCCCGGCTCCCGCAACTTTGGGAGGATTTCCCATCTTGGATATTCCGTCGATGCTCAGGAAAGGAGTCGGATTGAGTCTCGGTTGTGATGGTTCTGCAACCAACGACAGCTCCAATCTCCTCGATTCATTGCGCATGGCATATGTGATGCAAGCCTTCCACAGCAAGAGCCGCAACGGAGCACCTTCACCCTACGAGTTGCTGAAGATTGCAACCATGGGAGGTGCCCGGACCTTGGGAAGGGAAGAACTCGGCTCCTTGGAATTGGGGAAAGCCGCGGACCTGTTCCTTATCGACGTCGAAAAACTGGAACTTTGCGGAACACTCCATGATCCCCGCAACCTATTGGCTAGAGTCGGAGTCAGCGGACCGGTCGACCTTACCATGGTCGCGGGAAAAGTCGTCTGGTCACACGGGCAGTTTCCCCATGTCGACGAACACCTGCTGGCCAAAGAGGGGAACCGCATATGCACGGAACGCATGGCCCCGCATTTCCCCATGGGGTCCATTGTATAAATCACCGGGAACAATCCCGTGAGGAGGAGATAACATATGAAGAGAATCGCAATCGTTCTGTTCGTAACACTGGTGGGTGTTGCTTGCCTGTTCGCAGGAGGGGCCTCGGAAACCAAAGCTTCCGATTCGATGAGGGTGGCTTTGCTGCTCAGTGGACCTGCGAATGACCAGGGGTGGAATGCCGTCGCATTCGCCGGACTGAAGGCTGCCGAAGAGAAGTACGGCCTTCAAACCGCCTACTCGGAACATGTCGGAATCGCCGATGGCGAAGCCGCCTACACAGACTACGCCTCCCAGGGATATGATCTGGTGATAGGTCATGGCTTCCAATTCGGAGAACCGGCGGTCCGCGTATCAAGCCGATTCCCGAACACCAAGTTTATGGCGATTGAATCCAATGTCTACTCAAAGAATGCCGCATCGTATGTGATGGCATGTGAGGAAGCTGCCTACTTGATGGGAATGCTCAGCGCATCCATGTCGAAGTCAGGCAAAATCGGTATGGTCGGAGGTTTCGAACAACCATCAATCGTGAAGGTAGTGGAAGCCTATAAATTGGGAGCCAAGTCCGTGAATCCCTCGATAGAGGTTTTTGAGGCATATATCAGTAGTTTTACCGATGTTGCCCTTGGTAAGGAAGCAGCGATCGCAATGGCCGACCGTGGTGCCGATGTCCTTTCCCACGTGGCGAACCAAGCTGGAACCGGTGTCATCAAGGCAGCCGAAGAGCGGGGGCTCCTGGCAACTGGAGACTCATACGACCAGAATGCGATTGCTCCCGGAACGGTGATGTGTTCGACCATATACAGTGTTCCCATGCTTGTTTTGAATGCTGTTGAAAAGGTTCAGAATGGAACATACGAAGGTGGTGTATTCTATCTTGGCATGCAGGATGGAGTTGTGGATATCGCTCCATACAATTCCTTCGACGGGATCATACCGGATTCTGTGAAGACGTTGATTGCAGATACCAGAGAATCGATTCTCAACGGTAGTCTCAAAATACCGATGATCGAAACACCAACCCGGAATTGAACGACTACGGGGAAGCGGCAGTTTGCCGCCTCCCCAACTGCAAGCGGGAGGGAACAGATGCCGGTACTGGAAATGAAGGACATATGCAAATCATTCTTTGGCACCTATGCCAACCGTGATGTTTGCCTAGAAGTCCGTGAAGGTGAGATCCATGCCCTTCTTGGAGAGAACGGTGCCGGCAAGACTACGCTCATGAACATTCTCTACGGAATGTATCAAAAGGATGCCGGGAGTATCACGATCGATGGACATGAGATCGTTTTCAAAAGTCCAAAGGACGCGATAGCCCGGCATATCGGCATGGTTCACCAACATTTCACTTTGGTGCCAACACTCACCGTGCAACAAAACATCACCTTGGGATTGCGCGATTCGGGATATCCCTTCTCCCGTGAACGTGCTCGATGCGAACACATCGACAGGTTGAGTGATTCCTATGGATTGAAGACACATTCGCGTACACTGGTAAAAAAATTGTCCGTAGGAGAAATGCAACGTGTGGAGATCCTCAAACTCCTCTACCGGAAAGCGAAGATCCTCATTCTGGACGAACCGACGGCTGTGCTCACCCCACAAGAGTCGGATCATCTGTTTGCGATGTTCAAACAATTGAAGGCTGAAGGATGTTCGATCATTGTGATCACACACCATATCCAAGAGGTGTTGGACCATTGCGACCGGGTGACAGTATTGCGCGACGGCTGCTCGATATCCACCGTAGAAACAAAAGGAATCGATGCGAAACAGCTGTCCACGATGATGATCGGAAGAGAGCTGGTACCTGTTGCCCGGGAACGGCAAAACCATCACATGGACGCACCGGTACTTGAGCTGGTGGATTTCGGGTTTAAAAGAAACGGTGGGAAAGTTGGTAGCGTGAATCTTTCACTGAAGCAATCGGAAATTCTCGGAATTGCGGGAGTCGATGGAAACGGACAGAAGGAATTGCTTGAAACGCTGATGGGATTGCGGCACCACGAGAAAGGTAAGGTGGTCTGTTGCCAACAAGATATCTCCAATGCTTCCACAGCCGAACGACGATTGGCAGGAATCGGTTACATTTCCGATGACAGGCATCGTGATTCACTGGTACTGGATATGGGTATCGCAGAGAACCTGTTGCTTCGTCCTGCCCAATCTACCACCACCACACAAGGGCGTATGGTCAATAAACAATGCATGCTGGAACAGGCAACACGCGTTGTCAAGGAATTTTCCATAAAATCCCACGGGTTGCAGGAGCCGATGCGATTCCTATCGGGAGGAAACCAACAGAAGTTGGTGCTTGCCAGGGAGTTTATCGGATCTCCGAAGGTCATCATCGCATTCCAACCTACCCGGGGGCTCGACATAGGGGCAACGGAATTTGTCCACAACCAGCTGTTGGCCATGAGGTCGGCAGGGTGTGCCACACTTCTGGTAAGTACGAATTTGGAGGAGATATTGCTTTTAAGCGATAGGATCGCCGTTATACATGAAGGGTCAATTATGGCTACGATCGAAAACAAAGCGGTCGATATCACCCGAATCGGTCTACTCATGGCTGGGGTAAAAACAGAAGGAGCAGCACGATGAAACGGCGAGACGATGAATGGGTTTCGTTGTTGGTGGTAACCGGTGCGACTCTTCTGGTTGCCTTCGGACTGATCGCATTGGTAGGTAGCAATCTCATGGTGGCTGCCTCAAGCTTCCTCCGGGGAATCTTCGGCTCATCCTATGCGATGAGTGAAGTATTGGTGCGCGCGACACCACTGATGCTGGCGGCATTGGGAGTGTCTATCGGTTTCAAGACAGGATTCACCAATCTTGGAGCGGAAGGACAACTCTACATGGGTGCGATCGCTATCACCGCAACTGCGCTGGTTTTTCCCGGTTTGCCTCCCATTGTCATGATCCCGCTTGTAATTCTGGTCGGATTTGCCGCGGGGGGGGCCTGGGCATTGATTCCAGGTTTCTTGAAGGCACGATTTTCCATTTCTGAAGTCATCATGACCATCATGCTCAATTATGTTGCCATTAATTTGGTTGGAATTCTTGTACGAACAAGTCTGAAGGATCCCGCCTATCCATACCCGATGTCACCAATTTTACCGGAATCGGCCAACTTCATGCAGATGTTGCCTCCGACGCGAATCCATGCGGGCCTCGTCATGGCCTTGTTGATGGTAATCGCGGTCCATCTATTGGTTTTCCGTTCCCGACTGGGATTCGAGATGCGGGCAGTCGGGCTCAACGGAAGGGCTTGTCTTTGTAGTGGTATACAGGTCAACCGTGCCACAATCCTCTCGGCTATTGCTGGAGGAGGTCTCGCCGGGCTTGCCGGAGTCAGTGAGATTGCGGGTTTGCACCATCGGCTCATCGAGGGAATCAGTCCTGGATTTGGCTATGTCGCCATTATTGTCGCATTGCTGGGAAAGAACCATCCGGTCGGTATCGTGTTCGCTTCGATCGGGATTGCCGCCCTGCAAATCGGGTCCATGGCAATGCAACGCACGGCAGGGGTGCCCACTTCCATTGCCTCCATTGTCATGGGAGCCTTGATCCTATTCCTGGTGATTCGGGACTCACGACAGAGCATTGCGATACTGGAAGGAGTGTGATCGATGGAACCGATAGTAGTTGTCACCACGTTTTTCGCCGCCTCGATTCGTATGGCCATCCCGTTGGCTTTGGCTGGTTTGGGGGAGAGTATCTCGGAAAAGAGCGGCCTGCTGAATATCGGAGTGGAAGCAATCATGCTATGCGGCGCATTCTTCAGCTTCATGGTGGTTTTTTCCACTGGCAGCTTTTTCTTGGGAATCTTAGCCGGAATGTTGGGAGGCCTGTCGATGAGCATGCTTCATGCATTCCTTTCTATCCGATTCAAGGCAAACCAGACGATCGTGGGGTTGGCCCAGAACTTTTTGGCATTGGGACTCACCAGTTTCCTGTTTCTCATGAGCTTTGGCCAGACTACGACCCTACCCTCGACAAGGGTGTTGGGGGACTTGCCGATTCCTCTACTTTCGAGTATTCCGTTTATCGGTCAGGTGCTCTTCTCCCAGAATCTATTTGTCTACCTGACGTTGGGATGTATGGTGCTCGCCCACATATGTTTTTATAAAACCGATTTTGGAGTTGCTTTGCACGCAGTTGGGGAACACCCTATAGCAGCCGATACGGCTGGTTTGCAGGTACACACGATCCGTTATATCGCCGCGTTGTTCAATGGCATACTCGGAGGTCTCGGTGGTGCGTATCTGACAATTGTCAAACTCGGTTTTTTCCAAGAGAACATTACTGCAGGAAAGGGATACATCGCATTGGTTGCTGTTATCTTGGGAAAAAGGACACCTTTTGGCATATTGGGTGCAGCCCTGGTAATTGGAGGAGCGGAGGCGTTGCAGATACGTTTGCAAACTGCAGGAACAGGAATTCCTTCCCAATTGTTCGCAATGTTCCCGTACCTCATGACAATAGCGGCGCTATTGCTGACCATCGGATCCGCCAACGATCCTGCCGCCCTCGGAATTCCATATGACCGTGACAAGCGATAGGCAGGCAGTGTGGAGTTGACAAACCCGTTCAGCGGCTACTATCCTCTGCCCCATGAAAGAAGTCTTCTCGATTGGCGAATTCAGCAAATTGTTCAAGATCGATGTACAAACACTGCGGTATTACGATTCGATCGATTTGATGGTCCCGGCGTTCCGGGATTCGACCACAGGGTATCGGTCATATAGATTCGACCAAGTATACCAGTTTGCCAAGATACGCTACTTACGGCAACTTGGCTGTTCTCTCGATCAGATACGGGATTGTGTGCACGCGCGGGATATCGGTACTTCGATGCAAGTTCTGAGGGAACAATCCGAACAATTGCGTAAACAGTGGGAACACTTGATCAAGATCGATTCGGTAATCCAGCGGAAGCTCAGTTTCGTGGAACAATCATTGGCGTCCCTGGAGATTGGATTTATGGGCGTCAAGACATTCCCAGAACGTTATTATATTCCCATTGGCAGCGAAGAAACCCTGTATGCATCGGAGGAATTCTATTTCTATCCAACACTGGTCTTCTATTGTGGGGAAGAGAAAATATTCGGCTCCTACCTCCATGACTGGTCGGAACAAGAGCTTCGTGATGGACGAACCAGATCTATCCGGTTTGAGACGATTCCTGCAGGCGACTATTTCTGTGCGTATCATACAGGTCCATACCATTTGATGCACGAGACTTTCGAACGGATGCGCACCAACGCTGGGGAATTGGTATTGGGCTCCGTACCGTTGGATATGAACATAATCGACCAATTCGTTGAACGGGACAGCAACAAGTATATTACCGAAGTTCAGATACCGATTCTAGGATGAAGCGGATAACCAATGGAGATTTTCAGGATTCATCGCATCCGATATTGTTTGAAAGGACCTCACCCCTTGACTAAGATTATCCGGTAAGATAATTTTGTCTAGTGATTTGTAACAACATAAACTTGTGGCTGAGCTTGGAGCGGATCGGACAAAGGGCAAGGTTAAGGAAGCGAAGATATCCAGATATCTGAGCTGACACGAACGCAGTCCATCTGTTCGATAGGCCCAAGAAAAGCAAAGATTAGGATGGTACAGATCACTAGCGTCCCGAGACAGATGGAACATGCAACCGAACAATATCTGTGTCACGGACCACAACAACTGGGGGGTATAGCTCAGTTGGCTAGAGCGATTGGTTCGCAATCAATAGGCCAGGGGTTCGAATCCCCTTACCTCCAATAATGTCTCTTGGTAATACCGAGAGATATTTTTATATTCAGTGGTCTATGGCACCCTCCTCTATGGAGGGGTAGGTACAGTGGTCGGAACATTATTCGGTGTGTTGATCAAGGCAACCATCGGGACATACATCCGAAACAACGGGACGCTATCGTCCTGGTGGAACAAGATTGTGCTTTCCACAGGTCACACGTCGAGACAAGCAGACTTCTCTTCCAGCAGGTTTTCGGGCAAGATGATATCGATCGGAACACAAATGGACTGTTCGGGAACCTGATTGAGCAACCCCTTGCGATACAGCTGGTACACCGCAGTGTATCCCTGGAATTCCGGCCGCTGGCTGATCAGACAATGGACATTGCCGGAGTGCATTGCCTTTCGGTTCTGCGCAATCAGATCGTATCCTATCAAGGTAGTCTGGTTGGATCTACCCAACAGCGAGACAGTCTGGGCTATACGGTGGACCGCATCGTTCACCACGAAGATTCCCTGAACATTCGATTGTTCATGGTAGAAGGACTCCAGTTCCCGCTCTCCACCTTTTGACATATCCACTTCCATCTCAAAGGTCGAATAGGATGGCTTGTCGTTGAAATAGTCGCGGAACCCCCTGACCCGCTCCAAGGAATTGTAGGCATTGCTATGGGTCTGGATTGCCAGGAGCGTTCCCCCATGCGGGGAGAGCAAGTGCATCATCCTGCCGGCGAGATACCCACCACGCGAGGGATTCTGCACGACACAGGAAATCGGATTGGTATCAGGCAACGGAGAAT